>JAFAIO010000326.1 GCA_019236675.1 Verrucomicrobiota bacterium
AGAAAATGTGGTGCTAACCGTGCAAACGCTGCAGGCAGCAGATCCAATCTTGAGCGACGCGGTTAATCAAAAGAAGCTTAAAGTCGTTGGGGGCGTTTACGATCTCAATACGGGGAAGGTGGAGTTGGTTAATACCTGACAACGATGAAGCTGATTACTCTGGTTTGCTGCGCCACTTTGATCGCCGCAGGGTCCGCCTTTGCGCAACTCGGCTTAACCCTTAAGCAATGCACCGCAAAATACGGTGTGGTCATCGGTAAGGAGCCCCAGGAATGGCACAAGTTTAAGACCGAACATTACTACCTGGAAATTCATTTTTACCAAGATAAGGCAGACGCGGTTTCCTATCTGAATTGGGTAGGCGGCGCCAAGGCTTTAACTGGGAACCAAATCCAGAATGTGCTAAAGCAATGCTCGGATTCTAATTGGGAGGTCGTCGACGACGGAACAGAATCGACCATGTACGTAGTGAAAGGCTTTACTGCGATCCATATGAAACTCGACCACATTCTGATCGTGGCCACCGATGGCTATCTTGAACGCGGAGCAGCAGCAAAAGCCGAAGCCGAGGCCGCTAAATTGAAGGCCGCAGCCGGGCTGCAATAGCCTGGAGCGGCCTTCTCGCGACCGCGGATGCGCATCAACTCTTCGGTAGCGGTCCGGCAGCCGCCCATAGGCGTCAACCTAACAGGAGGAGCGCGCGCCTCGGTAGCAGCGATCAACTTGGTGGGGCGAGGCTCCCGCACGGCCTGACAATATTAACAGAGATGCTGACGTTGGTGAGTCTCAACGCTGCGCTAGGCCGATGCGCGCGCCGAGCCGGGGGTCTGCGAGCTTCAAACTGGCACACCCCAAAACCGCAGCTCCGACTTCGCCATTTTGGCAACGAAGGGCTCAAGACTCATCGCGCTACGTCGGACAAGTCGGCGAGCATATTGGAGTAGTGAGACGCTGGATTGCGCATACCGGCGGCTTCGTTAAAATCATACAGCTGTTCGGTAGCCTCGCCCCACCAACTTGATCCGGCGGCTGCCAGACCGCTACCGGGACTAGTCGCTCGTATGCGCGACCACGAGACGGTTGGGATATCTTCTTAGTCGGTCAGGATATCGAATCCAGGTGCGCTTCGGGTGCCGGCGTTCACCGGTAAGTTCGTCAAAACCAGCGTCGTACCAGGAGTAATGAGCTGGCGCAGGTCCGCATCGAACTCGGGAGGGATCCCAAGCCGGTTCGCAACATCTTTCAGATCCGGCGCCCCGCCGCTGCTACTGGCCGTCGCCATCCACTCCCGTTGTCCGTTAGCGTCGACCTCATCCAACGCTGTGTAGACATAGGAGCCGGACAACCGAGCAACCGGGTTGACCGGCGTCCTTCCAATCTCTGTCCCGTTACGATACACGTAGGCAGCACGATCCGCGTTGCTGATGATGATGGACACCGGGCCTTTTGCCGCCTTTTCTGGATTCCATTGGAATTTACTAGCGGCGCTTCCGGTTTTCCCAGAAAACAGAAGACCGGGATTGGTCGTCTCCCTGGTTGCAGATCGATTGTCTGCAATGATCACCGTGGTCCCGAGGCTGGTGACTGAGTAAAGCTTAGCCGCAAAATCAACCGGCATCCGGACACAGCCCGCTGAAGCGGGGTAACCAGGTAAATGGCCGGCATGCATGGCGATACCGCTCCAGGTTAGTCGTTGCATGTGGGGCATCTTCGCCCCTTTGTAAATGCTGGACTCGTGGCGGACCTTTTTTTGCAAGACGGTAAAAACACCCGTGGGTGTCTGCTTGCCCGGTTTACCAGTGCTGACCGTTGACCGGCCGATGCGCACACCGTTGCGGTAAACATAGACAAGCTGGTCTGGTATACTCACCAGAACGACCACCGGCCCACTCGGTGAGACCTCCGGGTGCCAGATATACTCACCGGGCTTGAGTGTGGGTGTGAGCGGGGATACCTCCCGACCTTTCGTGTGGGCCTGGCCGTACGAAGGGGCGGTACATAGGAAGAAATAGAGCGAGACAATTACGGGAGCACCAAGGAATCGCGAGTGTTGCATTGAGGGTTTTTCTGGATGGAACTCACTCCAGCACTCCGTAGATGGAATCCAATGAGCAAAGGACGAGCTCGATTACGGGGTATATCCGGAACGTTGAAGAATTTCAACGGATCTTAAAATAGTACCTTGGTCCGATAGCAAACAGGATCGGGTTAGGGAATTATGTTTTTAGCTCTGCAGTTGAAAGCCCCGCTCCCCGCCTCATGCTTTCGAAACTTGCCATTGCCTGGTGCCTGATGGCGCTCTGCGTAGTGATCCACGCGATGGGTCTGACCGCCGCTTTAACCTGGATCAAAGGGAGGTCGGAAACGACTGAAGGTCACTTTTGGGTGGCAACTTGGCTGCTAATTTGCATCGCCGCCTGGACGATCCTGATGCATCTTTTCCAGATCGCGGTCTGGGCGCTGTTTTATCTATGGAAGCATGGGATGCCTGACCTACCCACCTCCTTGTACTTTAGCGCCGTGACGTACACGACTACGGGCTACGGCGACCTCGTGTTGCCTAAAGCGTGGCGTCTGGTGGGCGGCGTAGAAGCGCTCACAGGCATCCTTATGTGCGGTTTATCCACGGGTCTGTTCTTCGCTGTTTTTACTAAAGTCTTTGGGTTGAACCGCGGAAACTCGGGAGCCGCCTGAACCAATGATCGCTGTACTGAAAGAGGTTCGTCACAACCCGCTGCTCTGGCTACTGATCTTCGTACCCATTGTGTTCGTAGCCGGGCAGACTTCGCCGGAAGCACACACCTTGCTCTTTGTACTCTCGGTCTTGGCGATCGTTCCGTTGGCCGCGCTGCTAAGCCACGCTACCGAATCCGTGGCGGCCAAAACAGGCGATGCCGTCGGGGGTTTGCTCAACGCCACTCTCGGAAATTTGACCGAGTTGGTTATCGCCTTGGCCGCATTACGTGCTGGCCAAACGATGTTAGTAAAGGCCTCTGTCGCTGGCGCCATTGTCACCAATACGTTGTTCATGCTGGGCGCATCGTTTTTGCTCGGCGGCCTCAAATACCACACCCAGGAATACAACCGAGTAAGCGCTCGATTACAGGCGGGATTGCTTTTTCTAGCCACTATCGCCCTATTGGTCCCATCGGCAGTCGCCGAAGCAGACTCCAAAGCGGGCAGTGAATTTACAAACAAATTGAGCGTGGGGCTGGCGGTACTACTCATCGTCGCCTACGGACTGGGGATGTTCTTTTCGCTCGGGACGCATCGCGAATTCTTCGGTAGCGTGACCCAGAGCGAGGAAGAAGAACAACCCTGGCCGATCGCGGTAGCGCTGGTCACGCTGGCCGGTGTCACCCTGCTGGTGGCATTAGTTAGCGAGATTTTCGTCGAATCGGTCCAGGAGGCGGCGGTCGCCTTTGGCATGACGCCCGCGTTTGTGGGCTTCATCGTCGTAGCTCTCGTCGGCGCGGCGGCGGAGATGACCGCAGCATTTTCCGGCGCTCGCAAAAATCGGTTGGACCTGAGCGTCGGCATCGCGTTGGGAAGCGCCTCTCAGATCGCGCTTTTCGTGGCGCCAGTGCTCGTACTGGTCAGTTACTTGATCGCCCCGACGCCGATGAATCTCCAGTTCTGGCCTGGCGCGGTAGTGATGATGCTTGTCGCGTCCCTCACGGCTTCGCTAGTGACTAACAGCGGCCGTTCCACTTGGTTCGTCGGCGCACTTGTGCTGATGGTTTACCTGATCTTCGCAATGACGCTTTATTTGCTGCCACCCGGTGCCCGCTGATCGCCGGCTAGCTCATCAGCTTTTGAACATCTTCTGTATCAAATCAGACTCTGGCGTTCAGTTGTCGGGTCAATCGCAAGGCAGATCTTCTGAAAGTCCGTCGAATAGCCTAGCTGACTTGCGAAAAACGGCTCCGTAGGAGCCAGATCTTTATAGCTCGTGCCCCAAAAAACAGGCACAGCTCCATAGGAGCGACATCTCATTTTAGGCGTTGGCTAGCCCTGAGAAACGCCCCTAGATGTCGCTCCTAACGGAGCTAATCGCGCATCAGATTGAGATTGCTATAAAGATTTCGCTCCTACGGAGCTATGTCTTTTTTTTGGGCCACGAGCTATAAAGATCTGGCTCCTACGGAGCCGTTTCAATCCGGCAGCCGCCGGACCAGGCCTTTGCTTTCTTTCCCTCACTCGTCTCTTACAACCGAGTTTGCATTTTTACGCAGGCTTAAAATGGCACCAAGGTACAATATTGTGACTCGCCGAAACCGTTTACTTTTGTCTGAGGGCGCGTCCCGGGGGCGCGCAGGTCACCGGCGGTAACGCCTTCGAAAACGCAAAGCACTAGTGCTAACGCGAACGAAAAAGTCCTGACTGACCTGGCAAAGGATTTACATATGCCTTCAACAATCATTTCTAAAGTTCGAGCTCGAGAGATACTCGACTCGAGAGGGAATCCAACAGTCGAGGTAGACGTGCAATTGGATGGTGGCGCGGTCGGCCGGGCCAGTGTTCCAAGCGGAGCGAGCACCGGGGAACACGAAGCTTGGGAACTGCGCGACGGTGAGAAAGACAGGTATCTGGGCAAAGGTGTAATAAAAGCGGTCACGAACGTCCGAGATCAGATTTCGGAAGCGGTTTGCGGCATGGACGCGCTCGATCAGGTCGCAATAGACCGGGCGATGGTTGAGCTCGACAATTCAGCCAATAAAAAAGAACTGGGTGCTAACGCGATTCTTGGAGTTTCGCTGGCGGCTGCGCGCGCGGCTGCCGTCCAACTCGGCCTGCCGCTGTTCCGTTACTTGGGTGGACCAAACGCCAAGGTGTTGCCGGTTCCGATGATGAACATCATCAACGGTGGCGCTCATTCGGATGCGCCGATTGATTTTCAGGAATTCATGATCATGCCGAAAGGAGCACCCAGCTTTTCCGAGGCCCTTCGCTATGGCGCAGAGGTTTTTCATGCGCTCAAGAGTGTTTTGAAAGCACGCGGACTTTCCACTGCAGTAGGAGACGAGGGCGGTTTCGCACCACTCCTTAACGGGGTTGAAGATGCCCTGGATGCCATGAGCAAGGCGGTCGAGCAAGCCGGCTACAAACTCGGTGAAGATATCTTCTTCGCGCTCGATCCTGCCTCCAGTGAATTCTATAATGCAGAAGCAGACGCCTATATATTCAGGAAGTCCGATGGCTCAAAGAAATCCGCAGACGAACTCGTGGCCCTTTATCAAGAACTCTGTTCGAAGTACCCAATCATCTCGATCGAAGACGGCTGTGCGGAAGACGACTGGGCCGGTTGGAAGAAGCTAACCCAGGCTCTTGGCGCAAAGATCCAGCTCGTAGGCGATGACCTGTTCGTAACCAATGTAGAATTCCTCCGGAGGGGGATTCGGGAAGGCGTCGCTAATTCTATTCTGATAAAGGTGAACCAGATCGGTTCTCTCACCGAAACCTTGGACGCCGTTGAACTTGCCCAAAGCAATCGCTACGCCGCTGTGATTAGCCATCGATCGGGGGAGACGGAAGACACCACCATTGCTGACATCGCCGTCGCGACTAACGCAGGACAGATCAAGACCGGCTCGCTTTCGCGGATTGATCGTATCGCCAAGTACAATCAACTACTGCGAATCGAAGAACAACTTGGCGATGATGCGCAGTTCGCAGGCAAAATGCATTGAATAAAAGCCAACTCCCAGCAGCCCCGACCCAGTCGATAGTCTGTCGGTTTTGCTATCTGAGGAACCACCATGCCAGTCGCCGACTACAAAACCTATTGCACGATGCTCGACCGGGCGCGTGCCGGACACTTCGCGCTTCCAGCCATCAATGTCACCTCACTTACTACCGCGAATGCCGTGCTCCGTGGGCTCGCGGAAAGCAAAAGCGACGGGATCATACAGATCTCAACGGGCGGCGGCGCTTTTGCGTCCGGCTCGGCACTCAAGGATATGGCGCTTGGGGCAATCGGAATCGCAGAGCATGTTCATCGCGCCGCAGAGCGCTATCCCATCTACGTGGCATTGCACACCGACCATTGCTTGAAGGACAAGCTCGACAAGTTTGTCCTACCGCTCGTCGAGGAAACGGAGAGGCGGCGTGCCACGGGCCAGCCGAATCTTTTCACCGGTCATATGTTCGACGGGAGCAACCTTGCGCTGAAGGAGAACCTCGAGATTTCGGTGGGGCTGCTCGAACGCTTTACTAAGAACGATTTAGTGCTCGAAATCGAGACCGGTGCAGTGGGCGGCGAAGAGGACGATGTCGTCGGTGACAAGTCCGCCAGGCTGTACACGACGCCCGAGGACACACTGGAAGTGGCGCGCTCGCTCAACCCGATCGGTGGCCGGTACCTGCTCGCAGCTACGTTCGGCAACGTCCATGGCGTCTATAAACCGGGACATGTAAAGCTGAAGCCCGGCGTTTTAAAAGAATGCCAGGACGCTGTCGTTAAAGCGTACGGCGAGAAAGCGCGCTTTTACCTTGTGTTTCACGGCGGCTCGGGCTCGGCGCTTACCGAGATTCATGAGGCGCTCGATTACGGCGTGGTGAAAATGAACGTGGACACAGACATGCAATACGCGTTCACCCGCGCTGTCGCTGGTCACATGTTCAAAAACTACGACGGCGTGCTAAAAGTAGATAGCGAAGTTGGCAACAAGAAAGTCTACGATCCGCGCTCCTATCTTGCGCTGGCGGAAGCAGCCATGGCCGACCGAGTGAAGCAGGCCGTGAGCGATCTCCGCGGTTCCGGTAAGACGATGTTCTCTTCCAAATAACAAGGAATCCGCATGAGCAACAGCGACCTTGACCCTGAAACCAACCTATCCCTCGTGGATGGCCCGGTCGAGAATCCGGACATCACACCCACGTCAAAGGAGGCAGTCGAGCTGCGTCCAGCAAAGAACTGGTTGTCAGGAACATTATCGCAGAAAAATTTGATGGCCCTAACCGGCCTGTTTCTCTGCCTTTTCCTGGTCGTCCATCTGTTAGGTAACTTGCAGCTGCTCTTGCCGAAGGAAGCGGCCCAGTGGCAGTTCAATTTTTATTCGAAGCTGCTCTCTGAAAACATCTTCATCCACCTGATTTCCTATCTCTTGTTCGCCACCATAGTCGCTCACGCTGTCTACGCCCTGTTAATCACGATTCGAAACCGGCGCGCCCATGGAACACGCTACGAGTATGACCGCCGGGGTGTGAGCAGCAAATGGTATTCTCGGAAAATGGGGTTGCTGGGCACAGTTATTCTTTTTTTTCTCATCATCCATTTACGGGACTTCTGGTACGAGGTCCAGTTTGGTCACCTGCCTATAGACAAAGACGGTCAGGAAGATCTCTATACCCTGGTGGTGACAGTCTATCGGAGCGGTTGGTACGTTTTGATCTATGTCCTGTGTATGGTCGCTCTGGGATATCACTTATTACACGGTTTTTTCAGCGCTGCTCGCACCTTGGGTGTCTGCCACCCGCGCTTTGTTGGTTGGGTTCGAGTCATCGGATGGATCTACAGCGTGGGCATTAGCGCCGGTTTCGCTCTCGTACCGATCTACGTCCATTTCGCTCTATCATAGTTATGTTGAACGCAAAGATACCTGAAGGGCCACTACAGGATAAGTGGAGGCATTATCGTTCAACGGCAAAATTGGTCAGTTCAGCCAATCGCAATAAGCTACAGGTAATTGTAGTAGGAACGGGCCTGGCCGGGAGTTCGCTGGCCGCGTCTCTAGGTGAGATGGGTTACCGGGTGACTTGTCTGTGTTTTCAGGACAGCGCCAGGCGTGCCCATTCTGTCGCTGCCCAGGGCGGCGTAAACGCTTGTAAGAACTACAAAAACGACGGCGACACCGTGTTTCGCATGTTCTATGACACGATCAAAGGTGGCGACTTCCGATCCCGTGAAGCGAATGTGTACCGCTTGGCGGAATGTAGCGCGAACCTGATCGACCAGGCTGTGGCTCAAGGCGTACCGTTTGCTCGCGAGTACAGCGGATACCTCAGTAACCGTTCTTTCGGTGGAGTTCAGGTATCACGAACCTTTTATGCCAGGGGACAAACCGGCCAACAATTATTGCTGGGAGCCTATCAGGCTTTGATGCGACAAGTAGCGGCCGGCTCCGTTTCCCTTTTGCCTCGGCATGAAATGCTCGACCTGGTAGTGATCGATGGCAAAGCGCGCGGCATCATCGTCCGGAACATGGATAGCGGGGCTCTGGAACGGCACGGAGGTCATGCCGTGGTGTTGGCCACAGGCGGATTTGGTAAAATTTATTATCTATCCACTCTCGCCATGGGTTGCAACGGATCCGCCATTTGGCGTGCCCATAAGCGGGGAGCTTTCTTTGCCAATCCGAGCTGGACCCAGATTCATCCGACCTGTCTGCCTCAGTCGGGGGACTATCAATCCAAGCTGACTCTAATGTCGGAGTCATTGCGGAACGATGGCCGCATCTGGGTGCCCAAAGGCCGGGAAGACCATCGTTCGCCGAATGAAATCCCGGAACCCGATCGAGACTATTATCTCGAACGGCGGTACCCGGCCTTTGGCAACCTTTCCCCCCGCGATATCTCATCACGGGCCGCTAAGGAAAGGATCGACGCCGGTTATGGAGTAGGTCCCCTAAAAAATGCCGTCTATCTGGATTTTTCACGAGCGATTCGAGAGCAGGGCAAACCAAAGATAGAAGAAAAGTACGGCAATCTTTTCCGCATGTATCAAAAAATTACGGGAGTCGATGCCTACCAGCAACCAATGCGGATCTCGCCAGCCGCGCACTTTTCGATGGGCGGCCTTTGGGTGGACTACGAGTTGATGACAACCATTCCGGGGCTCTATGCGCTGGGTGAAGCCAATTTCGCCGATCACGGCGCGAACCGGTTAGGTGCGAACTCTTTATTACAGGCTTGTGTAGATGGCTACTTTATCGCTCCAGCCACGATTCCTAACTACCTCGCCAATGAAATCAAAACCGGACCAATCCCCATCGACCATCCTGCTTTCGCCGAATCTGAAGCAGCGGTTCGCGAACGCCTCCAGGTTCTGGTTAACATCCAAGGTAAATCGCCAGCAGATCACTTCCATAAGACCTTGGGTGCCGTCTTATATGATAAATGCGGATTATCGCGCTCCCAGGGCGGACTGAAGGATGCCATCGGCAAAATCCATTCCCTGCGAGATCAGTTCTATAATGATCTGCTAATCCCCGGCGGTATCGACCTAAACAGTGAGCTGGAAAAGGCAGGCCGGGTAGCTGATTACCTCGAGCTGGGCGAGTTAATGTGCTATGACGCCTTGACCAGAAACGAATCCTGCGGCGCCCATTTCCGCGAAGAATATCAGACGCCCGACGGAGAAGCGCTGCGAAATGATCGGGATTTCGCATTCACCTCAGCCTGGGAGTGGGCTGGTATCGATAAAGAGCCGATCCTGCATAGGGAACCTTTGGACTTTGAGGTCGTGACTCCAACCGTAAGAAGTTACAAATGACCGGGACACTTTATGCGGATACAACTCAAAATTTGGCGACAACAGAACCGATCTAAGTCAGGTCAGTTAGTCAACTATGACTTGCCGGATGTAAACCCGGATATGTCGTTCCTGGAAATGTTGGACACGCTGAACGAACGGCTTGTTCGGCAAAGAGAACGTCCGGTGGAATTCGACCATGACTGTCGCGAGGGTATCTGCGGCCAATGCGGGATGATGATAAATGGACGAGCGCACGGCCCGCTCTCGAATACGACGACTTGCCAGTTACATATGCGCGCTTTTAGAGACGGAGATACCATTTACGTCGAACCCTTTCGAGCAACCGCATTTCCCGTAAAGTGTGATCTAAAGGTAGATCGCAGCGCTTTTGACCGGATTATTCAGGCAGGGGGTTATACCTCGGCCAGCACCGGAGGTGCACCGGAAGCCAATAGCATCCCGATCGCTCATGACGTGGCGGAGGCGGCCTTCGACGCCGCCGCGTGTATCGGTTGCGGCGCTTGCGTCGCGACCTGTAAAAACTCCAGCGCTGCCCTGTTCACTGCCGCCAAAATCACCCATCTTGCTCTATTGCCACAGGGTAAAATAGAAGGCAGGCAGCGGGTGCGGCGAATGGTTCGGCAGATGGATTCTGAAGGTTTCGGCCACTGTAGCAACACCGAAGCATGCCAGGTGGAATGTCCGCAACAGATATCCGTTTTGCACATCGCGCGGATGAACTGGGAATATAACCGCTCCTTGGCGATGTAGAAGCAAGCGATGACAGAGGCCTCGCGCAGAGGTCGCAACGGACGCAGAGGTAACGGAAAGAGAATCTTGCCCAACCCTTTGCGATACCACACGTTCTGGTGCGCTTTGAGCGCTTCGACGAATTTTTAGTGGCATACGCGAGCCTCGCAGACTCAGCCTGGCACGCCATTGAAAAACGGCTCCGTAGGAGCCAAATCTTTATAGCAACGGTGACCTAAAACGCGATCAGCCGCCTTCGCTTCGCTACGGCGCGCCTGACTAATTATTTGGGCGCGACGAAGCCTTGGCGGAGTCGGCTCCGCTAGGAGCGACATAGAAGGTGGTTCCCGATTAGATGTCACTCCTCTGGAGCTGGTCTTTTTTTCCCGCGCAGGCTATAAAGATTTGGCTCCTACGGAGCCGGCCATTCAAGATTCTCTCTCCTTTACCTCTGCGTCCATTGCGACCTCCGCGCGAGCCTTTTTCTTTATGGGTCCGCGGCCGTTCAGCTCACCCGCACAAAAGCAACACGAGGATTTGTGCCGAAAGGATGCGTAGTACCATTGTCAGTGGATACACGGCGGCATAGGAGATCAATGGAGCATCAGAGCCGGTGATATTTGTAGCAAAAGCGAGCGCTGGCGGATCGGTCGTGCTGCCGGCAATCAAACCGCTAAGCGCGGCGAAGTTTAACTTCAGCACGGCACGCGCAAATCCGCCAACCAGTAACAAGGGAACCATGGTGATAAGCAAGCCGCTGCCTAACCAAAGCAGACCCGCGGGACTAAAGACGGTTGAGAAGAATTTCGGCCCTGAGATCAAACCGACTGCCGCGAAAAAAAGGGCGATGCCAAATTCGCGGAATGCCAGGTTTACATTTGCCGGCATATTCAACACCAACCGGCCAATGCGTCCAAGACGGCCCAGCGCCAGAGCTACCAGGAGCGCACCGCCCGCTAATCCGAGGCGTAACGGCTGCGGCAAACCCGGCACCGGAATAGGCATGGTGCCCAGGCCTATGCTTACGGCGATACCGATAAACAATGGGATAAAATGCGTCTCATTCAGGTGCTTGAGTGAATTTCCGAGATAACTAACTGCTCTCTCCAGGCTTGCTCGGTCTCCTACTACCTGTAACGCGTCTCCAAAGTGCAATCGCAAGTTCGGCACGGCAGTCATCTCTAGGTCAGCTCTGGTCACCCGAGTAATCACCGCGCCAACCAACTGATCGAGTTCCAATTCCTTAATGGTTTTTCCAAGTGCACGATTGCTTGTCAGTATGACTGTGGACGAAGTCACGTCGCCTGGAGACTGCAGCAAGTCTTCCTCGCTCCGGCTCCCCACGACCTGTTGGAACCGGTCTAGCATCGGTCTGGTACCAACCGCTACGATCCGGTCAGCGTTTCTTAGAATCGTGCCCGCCGTGGCTACGCGGATCTCCGTTTCACCTTCGCTACGAATTCGCGAAACCGTTACACCCGTTTCCAGCCGGCCGGGAATGGCCTCGACCGCAACACCCTCCAAGTTTGGGTTCTCAACGATCAGGCAGCGTCTTTCCACAGGCTCAGCGGCTGAACGTCTCTCGGCAACAAACGTTTTGGCCTCTTTGGTGGGATCGATCCGAAAAAAAGATTTCAGCGCCAGCAGGCTGCCGATGATACCCGCGATAGCGACTGGATACGAGACCGCGTAGGCAAGTGCCGGCAAATCCTGGCGCTCCGGCGAGATATTGGGCAGGGTCGTCAATGTTTGTTGAACGGCCCCCAATGAGGGTGTGTTGGTAGTGGCTCCGGACAACAGACCAAGCACGGCAGCGGAATCGATGTTCATCAGCCGGCCCAGGAGCGGAGCCGTGATCGCGCTTAGCGCAACCGCGGTCGCCGCTAAAGCGTTAAGAACGAGTCCCTGATCGCGTAGGGAAGCCAGGAAACCGGGTCCAAGTTGCAGCCCAATCGTGAAGACAAACAAGACCAGCCCGAACTCTTTCACAAACTCGAGGGTGGCATGATCCACCGGCTTGCTGAAGGCCCCCGTGAGGATACCGGCAAACAGCACCCCCGCGGTCCCTAACCCGACACCGCGGATTTTGAGACTTCCAAACGCCATTCCCGCAACACAAACCAAGGCAAGGATGCAGATCGCATGCGCAACACTATGCGTGCGATAAATCTCGAAAAGCCAGTTCATCGGTTAGTTGCGCAGTCTGCAGTCTTACAATTCTCGCGCGTGACAAGCGACTTGTTTGGCGATTTCAAGCACCAGAGGTGAAACCACACAACTCATCCACCCGAATGTAAATCTTCACACTGCACTCGCCATGGCCCTTAGGGGCCGGGAACCGGCAGTGTGTCCAGGAGAAGCAACACGCGATTGCGCAATCCAAGGGTTCACCGAGGGACTAACTTGTTGTCATCCATCATCTAGAACGGAGGGGAGCCGCATTCCACGCTCGATTACCGCAGGCGTTGTTCCATACACGACACACTCCGTCTCAACCGTGTGCTAGTCGCGGCTCCCTTGATCGCGTGACCAGACCACCAAACGTGCAACCTCAAGCGGCGTGGCACGGTTCCCCGGGGCGTCGCGGTTGTGGCACAGTAAAAAAGTTGGGCTCACTCTTAGGTCGCAGACACGCTTGGGCATGCCAACCGGGAATGCGACGCCCCTCCGTTGGGCCGCAGGTACGGCTAAGGATCCGGTTGGACGCGTTGGAACCCTGGTCCGTCTCATTACCGTTCCCGCAAACCCGACGCTCTGACTCATTCAAAGATCGCGGATCGCAGGGCGTCAGCTAAAGTAGCACCAAGGTACAATATAAAGCTCTGATCGCAGGCCGTAGTTTGCTCACTGGTTCGGCAGGAAACCTAACTTTTTCCTGGGGCCTGCATCAAAATGAATAGCGCTACCCCCTAGTTTGTATGAGTACCTTTGATCTTAGCGAATACGGACTTACCGCGAGGGAAGTTCACCATAATCTTTCATGCGGCGCTCTTTATGAGCACGCGATCCACTTCGACAAGGAATCTAGCGTCGCCGACAATGGTGCTTTGGTTGCCTATTCCGGTGGAAAAACTGGGCGCTCACCCAAAGATAAACGGGTGGTAAAACATCCGGATTCCCAGAATGATATCTGGTGGGGATCGGTCAACATCCCACTCGAACCAGAGACATTCGCCATCAATCGCGAACGTGCTTGCGATTACCTTAATACCCGCGAACGCCTCTACTGTTTTGATGGATTTGCCGGTTGGGATCCCAAATACCGGTTTAAAGTGCGAGTCATCTGCTCGCGGCCTTACCATGCACTTTTCATGCACACCATGCTCATTCGTCCGACTCACCAGGAGCTGACGGACTTTGGTAAACCCGATTTGGTTATTTTGAACGCCGGCGCCTTTCCGGCTAACCGACTAACCGCTGGCATGGGGTCCAAAACTAGCGTCGATCTCAGCCTGGAAGATCGACAACTTGTTATTCTGGGCACCGAGTATGCCGGCGAAATGAAGAAAGGCGTTTTTACAGTCGCTAATTATTTCGCGCCAAAACGCGGCATCCTTTCTATGCATTGCTCGGCTACGGCAGACAAACAGAACGGACGCTCTTCCCTCCTATTTGGCCTTTCCGGGACAGGTAAAACGACCCTCTCCGCCGACCCCAAGCGCAACCTCATCGGCGATGATGAACATTGCTGGAGTGACGAAGGTATATTTAATATTGAGGGCGGTTGCTATGCGAAAGCGATCAACCTCACGCCGGAATCCGAACCTGACATCTTTCAAGCTTTGCGCTTCGGCGCAGTCCTGGAAAACGTGGTGCTTGAAGAAGATCACACCGTTGATTTTACTAATACCAGCATTACGCAAAACACGCGGGGCGCTTACCCCATAGAATTTATCCGCAGCGCCAAAATCCCCTGCGTGGCGGGCCACCCCACAGATATTATTTTCCTGACCTGCGACGCATTCGGTGTCTTGCCCCCGGTAAGCGCATTGTCGCCTGCCCACGCTATGTACCACTTCATCAGCGGTTACACAGCCAAAGTGGCAGGTACTGAGATGGGAATCACCGAACCGCAGGCAACGTTTTCGCCCTGTTTCGGCGGACCGTTTCTGGTTTGGCACCCGAACAAATACGCGGAGTTGCTGGCCGCTAAGATGCAACGCCATGATACTCGGGTTTGGTTGATCAACACGGGTTGGAGCGGAGGTCCCTATGGCAAAGGCCGGCGCATCAAGTTGGGTTACACTCGCGCGATTATCGACGCGATCCACAATGGCTCCCTGAGTAAGGCAAATAAAGAACGGGACCCAGTTTTTGGATTCGAGACAATGACAGAGTGTTCCGATGTGCCGGGGCCATTGCTGCGACCACGCAACACTTGGGGCAACCCAAAAGACTATGATGCGGCCGCAGCGAAACTTGCTGCCCTATTCACCGAAAACTTCAAGGCATATGAAAGCGGAGTGAGCGCCGAGGTGAAGGCTGCAGGGCCTGCAACATCTTAACCGTTCGAGTTTGCGGGATTGTCGCCGGCATGAGCGCTCAATATCAAGTAATTGTCATTGGTTCCGGTTCAGCCGGTAAGGACGCCGCACTACAGGCGGCCAGAGCTGGGCTGCGGACTTTGCTGATCGAATCGGGCCGAATCGGAGGCACTGGTATTCACCGCGGTTGTCACGCAGTCAGGACCCTACGAGCGTGTGCCACGCATTACGAAAGGGTGAAGGGAAGCGATGTTTTAGGAGTGTATCCGGATCTTGTGGCAACAGATTGGTCCTCTTGGCTAGCGGTGCAGAGCCGCGTGACCAATCGATTAGCCGCAGAATTAAGCTGTGCCCTCGATGACGCGTCGGTCGATGTGAAATTCGGCCGGGGTGAGGTTTTCGATGCCCGCACGGTCGTGATCACCAACGACGAAGGTAAGGAGTCGGTCACCGGCCAGCACATCATACTGGCAACCGGTTCGCGACCGCGTTTCGCCGGCAATGAAAAAGTCCGAGTATTGAACAGTGATCAGGTTCTTCAAAGTTCGTTGACCCCGAAGAATCTGTTCGTGATTGGCGGAGGTTACATTGGGTGTGAATTGGCGGCAATTTATCGGGCGAGAGGAGTAGAAGTCACCTTGGTCGAGGCCGAATCCCGGCTACTTCCGGACTGGGATGAAGATATCGGAAAGCGCATGCAAAAGGTGCTGGAGGAGGCAGGGGTGAAAGTTCTATTGAACGAGCACGTGGCTCTACCGGAGGGGAATTTCGATCAACCGCCCCGTTTCTGGCTGCACAACGGGACTATCGTATCTCCCGAGCTAACCTTGGTTGCGGTGGGTCGCACCCCTAACGTAGAAGGCCTGCACCTCGAAAAAGTAGGCCTTCCTAGCTCGGGCTTTATACCTGTTAATGCACAAATGCAAACCAGCGTCCCGAACATTTTCGCGATCGGGGACATCAACGGTATTATGTTGCTCGATAGTGCCGCTTATGCCCAGGCCCGGGTAGCAATTCAAACCATCCTTGGTCATCCCGCTCGCTTCGACGCGCACTGGATTCCCCGCTGTCTTCACACTCAACCACCGATTGCAGCCGCCGGTTGGACAGCGGCCGAAGCCAATGCCGCGGGACACGACGTGGAAATCATTTCTTCGACGCTTGCGCTAATCACGGATGATGACGCCACCATGATCGAGCCGGATAAGAATCTCGTGAAACTGATCGTACAAAGCAGCACCGACCGCATCTTGGGGTGCCAGGCCATCGGCTCTCGTGCTGCTGAGCTGATCAATTTAATATCCAGCGCGATCCGGCTTGGCCTGAGCGTGCAGCGGCTAGCCGACTTGTCTTTCATTCATCCAAGCGCCTCTGAGGCCATGATTCGGGTCGTCCAAGATCATTTCGATCGCTCACCAAAAGCAGTGTTGAATGAGGACGAATCAGGAGGAGATGGAGCGGCGGCCCGAAGCGAAACGCCAAGTTAGAGCAAGCCGTCTTCTTCCCTAGCGGGTTGTCGAAAAACGTCAGCCTGTTCTTGGCCGCTGACTCAAACAGAGCCAATGACTAAAAGCGAATGACTAGCTCCGTAGGAGCAAAATCTTTATAGCTATGTCATCTAATACGCGATTAGCTCCGTTAGGAGCGACATCGAGTGGGTGTCTCTCGCGGCTAGTCAACGCTCCCAAATGATCGCGCTCCTATGGAGTTACGCCCGTTTTTTGCGGCACGAGCTATAAAGATCTGACTCCTACGGAGCCGTTTTTCA
>JAFAIO010000366.1 GCA_019236675.1 Verrucomicrobiota bacterium
GAGGCCATGGTCCGGCTCTTACAGGACCATTTTGATCGGCGCGATCGCTGCTAACACGATCTCGCTTACAAACAAAAACACCTATGCAACCATTTGATCTAACTCGCTACGGCATCTCTGGCCCGCAGATTCTACGAAACCTTTCTCCAGCGGTTCTATACGAAGAGGCTATTCGTTTCGACCATAAAACTTCCATATCAGCCACTGGCGCGTTGGTGGCTTATTCCGGAGAAAAGACCGGAAGGTCCCCGCGGGATAAGCGCGTGGTTAAACAGTCTCCGTCCGCAGAGGACATCTGGTGGGGGCCAGTCAATTTTCCGCTGGAGCCACTATCATTTAAGATTAACCGGGAGCGGGCGATTGACTATCTCCAAACGCGCGACCGGTTGTACGTGGTGGACGGTTTCGCCGGCTGGGACCCTGCGGTGAGACTGCGGATCCGTGTAATCTGCTCGCGACCATACCATGCGCTGTTCATGCGCAACATGCTGATCCGGCCAACGGTCGAGGAGCTGCAAAATTTCGGTGAACCGGATTATGTCATCTTCAACGCCGGCACATTTCCGGCCAATCGACTGACGCAAGGAATGAGTTCTACTACATCAGTGGATCTGAATTTCGAGGAGCGAGAGATGGTGATTCTAGGTACTGAATATGCAGGCGAGATGAAGAAGGGCGTGTTTACCATCATGAACTATCTGATGCCGAAGCGCGGCCTGTTGCCAATGCATTGTTCGGCGACCATGGCAAAACAAGGCTCAGAAACCTCTCTCTTTTTCGGGCTCTCCGGTACAGGCAAGACGACCTTATCCGCGGACCCACAACGACTACTAATCGGAGATGATGAACATGTCTGGAGTGACACCGGGGTGTTCAATATTGAGGGCGGTTGCTATGCTAAGGCGATTGATTTAACCCCGGAGTCCGAGCCTGACATCTTCCAGGCGTTACAATTTGGTGCCGTCCTGGAAAACGTCGTTCTAGATGCGGAAGAACGGATTGTTGATTTCAAAGACGCGCGTATCACTCAGAATACGCGGGGAGCATATCCCATTGAGTTTATCAAAACTTCGCACGTTCCCTGCGTTGGCGGGCATCCGACCCAAGTCATTTTTCTGACCTGCGACGCGTTTGGAGTGTTACCGCCTGTCGCTAAGCTCACTCGGGAACAGGCCATGTATTACTTTCTTTCCGGTTACACCGCGAAAGTGGCCGGTACCGAAGTTGGGGTTACCGAACCTCAAGTGACGTTCTCAGCCTGTTTCGGAGCACCGTTCTTAGTTTGGCACCCGACCGTTTACGCGCGGTTGCTGGCCGAAAAACTGGACCGGCATCATGCCCAAGTTTGGCTGGTGAATACCGGATGGTCAGGCGGGGGATACGGTGTCGGCTCAAGGATGAAACTCGGTTATACCCGAGCGATTGTGAACGCCATCAATTCCGGTGAACTGGAGTCTGCCCCGGTTGTGACCGATGATTACTTTGGTTTAGCCCAAGTTACGAAGTGCACGGGCGTACCGGATGAAATCCTGCAACCGGCGAAGACCTGGTCCGACGAAAAAGCGTATCGGGAAACAGCGGCAAAACTGGCTGGACTTTTCCGAAAGAACTTCGAGAAATTCGGTGAGCAGGCCGGGCCTGAGGTGAAGAACGCGGGACCGAAGGAGTAGGAGTAGGAGGAGCTAGGAGCTGGAATTTAGGAGCTAGGGGGCAAATGCCTCGGAAAAGCATTTGCCTCTTATGCGTGCTTCCCGTTTCTAATCCGTGTACCCCACCAAACACCAATGCATGGCTAACCTCGGCCAATCCGTGAGCGGCACATCAACCTTTTATGACGCAAGGTCAGCTCAAGAAAGAATGATCATATGAGTCAAGCGACTAATACTCTGCAGCGCTTACCAGAGCTCGCAGACCAATCTTACAACGAGAAAAAATTCGGCTTCGATCGCATCCTGGTCGCGACGGATTTTTCTCCGAACTCGTTACGAGCTGTCAAATACTCGGTCCAACTAGCAAAACGGCTAGGCGCCCGCCTTACCATCCTGCACGTTGTTCCGGAGCCATCCGCCTTAAACTATCCGATGGAGGGGATTCCACCAGAAGAGGTCGAGGCATGGCAGCGGGAAGCTGCCAAAAAGCTTGATCAGCAAGTGGTCGAGGCCAAACGGGAATACGCGAAGGTCGACTGTGTTCAGCTAACAGCTTTGTCGCCAAGAGACGAAATCGTCAGAGTTGCCACCGAGTTGCCCGCGGATTTTCTGGTGCTTTCTACCCATGGGTTGACGGGTTGGAAGCATTTCCTGCTCGGGAGTTACGCAGAAAAGATCCTTGAGCACTCACCTTGTCCGACCGCGATCGTAAAATAGGGAGCGCAGAAACTAGTGCCCTGTCCCATAAGTAACATGGCTTTCGTTGCGATCAAAACGGGCAGCCGGCAAGGCGCGAGGAGCGGAGCATATCTAAAGCGATACGTGACCGACGAGCAACGCAGCCGCCGGCCCATTTTCATCGCAACCCTGCGGGCCGTGGCTAGTTGGCTGTTTTTCCGCGTTGCTTGCTCCTTACGTATCAATTCAGATATGCTCGTCCTTGGTGCCAGTGCGGCTCGCACCGCCTTGAAAAACAGCCAACTAACCGACGGCGAAAGCCATGTTATTTATGGGAGAGGGCACGAAGGACATGTTTAGTTGGATTGATTATCTGGCTCAAGGGCCGGTGGCGCACGCGGTGTTGGCATTTAGCCTGGTCGTTGCTTTAGGCCTGGCCCTTGGGAGCCTCGGTATCCGCGGCATTCGCCTCGGTACCGCCGGTGTATTGTTCGCCGGGCTGTTTTTGGGACAAGCCGGGTTACATATCGACCAGAGTATTTTGGAATTCGCCCGTGATTTCGGGCTAATTCTGTTCGTCTATACCGTCGGTCTTCAGGTCGGACCCAGTTTCTTCTCCTCCTTGAAGCGACAAGGCTTGGCGCTCAACGCACTCGGCTCCTCGATTGTCCTCTTAGGTGGCTTGATCGTGATTGGCCTTCGCTTTCTGCTAAACTTTTCCGTACCAGCAGTCGCCGGCCTCTTTTCCGGCGCTACCACCAATACTCCCAGTTTAGCGGCAGGCCAGGCCGCGCTTTTGACTCTTAAAGGCGCGCCAACCGGTAGTGGTGACATCCTAGGAATGGCGTACGCCGTTGCCTATCCTTTTGGTGTCGTTGGGATCATCATTACGATGCTGCTCATTCGAAAGACTTACTCGACGGATCCGCTGCAGGAAGCTGCTCTTGATAGCGAGACCAAAACCAACCGCGATTTGCCAGAACACGTCGACATTGAGGTAACAAATCCGAACGTCGACGGCATTCTCATCCGCGACTTACCCTTCATAGCTGAATCGGATGTTGTCTTTTCTCGGCTTCACCACGCCGGTAAAGTAATTGTACCTGAATCAGACTCGGTTATACGGGTAGGCGATTCTCTGCGGTTGGTTGGCGCTAAAGCTAAACTGAGCGAGTTCGAAACGATGATCGGTAAGAAAAGCCGGATCAGCCTTGCCGATGTTCCCAGCGATCTCACCACCGAGCGGTTATATGTGACCAAACCTTTGGTGCTCGGTAAAACGTTGGATGAACTCAACTTCGAACATTTCTATGGCACGGCAGTCACCCGGATTACTCGGGCGGGAATCGAGTTTGCTGCATCCGATCAAGCCCGCCTGCAGTTCGGCGATTCTATATTTGTGGTCGGCCCCGCGGACGGCGTTGCCAAAGTGAGTGAAATGGTCGGCAACAAAACCGAGGCCTTGAATTCGCCCCACATCGTACCGGTATTCGTCGGGATCATGTTGGGGGTAATCCTCGGTAGTTTGCCGATTAGTTTGCCCGGGATGCCGGCGCCGGTGCGACTTGGGTTAGCCGGTGGTCCGTTAATAATTGCCTTATTCTTGAGTCGAATTGGTAGAATAGGTCCATTGATCTGGTACATGGCGCCCGGCGCGAACCTCGTCATCCGAGAGATCGGGATCGCCCTGTTTCTAGCCTGCGTGGGTCTAAAATCGGGTAGCCGGCTCTTAGAAGTCTTGCTTTCCGGTAATGGAGTTTCGTGGTTGTTAGCAGGCATTTTTTTAACTTTGATACCGTTAGTAAGCATTGGGTTGATAGCCCGAAAATTTCTCCGGATCGATTACCCAACGATTTGCGGCGTGCTAGCCGGCAGCATGACTGATCCACCCGCATTAGCATTTGCGACCAGCTTCACCAAATCTGATCGCCCTCTGACTGCCTACGCTGCCGTTTATCCGTTAGTGATGATCTTGCGAGTATTCCTCGTCCAGATCCTGGTTTTGACCTTGCCGATGTAACTAAAGTCGTCCTCGTAATCGTCGTGGTCCTCGTCCTCGCTTTGATCGCTGAGTAGGCACACCGGATACCGCGAGCTGTGTACCCACAATGACGAGTCGGCCGATTCTGGTAAGGCCGCACTTAACAAGCATGCGGGGACGACGCTCGTTCTCGAGGACGAGGACGAGAACGAAAAGAAACATGACGAGGACGACTTCTCTCAACAACCAAGATCCGCACTCCTTTAGCCAACCATGGGTGAGTCGCATCCGGGAATAATTTCAGATTACTCTGTTATGAGCACGCTGCCTTCTTCCCCGGCTAGCACCAGTCCGCTGCCGCTTGACCAGCGAAGATCGAGGCTGGAGACAATGCTCAACCCCGGATCGATCGCAGTGATCGGCGCAAGTGAAACGGAAAAAAGCGTGGGACGCACGGTGATGGAGAACCTGCGTTCTTTTAATGGAAAGATTTATCCAATTAACTTGAGGCGAACCAGTGTCTTCGGCATCAAGGCCCAACGCAATATCAGTGAAGTGCCGTCGCCGATTGATCTGGCTGTCATTACGACTCGTGCTGCAACCGTCCCTGATTTGGTAAGCGAGTGCGTCGCTGCCGGCGTGAAAGGCGCAGTGATTATATCGGCAGGATTAAAAGAGGGTGGCGACGAAGGTGTTTGGCTGGAACGCGAGATCATGGCGCGTCGTGGAGAAATGCGAATCATCGGCCCGGATTCTCTGGGTCTGATGGTCCCTGATCTAAATCTGAACGCTACGTTTGCACGAAAGATAGCTCTGAAAGGGAACGTTGCTTTTATCAGCCAGAGCGCCGGGTTGTGTACCTCGGTGTTGGATTGGAGCATCCGTCAAAAGGTAGGATTCAGTGTCTTTCTCTCTACCGGTTCGATGTTAGATGTCGGCTGGCGCGATCTGATTGACTACTTAGCCAATGACTTCCACACCAGCAGCATCCTAATTTATATGGAGTCACTCGGTGATGCCCGGTCATTCCTGTCTGCGGCTCGCGAAATGGCGCTGCGGAAACCGATCATCGTGATCAAGGCTGGAAGTACGGAAGCCGCTGCCAGAGCGGTAGTGTCTCACACCGGCGCGCTTACCGGCGATGATACGGTCATAGATAGCGGATTCCGCCGGGTCGGTGTTTTGCGAGTGAAGACCATCGAGGACCTTTTTTGCATGGCGGAGGTATTGAGTAAACAACCGAGGCCAAAAGGTCCGCGGTTGGCAATCGTAACTGATGCGGGCGGACCAGGTGTACTTGCTACCGATGTGTTGGTCGCAGAAGGCGGAGAAGTCGCCCACCTCTCACCGGAAAGTGTTAAACAATTAGATGCGGTCCCCCTCAATCACTGGAGTCAGCACAATCCGGTGAATGTTCCCGGCGACGCAGGCAGCGATCGGTATATCAAGGCGATTGAAGTACTGACTGAAGATCCCAATGTCGACGGGGTCCTTGCCATTGTGACCCCGCAAGTGCTGACCGATCCCATCGCGATCGCTAAAGCGTTAGCGGCATTCAAGAATGTGTCGGAGAAACCAATCCTGGCGTGCTGGATGGGAGCAGCCGATGTCGCAGAGGGTGAGGCGATATTGAATGCGTCTGGCATCCCGACCTTTCAGTTTCCAGACGCCGCTGCTCGGACTTTCTGTTACATGTGGCGTTACAGCGATAACTTGCGTGCGCTCTATGAAACTCCCGGGCTTTCCGGGACCTGGTTTGGCAATCTAGGCCGGGCCCGCGCGAAAAAGATCATTGAGGAAGTACGCCAGAGCGGTCGTACACTATTAACTGAAGCCGAATCGAAAGAAGTG
>JAFAIO010000492.1 GCA_019236675.1 Verrucomicrobiota bacterium
CGGCGAGCTCGCAGAAATCGAAAAGTTCCTTCAATAATTGTGGAGCGCTGCCTTCCCGCGGCCGCGGGACGAGGCCGACTGAGCGGTCGGCAACTTAGGGGTTCGGCTTCGTCGGACAGGACTTCGGCGAGCTCAGTCACGACGGCCAACCAAAAAGCAATGCAGACGGAGAGCTCAGCTCGCAGGCTTGCGACACCAGGCTGCTACCAGTCCGATCCAGGGTACGACCGTGTTTGACGTTCTAACCTCGTGTTGCAGCCGCTCCTGGAGCGTATCAAAATCGCCGAGAGCCTCGACGGATAAGTTGAGCTTTTGAATCTGTGGCAGGACGCTTCGTAAGGAATCAGAAACCCAACGAGTGAAGTCTGGATCACTTGCTAACTCCATTTCCAACCGCATGCGTGGGGCTGGCAGCTCGGCATCTTGGAAGGCTTTGTGCAAACCTGGGCCCATCTCCAGATTCACGCCGGAACGGACACCTGACTCGTGCAGCAACGAAATGCACGCGTACCAAAGCGGCAGGTGCGCGGACAGAGAAACGAATGGGATCCAGGATCCTTCTTGAAACGCAACCACGCCGCCAGGCCGGATTTGTTTCGCCACAGAGCGCAGCGCAGCGACCGGATCAGGAACGAACTGTAGGATGTAACGCCCAACGGCTGCATCAAACATTGAGTCTGTAAAGTACTCGGCAATATCCGCTGACACAAAGTCGATATTGTTCAGACCTGCCTCGGCTGCACGAGCGCGAGCCCGGTTGATCGTACGGGCGTCCCGCTCAATTGCGACTACCTTTCCTGAAGGACCAACTATTCTGGCAACGAGCATAGCTACATCGCCGACCCCGGCGCCAAGATCTAAAACCTGTTGCCCAGATCCAATGCCCGCTTCTCGGAAAAACCGCTCTGTAACCGGCGCAAGCCGAACCGCTTGCCGGATCAGTCGTTCGTGTTCTGCGTCAGTGTTTCCAAGGTGATAATCGGTCTGGTCTTTATCCGTCGACATACGTTCGGAGCATTATCATCACACATCCTGCCAAGACCGCGGATGGGCAAGCGGGCTTTATACCAAGTCACAGTCTGGTGGGCAGCACCAAGAATCTGACGAACTAGCTTGCACTGGCGATTGATCTGTAGCCGGTGCCGACGGCTTTAGCAAAAGCAGTGCTTCACACTGGGCTTTCAATTGTAGCCTTGGACTGATAGTAAGTGAATCCGTTTTTCCTATGCCAACAATTCCTCAATCTATCCAGGCCCTCTTCAACGATCATCAATCACGGTTAGCAGCAGTGTCTGCTGCTTCTGGCGTCGTCGGATTAAGTCTCGAACTTGACCAGATGAGTGCGACCTATCTTTCAAAAGCGGTGCAAATATTAGTCAGACCGAAATACGCTGCAGATACTAACGCCGGCAAGAGTCCAGAAGACAAAATATCGAACCTGGCTTCCTCTGTTGCGCGGTTGTCCAAACAAGTGAGGTCACTGGCTCCAAATGACGCGTTCTACACTGCGTTCACGATTGGGAGCATAGCGGCTGCCCAGGACGTGTTTCTTTCGATCTTCGGGCTGACCATGCCGAATTGAAGCCGCAGAGATGAAACCGATGGTCATAGGGACGGTTTTACTGATAGTCACAGCTTCTGTATCGGCTGCGTTGCCAGCAGGCCCAACTTCTACGCAGTATCTAAACACCAAGGCCGGGCGTTTGGGTTACGACGATACCGGTGGCGCCGGACCGCTGGTGATTGCGGCTATTGGGACAGCCTCTTCATTTTGCACAAACCGCCGGATCAAGAGGCTTATCGGAGTTTGCTTGTCGCGAATCTCCGGCAACCAGGCCGAATGAGAGCCCTGCACAAGATGATCGATACTTCGAAGGGCGACACAGCGACCATGCTCAGCCAGGTTCGGACTCCAAACTTGATCATCATGGGAACGAAGGATCCGGACTAGAATGACCCACGCGACGAAGCGGCCTGGATAGCGCGCCAGACTGGCGGCCAAACCATTCTAGTAGACGGTGCTGGTCACTACCCTCAGACAGAGGCGCCGGCGCAAGTTGGTTCTGGCATTGTGGCGTTCTTGCACCATATTGATGGCCCAAGTTTCAACTCGATGAACCGAGGACAACCGAAGAGATCGGGCGCCGCAGCCAGCAATCTTTCGGCACACGTGCAGCGCGCATATTAGTTACCGATCATTGGTGTGTTTTACGCAGCCAGCTATTTCGGTGTTCGACATTCGAGCCCGGTAAAACTGAGTCGATGACTGGCTCCGTAGGAGTAAAATCTTTATAGCTACGGCAATCTAGTACGCGACCGGCCGCCTTCGCCTCGCTACGGCGCGCCTGACTAATTAATTCGGCGCGACGAAGCCTTGGCGGAGTCGGCTCCGTTAGGAGCGACATCGAAGAGCGTTTATCACGGCCCGCCAACCTGCCAAATCAGATGGCGTTCCTACGGAGCTACACCCTCTTTCTCGCGCCGCGAGCTATAAAGATCTGACTCCTACGGAGCCGTCTTTCAACAGCCAATCAACGAGAGACCTGAAAAGCTCACTGCTTGACACTGATCGGCAGTTGAAGAGTCGCCAGCCCTTTCGGACCCTGGTAACTGATGTCGGCGCTCCAATCTCCCGCCATATCGGGTGTCAAATGAGCGACGTATTCGCCCGACGGCTTCTGCTTTTCTATTTTTGCCGCAGAATGCATTACCATCCCTGGCATATTCATTGAGAGGTCCAGCCTAACATGCGCCGCGTTTACCGGATGCCCATTTCTGTCCGCAAATCTTATCGCTAGGGTATTTTCTTTGGCGCGGATCGTACCGTCGGAGCTCATTATCGAAACCGTCACGCCATCTTGCGAAATCTTTACCACTGGGACCATGAGTTCAACCGGTTGGTTGTTTCCAGTTCCGATGCCGGACGACCAGAAATACGCGATCGCGATAGTGAGGCTCACGACCAGCAAGGCCGCAGTACTTAACACGACGCGACGTTTTGGAGAAACGATCATCGCGGAGTGATTCAGGGCACCGGATCCCGAGGCGTTTTTAGGAAGAGAACCTTTCTTCCAAATAACGAAGATCACCGGGTAAATCACGAGTTCCAAAACCGCCGAAGTGACGACACCGCCAATCATCGGGGCGGCAATTCGCTTCATAACATCCGCTCCCGCTTGATAAACTGGGGACCACATGATGGGCAGCAGTCCAAAGATGATCGCACTCACCGTCATCATTTTTGGACGGATTCGCTGAACGGCGCCTTCTTTTACAGAAGCAAAAAGGTCCTCGACCGTGGTCATCCGGTCTTCACGTTGAAACTTCTCCCAGGCCTGATCCAGGTAGAGAAGCATGACGACGCCGGTTTCAGCGTCCAAACCCGCCAGCGCGATGAGCCCCACCCATACGGCGACGCTCATGTTGTAGTGAAGTAGATACAACATCCAGAATGCGCCGACTAAAGAGAAGGGCACTGCCAAGAGGACGATTAAGGTTTTGATGACCGATTTTGTGTTCAGGTAGATTAAAAGAAAAACGATCAACAAAGTAAGCGGCACCAGAAAGGCAAGACGCTGCTCTGCTTCCTTGAGGTATTGAAACTGGCCGGCCCATTGAATGTAATACCCCTGGGGGAAGTGAACCTTTTTCTCAATCTCGGCGGCGGCTCCGCGAACATAGCCATCGATATCGGTATTCGTGATATCAACGAAGATATAACCCACCAATTGCGCGTTCTCTTCGCGGATCGAGGGTGGTCCCGTCCGATAGTTAATCTGCGCCAACAGCGAGATCGGTACCTGCGCCCCGGTTGGCGTTGCCACGAGGGTTCGTTTTAGGCTCTCAATGTCGGTACGAAAATCGCGCGCATAACGGATGCTGATTGGGTATCGTTCCCGACCTTCCACAGTCGTTCCGATGGTGTTTCCGCCAATAGCGCTTTCAACGATTTGATTTACGTCTTCGACCCTCAGGCCGTAACGAGCAGCAGCTTCTCGGTCGATTGCGAAATCCAGAAAATAGCCGCGGGTCGTTCGTTCAGCAAAGGCGCTCCGGGTGTTGGGAAAATTGGACAGAGTTTTTTCGATCTGCACGGCGACATCTTCGATGCCTTTGAGATCGGGCCCGAAAACCTTAATCCCTAGGATCGACCGAAATCCGGTGGTTAACATTTCGGTTCGGGTTTGGATCGGCATCCAGAAGATCTGCGCCATGCCCGGGGTCTTGGTAGCGTCGTTTAACTGAGCAACTAACTTTTGCCAGGTTATGCCAGCCGGCCATTGCTCCGGGGGCTTTAACTGAACAACAGTCTCGAACATCGAAAGGGGCGCTGGATCTGTAGCTGTATCTGCCTGCCCGGCTTTTCCGAACACGGACTCAACCTCCGGAAATTGTCGCAGGATCCGGTCCTGTATTTGGAGAATCTTGGTCGCTTCGGTGATCGACATGCCGGGTATCGCTGTCGGCATATAGAGCAGCGTTCCTTCATTCAAAGGAGGCATGAATTCGGTTCCTAACTGACTAAATGGGAGCCAAGTCAAGCCCAGCACCACGATCGCCAAAAGCAAGGTTGGCCAACGATATCGCAGGACGAAGTGAACGATGGGATCGTACAAAGCCATCAAGCCCCGGTTGATTGGATTGCGTCGCTCCGGTGTAATCTTGCCCCTGATTAACCAGGTCATCAGCACGGGAACGAGCGTTACCGCGGCTATCGCCGCGAAAAACATTGCGAACGTCTTGGTAAAAGCCAGCGGCCGAAAAAGTCTTCCTTCCTGAGCCCCTAGCGAAAATACCGGTATGAAACTAACGGTGATCACTAGTAGCGAATAGAACAACGGCCTGCCTACCGACCTTGCTGCCTCAATTAGGACAGCGAAACGTTCCTTGGGGCTTGGTTCCCGACTTTCCTTCTCTTTGAAATGCTCCAGCGCTTTATGGGCATTTTCTACCATGATGATCGCGGCATCGATCATGGCTCCGATGGCGATTGCGATCCCGCCAAGGGACATGATGTTTGAGGTTAAACCCAGCCAATAGAGAGGAATGAACGAAGCGACGATGGCGATCGGCAGAGTGACAATTGCAACCAGCGCCGATCGGACATGCCAAAGAAACAAGATGCAGACCAGAGCGACAACGATGCTCTCCTCGATTAGCTTCTCCCGCAATGTGTCGATTGCTTGGTTGATGAATATGCTTCTGTCGTATGTCGGTACGACTCGAACTCCAGGAGGAAAGGAAGTACGGATCTCTGCCAATTTCCTTTTTATCCCATCGATGACTTTTAGAGCGTTCTCACCGTAACGCATCACGACTACGCCGCCGGCTACTTCACCTTTGCCGTTTAATTCCGTGACGCCATAGCGAAGGTCCGGACCGAGATGGACCGTGCCTATGTTCTTAACAAAGATGGGCACACTGTTTTGCGTGGTGAGAACAACGTCCTCGATATCCTTGACGTTTTTTATGTAGCCACGTCCTCGAACGAAGAATTGGGTAGATGAAATCTCAAATGTCTTACCGCCTGCATCTGCGTTGCTGGCGCGAATCGCATTCACCACCGTGCTCAGCGGAATGTTGTAGGCGAGCAGTTTGTTAGGATCGACATCAACTTGATATTCTTTAACAAAGCCGCCGACCGAAGCTACCTCCGCCACGCCGGGCACGGATTCCAAGGCATATTTCAGATGCCAATCTTGAAACGATCGCAGCGCCGCCAGGTCTTGTTTTCCCGAATCGTCTACCAGAGCGTACTCATAGACCCAACCCACGCCCGTTGCATCCGGACCGATGACCGGATTCACCCCCTCAGGCAGTAAGCTCCGAACCGAGTTCAAATATTCTATCACTCGGGATCGCGCCCAATAGATGTCGGTGCCTTCCTGAAAAATGACGTATACAAAGGATTTCCCGAACATCGATTCAGCTCGGACGAATTTAACCTTTGGCGCCGAAATAAATTTCGTCGAGATCGGATAACTGATTTGGTCTTCGATCAGATCGGGAGAACGACCTTGCCAGTCTGTATAAATAATTACCTGGACATCACTCTCGTCCGGAATTGCGTCGAGCGGAATCTGCGAAATCGCGAAGATTCCCCCCGCAACCGCAAATAGAGTCAAGATGACGACTAGAAACGGGTTCTGAGCGCTCGCACCGATTATACACTCGATCAATGTCTCCGCTTTTTCAGGCGTAGTTGTCATTAGCGAGATACCGGCGCTTCCCCAGGTTCTTCGAAATTTTTCAGTGCGCCCTGGATCTGAGACTCGGCATCGATGAGGAAATTGGCGCTGGACACGACTCTTTCTCCTTCTTTCAAACCGTTCTCAATTTGGTAATAGCGGGCCAGCTTCGGGTCCGCTGGGTCAGTGAACTGACGCCCGACCTGAATAAGCCTGGGCTCTAGTTTACCGTCTCCTTTGTCCATAAATACCAAGCCGCGGGAGCCAGTAGGCAGTACGGCATCAGCTGGGACCGTCAATCCTTCGCCGCAATCGATCTCGATCTCGACGTTTGCGAACATTCCCGGGCGCAACTCTTCCTCCGAATTATCCAGATCAATTCGGACGCGGGTAGTTCGGGTAACCGCATCGACGCGTGGATCGATCACGCCGATTCGGCCGGGGAAATTCTTATCTGGGAATGCCGCCAGTGAAATATCGAGCGTTTGGCCGAGTTTTAGAAATCCGGATTCGTTTTCGTAGAATTGGGCCCAAAGCCATAAACGCGAGAGATCGACCACGCTGACCAGACGATCACCGGCTTTCACTCTCGCTCCTTGTCTCATCGGAACTTCCTCTACGACGCCGTTGACGGGCGATCGCAAGACAAGATTGTCTGAGGCGTGTCGACTTTTTTCCAGCGAGGTAATTTCTTCATCGCCGACGTTCCACAGCCGGAGACGTTGTTCTGCTGAAGCAATCAGTTGATCAGCGTCCGCTCGGGCCGACCCAACCCTGTCGCGTGCGTTAAGTAGGTTGACTAACTCCTGCTCAGTGCTGCGAAGGTCTGGGCTATACAGGGTTACTAGAGCCTGGTCTTTACCCACGCGCTCGCCCGGTGAGGTAACCTTTAAATCTTTCAGGTAACCATCAACCCGCGCAACGTAGTCAAAAATCTTGCCCTGATCGGGCTCAAGAGTCCCAATTGACCGAATAAAGAAGCGAATCGCCCGGCGCTGTACCGAAGTGTAGGTCACACCAATCTGCTGCTGGCGTTGCACCGGCACGGAAAACTCATTGGGTTTGCTTTCCTCTTGGTTAACGGGCCGTGCCGCGCCCGCTTTATTCTGGTCGTCGGCGGCAATCAAACTCAGATCTCGTTTCGCTTCGCCATCCGACCTTTGCCCATTTTGGGGTTCGTTTACGGTCTTCTGTAAAACCGGAACGAGATCCATCCCACAGATTGGGCAATTACCCGGCGTTTCTGAATGAACCGACGGATGCATGGTGCAGGTGTAGTAGTCGACGTTGTCGTTTGCTGCTGTATGGCTGACAGGCTTGCTGCAGGCGCCAATTCCAAACAGGATTACAAAGGCGAGAATTCTTGGTATTGGAGCAATGCTCGGTTTCATTTTGTCTGTTGCTCCTGGTGGTGTTTCCCCGTTGCTGAGGGCCTCTGTTCAAGGCCAACCAAGGCGTCCAGCTCGACCAGAGCTGTGTCAAATTCCGCCGTGTCTCGAGCGTACATCGTCTCCAACTCGAAAAGATTGCGCTGAGATGAAAGGAGAGTCTGCAGGTCTGCCTTATCGGCCTGGTAATCCGCGAGATAAGAGGCGACGGTTTGCCTGGCCGCCGGCAATAGGTTGCCGCGATACAGCTCGATGTGGTGATGCAGAGCTTCGATCTTTTCTAATTGATTCCGCAGCAACCCCGAGGCTTGGGTTTGCGCGTTGGTTAGTTCGCTCTGGGCCGCGAATGCCTCGCTGCGGGCTTCCGCTTCCTCAGCTCGATATTTTCTTCCGTTGAACCAGGGTAAACTGATGGAGACACCGCCGCCCACTTGGCTCACGGTTTGAGACCCGCCGTTGTAACGTTCTGCCTCCAAGCTAACCGTCGGGTCCGGAATCCATTCCCGTTTAGCTAATTCCAGTTTTGCGTTGGCGGCGGTCAATCGTGCCTGAGCTTCTCTGACCTCGGGGCGGTTAGTTAAAATGAGTTCGCGAAGTTTCTCAGCAGGCGCCGGCAAGGATTCCATGCCGTCGTCCGGCGCAATATGTATCGGGGAAAACGGGTCCCGGTTCATTAATACGTTGAGATTCGATTGAGCGTCCGAGAGCTGCTGTTCCAGATCCCTGCGTGCCTCGACCACCTTTTGACGTTCAGTTTCGGTCAGAAGAACGCTCGCTTGCCCTTGTTTCCCGGCCTCGAACCTGGCTCGGGTTGCATCTGCTGATTGGACGAGAGAAGCCTCATCCGCTTTGTTCAGGTCCAAGAGTGCGTTCAGGTTCTTGAGGAGGTAGTAACCCGACTTTGCCTTTGCAATGATGTCGAGCGAATGGCGTCTAGCTTCCTCCAAGGCTACCAAAGCTTCGGCCGTCGCGATGCGTTCTTTGCTTCGGTTCTTGCCAGACACCGGGATCATTTGTTCGACGCTCATCGTTTGATCCGTAAAACTGTTGGCCGGAATGGAGACAAACCGCGCGAAAATCGTTCCTCCGGTTAATTTTGGATCATCCCAAGCCGCAGCCTGCGGAACCCGTTCTCTGGCTGCCGTCCATTTGGCACGGGCCGCTTGGATTGCCGGATTATTTGCAAGGACCGCAGCGATGATCTGGTTTAGCGAAAAGGTATCTCGCCCCGGCGGTGAATTGGCCGAACTCCAGGTATCGCGGCCAAATAGGTGACCGGTCAAACACAGCTCAGCGAACGAAATTAGAAAGACGAAAGATTGCCCAACAGAAAAATTGTAATTCATAAAATGAAAGCTGATGGAAGCGGAGGAAAGCGACGGTGATACGTCGCAACTACGCGTGAGGATGGCCTGCGTTGCTGAGTGAGGTGTCAGCGAAGGCAGCCGGAATCAGCTTTCAAAGAAGAAGAATACAATCGCGCGTTAATAGATTGCGCGGCGGCGGCCACAGGTCGCGGACTAATTGCGACGTCGGACCGTTTTCTGGAATAACAACGGGCAAAACGATTGAGAATGTCGTCGTCGGCGGCAGAACCGCAGGCTGGGTAAGCGCAGAGGAGGTACCGGAACCAATAGGCAGGATCTTTGACACGCTTAGATGACAAGCAGGCGCATCTGCGCAGCAGGAATGACAGGTCCCGGAAGAGTGTCCACAGGACATCCGACACGTCGAACGCAACTCGACTGCTCGGCTCCCCAGACTCAAAGCAACCACCAGGAGCAAAGCCAGCCAGATCCGCAGGTTGGAGTTCGGTCTTTGCATTCGCTTACAGACGAACCGTAACGTGAAATCCGCGATTTACAATCGGCAACCCTTAGGCTTCACCGTGTCAGGCGATGTGAATTCACGCGGATGACCCTGACTCTTAGTTTGGTGTCCCTCAACTCGGCGCAGCCGCCGCGGCACGACGGCCAGAAGGCGGCGGCTCTATGCGCCGGGCGTCGGAGGTTTAGTCCGAAAGACTTCCGCTGACGAGGCGCAATCAATGGATTGTGAATGCCAACAAAGCGAAGCCGCACCAACTAACAATAATGGCGATCCAGAGTGCGGTATCCATCCATCTAGGTCTCCCGTTCACTTGTTCTGAACCAAGATGCCGGGCTACGACTTCGTCGGCTGTCGGATAATTAGGAAAATTCGATTGTTTCATGCAGGAAACATCGCTACCGGGCCTGGCTTCACTAGACTCGCGGAAGCCAGGAGTTTATTTACCTCTAACGACGCGCCGGTAGCCGGAAAATAGAACTAGCTCGTCATCCCTCGTCCGTGGGAGTGGTCTTACCCTCTTTCCAGATCTGATAGGACAACAGGAAACCCGATTTTCAGGGCAGAGCCTAAAAAGTGGAGCGAGAGGAGATCGGCGACGTACCAATCCACCCGAACCCGGACCTATTGCTTCTCGTAACGCATAGGCTGTTCCTCGTTCCAGTACTTCATCACAAGGTCTTTTCCTTCAATCGCAAGTTCTTCGTCCTTGAAGAGGACTTGCGTGATGGCATCGCCATTGATTTCGAAATAGAAGTCATTGTCGGGAGGTTTAATTTCAAACGGGCCGGCCTTAATCGAGTAGACCGGCACCTCGAAGGCGATAGCACGCGCATTGGCTACATCAGAAAACACGGCTGCGCCATCGGAAGTGGTGGTCGCTTCGAAATGCTGGTCAAACCTTTGGAGTGTTACTTGAATATTCTCCACACCGTGGCCGTCCTTGCCTACCACCCAGACACAGATCTGGCCGGGCTTGCCGGCCTCGCTTCGGAGGAACCGAAAAGGGGCCTCCTTCTTCCCAGCGCTATTCAGGACGACGCGATTGTCTTCTTGCCGCCAGGTGCCTTTGGCCCAGTAATCTGCTGCCCCGTAAGAAAGCATGTACTCGAAGCTGCCGTCAGATTTTAATAACAGCTCCGATCCAACCTCCATGACACCCTGCAAAATGTAGTGGCCGGCCGCGTCTTCGCCCCGCGCAGTCATCATGGCTAGCGTCATCAGCGAAACTAACGCGGCTTTCACTTTTCTCGTTTGTCGAGCGCGCATCGTCGATGTCCTCGCATGCTAGGAGCTAAAGATGCACGAAGGCGAGCGCTTTTCTGTGGGCCGTAACTAACAGGTCAGATGCAGAATCGCGTTGGTATCTTCGGCGTCTTCCTTCAAGACCTGAATGGCTTTCTCGGTCGGTAAGATAATCAGCTCGATTCCACGTCGTTCTGCTTCTTGTTTTACCTCCGGCATAACCGGTAGCGCGCCGCCGCCAGTCCCAATCACCAGGCGGTGACATTTCCAGGGAATCTCTTCCTCAATGGACAGCGGAGTATGACCGAAGTCGTCCCGAAATTTCTTGGATGGTTTCTTGTCGCGTTTGCGGATCTTTCCTCGGTCGATTACCACGTCGTGCTCGTACGACGTACCGTTGATGCAAATCGAGCCAAAAGAAAAGCGGTCGAAACGCATCGGTGCCACCGAATCCTTGGATCGTTTGTGATCACCACGATGCTTGCTCATAACAGAAATCTCGGCCTCGGCTGGTCGGAATCAAGACCCTGGCGCGGGGGTGCGCCTTGTGCTCAAGCAACAACGGGTTTGCAGCACTAATACTCGGAAGAGTGGGCCAACATCGCGGCGCCGTGATCCGCCCGAGCTTTGCGTCGTGAGCAACTTTTCATTAGCTGGCGTGTAATGAAGGTGTGCACAATAAACTCGCAGGTTTTGGGGTCGGCTTCCTCACAGTTGCTTTCAGCGTTTCTCTTTTGGCAAGCCTGCGGGGCGCTGAGATGCCCCTGGTGATCGGACTGGAAACCTACGGCGGATCACAAAAGGTAATCCACGCCAAGATCAATGGACGCGAGGGAGTGTTTTTGTTCGACAGCGGCGGCGGTGTTAGCAACATCACACCCGAATTTGCCGCGCTGATTTGCCGCAAGCCTTGGGGCAGGATTGTGGGATTCAGAATGACAGGTCAGCGAATCGATATGGCTCGCTGTGATGCCGTCTCTTTAGAGATTGCTGGCAACCCGCTGCACCTTTCCATCATTGGTATTTTCGACTTAATGAGTCTGGTTCCCCCAGGAGCTCCAAAATTGGATGGGATGATTGGTTTGGACGCTTTTGCGAACAAGACCATTACGATCGAGCTGGCCAACAACCGTCTGATTGTAGAGACACCAGAGAGCCTGACAGAGAGAGCGAAAGCTGCAACCGAGGAACCGGTTCGAATGGTACGCGATGCCCAAGGAGTCGCATTAACGGTGGATGCAGCGGTGAAGACCGCTAACGGAACTGCTTGGATGGAACTCGATACCGGCAACGATGGAAATATTGCAGTCGCGGACTGGCTGGCAGCCGAGTACGGCCTTGAGCCAGGAAAAAAGGCAGCGCAGGCGATCAAGTTTCAGTTAGCGAATGGTATCAAAGGAGAAGGGCTCGGCTGGTCCGGTGACCTGATCATGGACGGCAATCTCGGTTCGCAGTTCTTAAGGAGCTGGCTGGTGACCTTTGATCTGTCAGGCGGCCGTGCGTGGTTTGCGCCAGCGCCTCAAATGGCCAATTCCGACAGATAAGGTGCGCTATCCAGCGCGCCGCGCCGGGAAAAGCTGAAGGCCAACGCTTGGACGCCCACATAGGTTGCGTACGCAAGATCGCCGCTGACTGCCAAACCGAGGCCAGCCCAAGTAGCCAGGCATTCCATTGACCCGGCATCCTGAATAAAGGGCGCTTCCGGGATCGGCTGCGCCCGTAATCTTGTTCCATCAGAGAAGACCAGTGAACGATGTTCCTCCTTGATGATAACGTTCTGCACTCCGAGACGGTGCAGCTTCTGAACAGCAGACTTAAGGTCATCGGATCCCGCCAGTAGCGGTGCTTCAAAATCGTTTGCAACCATTAGATAACAACTCTTGGGGAGCTCGATCGGGGTCTTAACAGGCTCGGCATGCACCACCAGGCGTTTTCTGTGACGCTGGCATATCCGGTAAATCTCCAACAAAACTGAGGAAGAGATCGCAAAGTGAGTAAACACCAGGTCGCTTTCCCGAATGGCGGGCTCAACTTTTCGGACCAAGGCCGGCGAGAATTGGTTGTTAGCGGAGGACGAAGCTAAGGCGGCATGAGCTGCTGTTTTTCGTTCCTGGAAAAACATGCCGACCCCGGTCTTAGACGCCGGTAACTCGACAAAATCCGAGATGTCGATTCCTTCCGCGTCTAATCGCTCACGCGCCATTTTGCCAAAGGTGTCTGGGCCGTGGGCGCCAACGAATTTAACCCGGCACCCAGCCCGGGCGGCTGCCACTGCGCAATTCGCTCCTTTGCCGCCGCAAAACATCTCGAAATCTCCACCAAGTATCGACTGACCCTTCACCGGGATAGCATCACACCAGATAACGAGATTTGTGTTATACGTGCCGATCACGACAACACGCAAACTCGGCCACTTGTTTGGCGAAGACATATCAGGGCTGCTCTCCAGAAATTGGCTTTTTGAGGGCGGAATTATAACGAATTAGGATCGGCAGTCACAAGGCTTTCATGAACGACAGTTACGCCTTGTCGGCGGAGGTTTTGAAAGGCAAAATCGGTTGTCGAATCAGAACAGCCCCAACGGGATACGAGCTGCGGGCAGCAACCGATATGGATATTCCGCGTCGCTTACTAGCGGGAGCGAACTCAAGCTTTCCAGGCCTAAAGCCCTGCCGGCGTTCCCACGAGGTATAGAGCCCAGATGCCGATTAGCGTATGAGAGGCACTAACGGCGATCAATGACCGCTGCCGTGAATAGAGCCATCCCCAAAACATCCCCGGCAGAAAGGATGCCAGGGCAAAGTACGGCGATACAAAGAGGTGAAAGGTTGAGAACAATAGATTCGAAATCAGAATTGCTTTCAGGGTACAACGGCGACCGGTCAAAAATTCTTGAAGCGACCCTTGGATAACGCCGCGAGCGATGAATTCTTGAACCGGAATCAGGGTGACATAAATGGCGAGTTGCAACAGGTAATGGCTTTGCAATGGGTATTGGCTCAATCTGCCGCTGAATAGAACGTGATGATCGACATTCGGTAGAACCTGAATTGCGATCCATTTTGACAGGACGATCAGAGCGAGAATGGGCAGCGAATAAGCAGCGGCGTTGCGAACTGCTGTCGGCCATTTCGCCAGTGTCAATCCGTAGAACTCGAGGCAGCCTGGGCCACGTTTCAGCATGAGCCAAACCGATGACAGGAGCAGCACTAACAATAGACACGCTGACATCAAAATACTGATGTCGAGGTCATGAACTAGGTTTCTGCTGAAATGGACAACGATTGCGTAAAGGCACAAGTTCACGATGATGCAGATCAGAAAGTGCCCCATCAGTTCGCGAGTCTTCGTTATTTGCGCCAGGTTTCGCGTGACCTCGGTATGAGTGGCTCCGGCGGGTAAGGTTGGCGCCAGGTGTGCCGACCACTTTAGGCAGCAAAGACCCGATGGAGGACGCGCGACGATTGGCACTAAAAACCGGGACACTTCCGATCGGTCAACAAGACAATCCGAGATGCTTCTAAACCTGGTTCCGGCGTCATTCATTCTGCTCAGATTCATAAGGTGGTAATCGATTCGGAGATGGAGCGATTAAATGCCATCAGGCCAGCCACAGTTCTATGGCGCCAAGGGACCGTTCTGAATAGTTCGAAGGGACTAGTGCACCAAGTCTGAGACTGGTATAGCAGCGCTGCTATACGAGCCCTAGACTTAGTACACTGCCCAAAACAAGCCAAACGACTGGTTTGGGTTAGTAGACTATCGACGCTCTGAGGACGCCGATGCTGCCGCTTCCGTTTTCGGAGCGTTCGTTCTTTCTGCCAATTCCGTTGGCGGTTTTGGGTCGGCAACGGCGCCGATAAGTGAACCGTTCTTGAATTGGTTCAAATAAGCCAAAATATGCTCTTGCACATATGACTTCAGCTGGAACGCGACTTCAGGGTCAGGGGCGCCCAGGGTGATTCGAACAACCATTGAGGTCTCGCCCAGTTCGCTAATCATCACTTCCCATTTGCCGCCGCTCCAAAGCGGATTGGTTTTCAGAATCGCTTCCACTTGCCTGCGTATTGCTGAAAGTGAAGCATCCAACGACAAGACCAGCGAAAAAGACGTCCGGGACTCAGCGGACGTTCGCGTCCAATTGGTGAAGGGTCGTTCAAGGAAGTAGGTAACGGGCAGGATCAACCGGCGAAGATCTCTTAGCCTTACCGAAACGAAGCTGAAATTAATTTCCTCAATGGTTCCGACAACATTCTCGACCTCGATAACATCGCCCAGAGCGATCGGCTGGGTAAGGGCAAGTTGCAGACCGGCGAAGACGTTTTGGAGTGTACGCTGGGCCGCGATGCCCGCCACTAGTCCTAGGATTCCAGCCGACGTCAGGAGGCTGGCGCCAAATGTGCGGACCTCATCAAAAACCATCAAAGCGGCGCCCACCGTCGCCAGAATAACCAGAACATTTAGCATTCGATGCATGACCGAATATTGGGTTTCGGTTGCGCGAATTTGGCGGTCCTCGCTACCCGATTTTAATTTTGCGCGACGAGCTATTTTGGCCTCGACCAACCGGAGCGTTCTCAGCGTGTCAATTCCAAGCGTAATAATAACGAGAACCAACGTGAAGCGCTCAAAGAATTCGACAACTGGTTTTGGGAGTCCGAGCATCGGAATGACCAGGAAAGCAAACCCGAGTGGCAAAAGAGCCTGCAAGGCCTGTGC
>JAFAIO010000004.1 GCA_019236675.1 Verrucomicrobiota bacterium
CGTCTTTGGCTCGGTCAATGACCTGGATAAAAAACTCCTGCGCTTTATCCGCCTTTACAACAAGCAAGCCAAACCTTTCAAGTGGACTTATACCAACTCTGAACATCGCATTCGTACCAACAAGAAATCAATGTAACGCTGCACTAGCTCCTGTTAAAGCCGAGCTTTAAGGAAATCACTTGGAAGGGCTTGAATGAGAAGGTGATTCGGCGCTCGTCTTCTATCGATAATTCCCGGGTTTTGTCTTCCAGGATGTTAACGAGAGCGGCTGTTTGGAGTGGGAGCGCAGTCTCAAGCGTGGTCGTTCCCCGACCGCCGTGCGGCTCGTAAAGCCGCAAGATACTCGCCTCGGAATCTTCCGCTTTCTTCAAGGACGCTAGTCTGAGTGACTGTTCTGGAAATCGGAAGAGCGATGGCCAGCCGGATCCCGAAGTTGGTATAATCTTAAGCGGCGAATGCATTTCTTCGGCTGCTCTTACAGTCCCGCTTCGCCAATCGCCGGCATGAGGATAAAGTGCGTACACAAACTCATGCTCTCCTTCATCCGCATACGGATCAGGATAAATCGGGCCACGTAACAGGCTGATCCCAAGCACATTCCCATGAGCGCTGTACCCGTACTTCCCATTGTTGAGTAAACTCACCCCATAACCAGGTTCGCTAAGATCGGCCCAACGATGTACCGGGATCTCGAAGCGGGCTTGATCCCATGGAGTATTGCGATGATTCGGGCGGGAAACTGCTCCAAAAGCCGTTTCCGACCAGACTTCATGAGTATGAACCGCCAAGGGAAAAATGGCGCGCAGCAATTGGCGGCGGCCATGCCATCTAACTTTGGTTGCAATCTCAAGGCTCCGAGAATGGGCGCTTAGGCGGTAATCCTGGACAATCTCAATGTTTTCGTGACGCCGGATCACGCTTAATGCGGCCCGGATCGGACCCTGCTCAACCAGTTCCGACTCAGTCGTAGCCACGAGTTCCGTTCCTTCGTCGGCGTAAGTTGCGTCGATATCCCAAGCATCGAATTGCCGGGGAACATCAGTGAACAACCAGAGTTGATTACCGCGGCCCGCCAAAACTTCGCGCCCGAAGGTCTTGTCGTAGATTGACTCCAAAGTACCGTCGGGACTGATAGTGATCTTTAACTCGCCGTTCTCGATTTGGCGCGAAGCGATAGTGAGAAACGGCAGGGGCGAACTGGCTTTAGGTTCGTTCGGAAGAGCCACGGCGCTCATCGCCGGAACGGTGAAGCCAAAGTCGGCCAACAGCAGACCCCCGCCATCCAATCGTTGGGTTAACAACGGGCGGTTTTGAATGTCGAATATCGCAGGGTCTTTGCCGCTTTCTCCCAGTACCTCAACGAAGAGTGGCCGGTCGTGCAGTTGTGAATTCCAAATCAGATATCCTGACGCATCCTTCCGGTTGGACGATGGCAAAGCTGTTTGCAGCAATTTGGTGGTTTCCTCCAGCGCAGCTGACAGAGTTCTATGCGCCGCTTCATAGACGGAATGAATGCTTGAGCCCGGCAGGATGTCATGAAACTGATGAAGGAGCAGTGTCTCCCAAAGTGAAGCTAGCTGTTCGGCCGGAAAGTGTTGCCGGCCCCAAAGAAAACCCAATACCGCGGCCGTCTCCGCCTCAACCAGCGCGTGTTCCAGCTGGCGGTGAAGCAATTTCACCTTAGCTTGGGTCGTAAATGTGGCCCGGTGATACTCGAGATATTGTTCCCCTACCCATACGGGGAGAGCGCCCGACTTCGCCCCGTCGTTTAGACTCCGGGAGGCTACGTCGGGCAAGCCGTCAGCGCCGGGAACGGAGGGAATCTGTTTGTAGAAATCGGACACTAAGCCCATCTTGAGGTCCGGCAGGCCTGGGCAAGCGCGCAAGCGCGTGTAACGCTCCAACATTTCTTCACTCGGGCCGCCACCCCCATCTCCGTAGCCGAACGATAGAAGCGTGGTGTCATGTATCTGCTTCCCAAGAAAATTCTGCCACGTTTCGCCAAGCTCTGGTGCGGTTATGCGAGCATTGTAACCGGTCTCAGGGTTAGTAAAGCTGTGAGCCAACACTCTCGTTCCGTCGATCCCTTCCCACCAATAGAGGTTATAAGGAAAGGGATTTCGTTCGCTCCAGCTCAGCTTATGAGTGAAAAAATAGGGAATACCAGCGGACACCAAAAGCTGAGGCAGACTTCCGTTAAACCCGAATGAATCTGGCAACCAGGCCACATTGACTCGGCGGCCGAACCGGCTCTCAAAGTAGCGTTGTCCAAACAAAAGCTGGCGGATCCATGATTCGCCGGACAAGAGATTACCGTCTGGTTCAACCCACATGCCTCCGATCGGTTCCCAACGACCGGCCTGTACGTGTCTCCGGATCTTTTCGAAAAGCTCAGGATCATCTTGCTCGATCCAAGAATAGACCTGGGCACTGGACTGGTTGAAATGGAAGTCCGGATACCGGTCCAGCAGACCGCTCACGGTGTAGAAGGTGCGACGGGCTTTTCTCCGAGTCTCCTCCAGAGGCCATAGCCAGGCTAAGTCGATATGGGCATGTCCTGTCAGCCAAACTCGGCCTTCGGCCGGGAAGCGGCTGCGAACTTCGGCTAGATCGTCCCGAAACTGTTGTCTGACTTCGCGCACTCGCTGCAGATGTTCTGTCGTGAGCGGCGACGGGTTTGTGGGAAAGTCCCACCGTTCCCACAGGGAAGCCAAACTTTCTTCGTTCCCATAAAAGCTATCGGCCGAACGGCTCTGCGAATTTGCGGCGAGGCGGGCGAGATAGTGTTCGGTATCATTTCTGGGAAGTGATGTTTTGACAAACGCCCGATGCATTAGATCCGCCAACAATTCGACCAGCGAGTACCGTCCTTTAAGATAGTGATAACTAGCGGCGTCCAAGACAGCCGCGAGATCGTCATAGAGGGAACGGACGTCTGGCTCCGCCGCTACCACGGCTGCCAAATCCACACAAGGCCGGCTGATCGGCGTTCCGAACAACCCGTGAGAAACAGCGTTGGCGCTCAATCGCAAGGTTTCTCCCCCAGCCGCTTCGATCAATACCGGATGTTCTTCGTGAAAAGTGTTGAGTCCAGCCAACGGTTGGTCGTTAAGAAAAAGGAGCGCTTCACCGCCCAAACGAAACCGGCAATGAACGGGTGATCCAACCCAAGTCTTGGGGATCACAACATTGAACCGAAATTCAACGGGAGCATCCTGGATCGGCCAAGGGTCTCCGAGCCGAACCGGTTGCCAAGCAGCATCCGCCCGAACCCGAAATTCACCATCAGAGATCAGGCGCCAATCTCGGTCGCGCCACGCACCGAGCTCCAATAAACGATTCGAGAGGCGTTTTAACGATTGCTGAAAGGGATCAGAACGAGTCACGACCGCGAAGATTTCACGTCGCAACCCAAAGACGCAACTGCGAAGAAGAGAAAACAACCGCGAATGGACACGAATGAACGCGAATGAAATCCAGAAAAGACTAAGAACGAACCGCAGATGGACGCAGATTTTAAAACAACCGCGAATGGAAGCGAATATTTGTGGAGTGTTGGTCGCTTGGCAGAAGGCGCGAAGCGCTGAAAGATTTTAGCCTAGGGTGAGTCTGCGAGCCCTAGGAAAAGATCAAAAAAAAGGACGCAGCGCTGAGGGCGCGTAAGAACACGAGGCTTATCTATGGCGGCGGTTTGAGCAAAGAACGTGCGCCCGAATCAGTCCTGCCTTTCTTTCGCGCCTTCAGCGCTAATCGCTTTTTTGACGAGATACCTAGGGCTCGCGGACTCACCGTAGGCTACAATCTCTCCAGCGCTTCGCGCCTCGAACCGCCCATTCGCCCACACGCCCACTCGCCCATTCGCATTCCATACGCTCGTTGATACGCTAGCGATTCGTTGTATCGATTAAGGGGTGCCAATCAAGGAGGTTGCGCATCCACCTGTTCCTCCCTCATGAAGACAAAATCCCAGATATTGGTAGCGATTAGCTTCCTGTTTTATTTGACGACAGCTCACGGACAGACCCAGCTGAAATTTTGGCTGCCCGCCTCGTTGGGCGTCCCTGAAAAGGCGGCTTATCAAGCCGCGGCCGACGCTTACACCAAAAAGAATCCTTCTATAAAAGTAACCGTCGAGCCAATGCCGGGCTCGGAAACGGATGTCGCCAAGCTGATGACGGCTGTCCGCAGTGGCGCCGGTCCGGATCTAGCCGTGATCGACCGTTTCACGGCTGCCCAACGTGCAGCCGCCGGTTTGCTCACCGATTTGACACCGCTCATCACGAAAGAAGGGAAAGATCCCAGTCAGGATTATGCGGAGGCGGCCTGGCAAGAGGTCACTTATCAAGGAAGAGTTTATGCCTTTCCGACCGAGACCGATGCCCGGGTCCTTTTTTACAACAAAAAAATCCTGAGGGATGCCGGTATTGATTTAGGCGAATTCGATCCCGCTCGGGGGCCAATTTCACCGGATCGTTTTAAAGAGATCGCCACCAAACTGAACCAAACCGATGCATCGGGCGCGTATACTCGCATCGGGTTTGTTCCATGGCTCGAACAAGGCTGGGGCTATACCTGGGGATACGCGTTTGGAGGTAGTTTTTTCGACTTCAAAAACTGTAAAGTAACCGCAGACGATCCCGGGGTTATCAAGGGATACCAGTTTTTATATGACTGGGCGAAGGCTTTGGACCCGCAAAAAGCCCATACCTTCGTGGATACCTATTGGCAATGGCCCAGCAACGGGACGCTGCCGGATGCGCAAATGCCGTTCTACACCGGCAAAGTTGCATTCATCGTGGACGGCAACTGGCTCTTCGCCATCATGAAGGATGTAGCCCCGAATCTGGAGTATGGGGTGACCTATATTCCGGCTCCCGACGGAATGAAAACCTCATGGTCGGGTGGCTGGTGTGTCGTAATACCAAAAGGGTCGAAAAACGCTGAGGCGGCCTATCAAGTGTTGCGTTACTTGACGGGTGAAGAAGGTCAAACCTTGCTGATCAAGCAAGCTTCATCTCTGCCCACTTTAAAGAGTCTGCAACAACGCAAAGATCTGTTTCCGCCGGAGTATGAGCTTTTCCTGAGTCTGTTACCGATTTCCAAGTCTCGACCGCCGGTTCCAGTCGGCGCATTGTATTGGGATCAGCTAAAGACGGCGGAGGAAGCCGTTATTGGCAACAGCCAAACGCCGGACACCGCATTGAAAGCGGTGGTGGGTGAGGTGCAGCCGCAGATGGATCGGTTCTGTAAATAGAAAAGAAATCGTGCTCGTGGTTTTGCCAGTAATCAGTAATCAGTGTGCCAGTAATCAGTATTGGTTTCGCAGGCTGTTCTTTGGCCTCTGAACTGATTACTGACCTACTGATTACTGATTACTGATTACTGATTACTGATTACTACGGCAACACGAGCACGAGCAGGACGAGGCATGAGTTAGGACAGCACTACGCCACTACTAAGATGCCAGGGACGCGCAAAAAGCTGATTCGGGGAGACACCCGCAACTTACTGCTTGGTCTTCTCTTTATAAGCCCTTGGATTGTCGGCTTTTTCCTTTTCCTGGTTTATCCCGTGCTATCCAATTTCCATCTCGGGATGACGCAATACTCCGGGTTCGGCGCACCGGAATGGATCGAGTTCCAAAACTATATCCAGCTGTTCAAGGATCCGCTGTTCTGGACCTCGCTCTATAACACGTTCTACTATGTAATATTGGCAGTGCCGCTGGGGGTAGTCGTTGCGATCGGCCTGGCCATCGCCATGAATCAGCGAGTCCGCGAAGTCGCTTGGTACCGAGTGATTCTCTATCTGCCGAGTGTAGCGCCGGTCTTCGCACTATCCATGATGATGATTTGGTTGTTAAACCCTCGTTTCGGGCTGTTTAACTATATCTTAAGCTGGGTGCATATTCCGGCCATAAACTGGCTCGGCGATCCCCGCTGGTCAAAACTGGCGATTGTGCTAGTGGCTCAGTTCGGAGCTGGGCATATCGGCTTGATTTTTTTGGCCGCCTTACGGGCTATTCCGCCGAGTCTCTACGATGCCGCTTCGTTGGACGGCGCTAGCCAATGGCGAAAGTTTTGTCATATCACTCTGCCCTTACTAACTCCGACTATCTTATACGATATTATTATCGGTCTCGGTCTAGGTCTCCAGGTCTTTGCTCCTGCCTATATCATGACCGCAGGCGGTCCTTTGAATTCCACAATGTTCACCGCTCTCTACATCTACAAAAACGCCTTCGAATACAATCAAGTTGGACTCGCAGCAGCGGTTTCCGGGATCCTTTTCATCATCAACGCTACCCTGGCGATCGTTGTTTTTTGGTCTTCCAAGTACTGGGTAAATTATCATCTCGAATGAACCATCGATGAACGCAGATCTTCAGAGTTTGAATATCCGCGGATTACGCAGATTTCGGTGTGAAGCGTATCGACGGGGCGCGAAGTCAGACGAGGCATCAGGCTCCGGTAAAAACCTGGGTGATCCGCCGCTAAGATTCCGATTTTTGGGTTAAAGAGTCAGCCGCTGAACAAACATGAATTCTGCTCTTATTTGGCCGGCAGATAGGCAGCCCCTGTTGGAAACACGAAAGCAACTTGTCTCCCGCCTGTTTTTG
>JAFAIO010000051.1 GCA_019236675.1 Verrucomicrobiota bacterium
GCTCTAACGAAACTCGGAGCGGCGGGATATGTACGGGTTGCTGCATTACCCGGCGGCTTGGAAGGCTGGAAGGCTAGTGGTGGTAAAATCGAGCAACGCGCGGCGCCCGAATTACCTTCGGGTCAATTCGAGGTTGATCAAGAAGCCAGCCTGGTTGAGTGGACGGGACGAAATCTGTTTAACCGTCACGCCGGGACGGTAAAGCTCGGACCCGGACAGATCTTGATCACGGAGGACCGTTTGACCGGCGGGCGCTTAACCGTCGATATGACGAGCCTCCGCTGCACGGACATCCCGGACCCGACTATGAACGCACACTTGATCGCGCATCTGAAAAGTGACGACTTCTTCTCCGTAGAAAGATATCCGCGGGCCGAGCTTGAGATCAGAGAGGTCAATTATCGTTCGAACGTCAGACTGGATGAGCCGAACTACCAGATTAAAGGAGATTTTACTTTACGGGGAGCGACCAAGCCGATCGATTTTGCCGCGGTGGTGGCAAGGAAAAGCGACGGCTCATTCACGGCCCAGGCGTCACTGGATTTAGATCGAACCCTCTGGGGTGCCAACTATGGTTCCGCAAAATATTTTGGGAGGTTAGGTCAGCACGTGGTTAACGATGAATTTCATCTTCAGTTTAAGGTGGTAACAGAAAGTCATCCGACTGCGTAGCGGGGCCCATAGGGCCTCGCGCCGACAGCGGAAGATTCGTTGACGGCATTTGACGGTCCGGCGGCTGCCGGAGCGCCGATCGCGTTTTAAGATCGGGGCAAGCGCTCCAGATCAACGCTCCGCTTTCACTCCGCCTATTTCGGTAAGCGTTTTCTCAGGTTGCCAGAATTGCGTATCGGCCTCGTCGTATTTCAGCACGGTAAACATTCCTACCGCGGCATGGTAAAGGATATGGCAATGAAAAGCCCAAACCCCGGGATTGTTAGCGTCAAAGATCACTTTGATAGTGGATTTTGGCGGTACCAATAAGTTGTCGCGGACCGCTCCGTGCACCGTTTTGCCATCGATTTCGGTCACCTCGAAATCGAGACCATGCAGATGCATTGGGTGCGCCATACCGGTCTCGTTGCGGACCGTGATCTCCACACGTTCACCGTCTTTAACATCAAGGCCATCGCGATTCGGATAAGCGGCGCCATTGACCGTCCAAACGTATTTTGCCATTGATCCGCCAAGGACACAGGGCAAGGAGCGGTCCGGCGCCTTTTCGGGAAGCGGGTTCTTGGCACTCAATCTGAGCTCCTGCGTATTATCTTACCCCGCAGTAGCGAACTCCGCGGTAAGCGACATCTTGGGAATCATTTTTCCTTCCGTCGCCAAAACCACACCGCATTGTTGTTTTGTCCCTTCTCCTTGAGCGATGATCGGAAAAGCTCCGCCGTCTTCTGGAATTTTGACCAGCAAGTCGATACGCTGGGCGATCCCCAACTGAAAGAAATTGCCCGGGACCGGCACGACGTCTTGTCCGTCCACCGCAACGAGTTGGCAACTCAACGTCCCAGTATTCACAAAGAAGTTTGTTGCGGCTGAGCCGGCGATGATTCGCAAAAGCACGGTATGACCAGGCCGAACATTGAAAGTTTCTGGATCATCAAACGTACGCCGATTGGCAATAAGAGCATCGTATTTGACGTCTGTGTCCGGCAACTCTCCTTCGATCACGACGGATACAAAACCACGGTTTTCGTCAAGCCACCTTTGAGCAATGAGCTTCTGCCCGGAAGGAGCTTTGCCCTTAGCCCTCATTTCTTTCATACTGTCCATTCCTTTCATCTTCTTCATCCCAGCCTTAAGTTGGGTGAGGATTTTGTCAGGCGCCTTGAATGAGAAGTGGCCAATAGAATGACATATTGCTCTTGGACTTTTCCAGCCTGGCCTTCACTCGTCACGTCAACGGTGCTGCTAGCAGCTGTTCCTGCAAGCCATAGTGCGAGTGCATCCAGTAAGTTCCGCTTTGTTTTAACGGAAACTGGTAATGAAAACTGCCGCCCGGCGGGATAGGATCCTGACTGACAAATGGAACGCCATCCATCAAAGCAGGCAGGACGATGCCATGCCAATGAATACTGGTCGGTTCCTTCAGCTGATTAACAACTTCCACGTTGAATCCGTCCGCCGCTCTCAATTCGAGGCCCGTGGCGCCGCTTTCTTGTTCGATCGCAACTACCCTTCTTATCTGACCAAGAATCTTGATGGCTACTTCCCGCACGTAGAGCCGCACAGGGGGCGGTTCGGCGGTTGCCGCCGTCATACTAACAAGAGCAAACCCGATGAACAAGGCGATCGGCTCGCGTAGAGCTGGCAGTTTCATCAATCCGCATGCTAAAGCACTGGGGCTGGACTAACCAGATGATTAATTATGCGTTTGGCGTTCGGGGTTCGGCGCTCGGCCTTTGGCGTTCGTCCTTGTTGGCCAGGCGGCGGTGTTAGGTCGAATCTCAAAGGCAACTCGTTCCCGAAGCGCGATCTCAAATGCGCCGAACGCCAAACACTAAACGCCTAAGGTTCTTAAGAACTCGCTGACTTTCCCCTTTGCACCGCTTAAGACCGATTGCCCATCACAAAGGAGAAGCACCTGAAATTCATAGTCGAGAATCTTAGGAAGGGTTTGCCTGAGCCTGTTCGGATCATCTAGCTTCTCCTCAGGGATCAGCCCCAACGCTCCTGGTGGATTCCCGATGATCGCGTCTCCTAAAATCAAGATCCCACCATTGTCCCTCGATGCGGCATGATAGGCCGGCTCGATATGCAACCCAATCTCGCCCGGAGATTTACCAGGCAATTGGATAACGCGCAGAGCGCCGCCAATCAGATCTCCTTCTTGAACGGTCGCATCGATTAGCAGCGACGTGAATTGAGGTACCTCATCATTTCCCACCATGATGCGAGCTCCGTAACGCGTCCGGAACAATGGCGCGTCGCGGACATGATCGCGGTTGGTAAGTACAACCGTCGTAATCGGCCTGGGCAGCTGTTGCCATTCGCTTTCCTGGGGAGCCGGAGGATCGATCAGAACAATGCCTCCCGAAAGCACAATCGCATAACCGTTCAAGTCCCAAGGTCGGTCGGCGTAAGTCGAGCCCCAGGTGAAAACGCCGGGAAGAATCTCACGCATGTCCAAAAAATGCACGACGATGAGCAACAAGGCTAGTGGGAACCGGAGGAACGCCGGCGGCGCCGGGAACGAGCGTCGCTAAGCGTTTGCCGCTCGTTCTCGCTCGTTGCCGGCCTTATATTATGGAATGGCCAGACATGATAGGAACGAACGTGTTTCCGTTCTGATTTCGTTTCATGAGGGCCTCGACTATTTTCTGAAGCCGAATCAGCGGTCGCATCAACCAATTGGCCGCACCGTCGACTATCGGACTGCGATAAAAGACGTGATCGAATCTTGCGGGATTCCTCATCCCGAAGTGGATCTCATCCTGGTCGATAAACAGCCGGCGGAATTCCTGTTTCAGGTTCAAACGGACTGCATCACCGACGTTTACCCATTCTCGTCACAGCGTGCTTCTTCCGGTCTGCAGGGTCGCGGCATTCGCACCTTCGTGGCCGATGGTCATCTGGGTAAATTGGTAAGAGACTTGCGACTGCTCGGCATCGACGTCGCTTATCGCAATGACCCGGACGACCGCGATTTGTTGACCATCATGTTGCGCGAAAAACGCGCATTGCTTACCCGGGATCGGCCGCTGTTGATGCACAGGGTCGTTGAGAACGGATTTTTCCCGCGCTCACAAAAGCCCTTTGAGCAAACCATTGAGACGATTCGCCGATTCGAGTTGGCGCCCGCGCTCGCCCCTTTCACCCGTTGTTTGCGCTGCAATGGCGTTCTCAATTGCACTGAGAAAGCGGCAGTGATCCATGAGCTAGAACCATTGACCCAATTGTACTATGAGGATTTTACAAAGTGTCCGAGCTGCGGGCAGACCTATTGGCGCGGCTCGCACGTTGAGAAGTTAGAGAAACGAGTGGAAAACATCCTGGCGAGGGCGACCGACCAGGAGACTTGAATTGCCCAAAGTTAGATTCGTTAGATTCGCCAACCGCGCATCGTTCTCGTCCTCGTCCTCGAAAAAGGCGTGTTGGGTGGAGTCGATTTTGCGGACAGTTAACCGTTGTTGTCCCGAAGGGACGAGGACCTTCAACACCTCTCGGCATGATCGCCTCCACGCCCAAAATACGTTCTCGAGGACGAGGACGAGAACGATGTGTCCCGCGCGGAACGAAGAATTACCCAGCGCGATCCATTTGTCCCTGGCCCTGTTTACCTCCGGTCGTAGAGCTGCCGAACCGTTGAGACGTTCCCGGGAGCCGCCTGTCTACCCCTAAGTCTTTCGGTGGCTTTCGCACGTTTCCGCGGGATTAGCGCTGAGGCGAAATTCGCGAGGTTAGCGGGGCCCGGGCAAAAGCGGCTCCCCTCCAGGCGGTGGGTGCAAACTCGCCTTATCAACGTGCGATCGCTTTTGACGACGAGGACGAGAACGATGTGCCCTGCACGGAACCAAGCGCCTTGCGACGACCTTAAGCGCTCGCGGCGCCGATTTCGGTCGCTTCAGGAACCTCGATTAGTTTTCCTGTCCGTACGTCGTAAACAAAGCCGTAGATCGGGATTCGGCTCGGAACGAGAGGATGATTCCGAATACGGCGAACATCGGTTACGACTGCCGATGTCGGATCCTTAAACGTTAACCAGTCGATGAATTCTCCGGCATCGGAGCCAGGTCCGGCGCCAACGTCGCGCCACCCGTTTTGATCCACGGCCGCGGTGTCGAGACTATTTGCTAGCAGGTCTCGGATTATGGCATCGGTAAAGAGCGCCATTCCGCAGTCGGTATGGTGAATCACAAAGAATTCTTGCGTCCCCAGAAGCTTATAAGAGATCACCAGCGAGCGAATCGCATCATTGCTAGCACGCCCTCCTGCATTCCTGATCACGTGCGCATCGCCTTCGGATAAGCCCGCAAATTTTGCTGGGTCCAGCCGCGCATCCATACAAGTGAGAATTGCAAACTTTCGAGCCGGGGGAATCGTCAGGGCACCCTTATCGCCGAACCCTGCGGAATAATGTGCGTCTGCCTCAAGCACTTCCTGGAGGATTTGTGACATGAAGCCGACTATAACCCTACTAATTAAGTAGTCAAAGTTGGCCTGTTTATTATTTCCTTAGAATGGGGTGTGTTGCTTGCTGCGATCAAGCCGGTTCATGGCGGCTTTCAGAGCTTCAACACTCTTTTCTATCCCTATCTGCTCCTGTTTATTTAGCTCGATTTCGAATTCATCCAGAACTCCGCCACGGCCCACTCTGCGTAGCAGTGAAAGGGTTACTCCGTATTTCTCGCTGTAGGCAGAAACCGGGGTCACGATGCATTCGTCCCGCAGGATAATTTCCACCACCCTGGAAATGACAGTCCCGATGGCGAACTCACTTGCCCCTTTACCTTTGATAACATTTATATTGCCCTGCCTTACGTACTCCTCGACTGACCTCCGGAGAGCCTGCTCGTCAATACCTCTACCAGCGAGGTAAGACCCGAGCGCAATACCGCCGATCGTCACTTTGGACCACAAAAGCACTGAGCTTAGTCCGTGCTCTCCGATAACTATGGCTTTCACGGATTCCGGAGCGACTCCCAACTGTTCGGCTAATGCCGTCTTGAAACGAAGGCTATCCAGAAACGTACCAGTACCGAGGACGGGTTTACCGATCGCCAGGCGGCGAGTTAACTCGACCATTGGATCCAGCGGATTTGTCACGACGAGTAGGATCGCATCCGGGGCCGCGGCTACTACCTTTGGAACAACATCGCGAAGAATCGGATCGTTGGTCTCCAGTAACCTAAGGCGTCCTTCCTTGTCCGCAGGGTTATCGGCACCGCCTGCTTTTTCATTAATTCCAGGCGCCAGCACAACGATTTCTGCACCGGCAAGATCCTTGTAATCTCCGGCCCGGACCCGTGGTCCAGACACCAAAGCGCTAGTCTTGCTAATATCTAAGGCCTGAGACACGGCTAATTGACGATGCGTGTCGATCAAGACCATCTCTCGACACGAATCCCGAAGCGCCATATTTAACGCGGCACTACCGCCGACACGACCAACACCGACTATTCCGACTTTCATAACGTGACTTCTGATTGCCCTTGATGAGGAGACAGCCTTCGCCGATCAAAGAAGGTCGCCTTTGTCCGCAAACATGGGGTGTAGAACGAACAGAATGTGTTCTTCTGGTTGAGTAATATTGGAAGGGTGAGACTGGATAAATTCCAGTTGATGATCACTGGATGGGTTCTCAGAGGTGCGCTGCGTTCGATTTAATAAGCTGGTGAGTTTCATAGGCGTACTGCGGTCCTTTCATTGGTTCTTGTTTTAGGTTCGTTATTGCGACCTCGACCGACCAAGCAAATTTCGTAAATGGCCGACCGTGGTCTCCAATTGATCTGTGAGGAGATGGCACGGTTAGAGTTTCAGAAAATTTTAGAAATCTTAGGGTCTCGCTGGAACTCCACCTGCGACCGGTGACGGCTTGGTCGCTACCCAGTGGGTGTTGCGTGGAACCCACACCGGTCCTTATTTTAACGGTTCACCGCAGCGCCTGAGGCCCTATATCAGGAAACAGGAACGCGGTCAGACAGCGCCAATCTTGGCAAACACCGCGGCGAATCCCGCACCCAAGCCCCTGACCCGCGTCGGGAAGCCCTCACCCGAGAAACGCGTCGTCCAGCACATCGATTCCTGCTGGATTCAATTTACCTCGGCCCGAAATTTTGCCGCGGATTCCGCCACGACGGATCCTGCAGCTAATAGATGGTGGCGTAGCGAGTCTTTAGCTGCCCGCAAGTTTCGTTTTTTAAAATTCTCAAAGATTTCCCGGTGTGCCGCTTGGCATTGTTTGAGATGGGTTGGCGTACTCATCTGCAGAAAGTAACCGCGGTTGGTGAGGGTTCTGAGGGAATTGATTAACTCGAACAGTTTAGCTTTTTTAGCTGGCGCGTAGAGCGCGGCGTGAAACTCACGGTCAGTGTCACCCAGCCGGGCCGGTTCAGTCTCAAGCTCAAATTCGCGCAACCAGCGTTCTGCTCTGGCCAAGCTCTGAGTATTATGATGGTGAAATGCTAACCGGAGGGCTTCGAGCTCGATCAGGACTCGAATTTCGTAGGTCTCACGGATTTCGTCCGGGGTGGGGTTAGCCACGAACGAACCTTTGCTGGGCACGATGTGGAGCAGGCCTTCGGCCTGTAATAGATTCATCGCGTCGCGGACCGGGATTCGGCTAACGCCGAACCGAGCCGCGATTTCCTCCTGAGGGACGGCCTGGCCCGGGCCGAATTCGCCGTTGAGAATCGCGAGACGAAGCGCACTAGCGACCTGATCAGCGGCACTGGAGACAGCCTGATTTGACAACGCCATAAACCTGTATACCGGTATACAGGTTTGCTAACCCAGAGATGATACCGGGTCAATCCAAATCTATTGCTCCGTTGCATCAACACTCCACACGCTTGGTCATCAGGGTTGCCGACTGCTTGTCGGCCTCGCAAGCGAGGCAGCGCTCCACGGCGTGAGCCTTTCACTTCTCACCTCTCACCTTCCTACTTATGTCCGCTTCTCCTCGCTGGCACCTGGCCCAACTTAATATTGGTCGCGTTCGCGCCCCAATGACCGACTCGCTCATGGCCGGCTTTGTGGCCGAGCTTGAACCCGTTAACGCGCTCGCCGATTCCGCTCCCGGTTTTGTTTGGCGCCTCCAAACCGAGGCCGGAGACGCCACGGCTATTCGTCCTTACGATGACGATACGATCCTTATCAATATGTCGGTGTGGGAAACCGTCGAAGCTCTTAAAGCCTTTGTCTATCGGACGCACCACGCCGATGTCATGCGCCAACGCGAGCAATGGTTCGAACGGCTCGACACGTATTTCATCGTGCTCTGGTGGATACCCGCGGGGACTATTCCAACCGTTTTGGAGGCGAAGCTCCGGCTTGATCATCTCCGCCACCACGGCGAGTCCGCTGACGCTTTCTCGTTCAAGAAAGTCTTTTCACCGCCCGTGGAATCGTCGCCGGCTGTCACGACTTCAAGCAACCCGGCCGATTCTGTATAAACCGCTGGCGTACTTCGCCTTTCGCTCTACAGATAAGCATTATGCCATTGCCAACTGACGAGAAACTGCTCGCTCTAAGTCAGGACCTGCTTAAGCAATTCGATACCCTCTTCGGATTACACCCTGGTTTTCGCGCAGCGCACGCCCGAGGGACGATGCTCGCCGGTACGTTTACACCGGACCCGGAAGCGGCATCTCTCAGCAGAGCTCCGCACATCACCCGCGCTTCCGTCCCGGTAACCGCCAGGTTTTCCAGTTCCACCGGCATCCCTCTCTTGCCGGACAACGATCCGAACGCTAACCCCCGTGGTCTGGCTATCCGGTTCCATCTCGCTGAACATGTGCACACCGACATCGTCAGCCATTCAACGGACGGCTTTCCCACGAGAACCGGCCAAGAATTCCTCGAGTTTCTGCAGGCCGTTGCAGCCAGTGGAGAGGATGTGCCATCGCCGAAACCGATTGAGAAATTCCTCGGTTCGCATCCTGCAGCGCTTGCCTTTGTGCAGGCCCCAAAGCCAAGTCCCTCAAGTTTCGCTAAAGAGCCCTATTTCGGAGTCACGGCAATGCGTTTTATCAACAAAGATGGCGCAAGCCGTTACGGCCGATACCGGATTATACCGGACGCCGGCGTGGAACATTTAGACCCTGAGTTTACCAAGGAGAAAGGGCCGAATTTCCTGTTCGATGAGTTAAGCGAGCGGATCGCAACCGGGCCGATCAGCTTCCAAGTCTTTGTGCAACTGGCAAACAAAGGCGACGAGGTCAATGATGCTACCGTGCATTGGCCGGAAGACCGCCCTTTAGCCCGGTTGGGCCAGATAGTTCTCTCTGCTCCGGTCGAAAATGACGCCCAGGAGCAGAAGCAAATCATCTTCGACCCGATCCCGCGGGTAGATGGAATCGAGCCATCGGATGACCCGCTGCTGGAGTTACGAGCCGCGATCTACCTCATTAGTGGCCGACGCCG
>JAFAIO010000138.1 GCA_019236675.1 Verrucomicrobiota bacterium
TGACCGCCTTAGAAGCCTCGACATAAATCTCCGCCACGTTTTGACCGGCGCAAAATTTGCTCGGGTTCTTATCGGGCTGGTTCATGTCTGGCGAAGCAAGACCTGACAGCGCGGCAGGAAAAATTCCATAGTTATTCCAGTTGCTCATGACCGGTCCCTTCGCTGCATTCAACCAAACAGAGAACAAAGTCGCCGCTTTCGGGTATTTGGATTGCTTGAGGACGGCATCGCAGCTGCCTCCCCAGTTACCTGAGCGAAATGGTTGATCTTTGCTCCATTGAGGTAAGGGCGCCATGCGCCATTCTCCGGAGGTTTTGTCGTTCAGAGAAGCAGCCAACACGCCGGGTCCCCAAGCCGCTTCGATCAAGGCCGCCACCTGGCCGGAACCAACCGCATTATAGAATTCCGCAGTGAAATCCGGGATGGTGCCAACGTATTTCTTCTTGATCAAATCCGCCCAGTAGGCCAAGACCTTCTCGCAGATTGGGTTGTTGAGCGACTGGGTCCAGCTATCTCCTTGCGCTTTGAAGAGCTCGGCCCCATCAGCCCAAGCCAGAGAAATGAACCACGGAGCATGAGTGGGTGGAAAGTTGACTAACTTCACTTTGCCGTCAGTCGCCTTTGCCAGTTTCTCCGCCTGTTGAGCAAGCTCAGCCCAGGTCGCCGGCACGGTTAGTCCGTATTGATCGAAGATCTTCTTGTTGTATAGGAACGCCATCGGTCCGCTATCTTGCGGGACGCCGTACACCGCTTTTCCATCTGGAGAGACCTGCCCCCAGGTCCAGGGAACAAAGAAAGACTTTGCATCATTCGCGCCGAACTTCGAGATGTCGGCCAACCCGTCAGTAACGATGAACGACGGCAAAAAATCGTATTCGATCTGGACAACATCCGGTCCGCCTGAGCCAGCTTTAATCGCAGTTTGCACTTTCTGGTATTCGACCGGCCCGCCACCGACATTGTTAACATGCACTTTGATGTCCGGATATGCTTGCTCGAAAAGTTGGGCTGCCTTATCCAGCCCAACAACCCAGGTCCAGACTTCTAGAGTGATCGGCCCGCTCTCGGGTTTTAATTTGCTGTAGTCCGGCTCTTGATAGCTGGCTTGAGCGCAGGCTGACTGAAGCAACGACCAGCAAAGGTACCCCGCCACTGTACAAGACAGGAAAGGCAGGCCGATTCGGCGAGCGGGGGAAGAACGTACAAACGAACGCCCAGGGATGGAGTTGTTCATAGGGGAATTGGCACCGCGGTGCGCGCCCCCAATCCACTGCAAAAGAAGCCGGGACGCAAGTATTTTTGTGAACGCCCACATTTTTGCTGACTTGAAGTCGAATAAATTTAAATTCATCAGGAGGACACAGTAGAGAAAACGCCGGGAACGCCGGGAAGTCTGCGTGAACTCTGAGTCTCTGTGGTGAAAATTCGAATGGCCGGATTGATATCCTCGTCCCTATGAAATCGCGCGCCCGAGTTCATCCTTACGTTCGGCGCGATGTTGCCGTTCCCCGCGTTCCACAACCGGCTACTCTCGACGATGTAGCGGCTCGTTGCGGTGTCTCGTATCAAACGGTTTCCCGCGTCGTTAACGGTAGTCCCCTCGTTGCCGAGAAAACCCGGGCCACGGTGCTCAAAGCGATCGCGGAATTGAATTATCGCCCAAACCTGGCAGCTCGCCGCTTGGCCACCCGGCGCTCCAGCCTTATCGGCATGATCGGCAGCCATATGACCTACTATGGCCCCGCCCGGGTTATGGTTAGCATCGAAGAAACCGCAAAGCGCCAGGGCTACAATCTGATCTTTTCAGGGGTTGAGAACCCTGGTGAAGCAGAATTATTGGCAGCGATTGATGACCTCTGCGAACAGCAAGTCGATGGCCTCGTGATCGGCGTTCGTTTTGACGCTTGGATTGCTGCCGTCCATGAACGTTGCCATGGAGTGCCTTTCGTGACGGTCGGCAACCGCATTTGTGACGACGTACCAGGAGTTGTGGTCGACGAATTCCACGGAGTTCGGCTGGCGACTCGACATTTACTCGAATTGGGGCACCAACACATCGCCTGTATTAGCGGCCCACCGGACTGGCCGGCTGCCAAAGAAAGATATCGAGCTTGGCACACCACCGTAAAAAAGGCGGGCCGGCAGCCCGGGCCCCATGTCCAAGGAAATTGGAGCACACAGAGCGGCTACGAAGCTGCCACGCAGTTACTCCGTTCCGGCACATCGGCGTTTACGGCCATCGTCGCCTGCAACGACCAGATGGCGTTGGGCGCACTACGTGCGTTGCACGCAAATAAAATTCGGGTCCCTCGTCAGATCTCGATTGTCGGCTACGATGACGTGCCTGAGTCCCGCTTTTTTGAGCCGCCTCTGACGACGGTCCATCACGATTTCGTGGCGGAAGGCGAATACTGCGTGAAAACCTTGCTCCGCATGATCAATCGAGAGGCCGTTGACGCGACTCTTCAGGTTTTGAGCCCGGAACTCGTTATCCGCGAAAGCACCGCAAAGGTAAAAAAACTACAACCGCAGATGAACGCAGGTAAAAGTAATCAGTAATCAGTGTGTCAGTAATCAGTATGAAAGTCGGAGAAGCCAGCTGAGAATTTGAAAACTGATTACTGAATGACTGATTACTTTCAACAGAACAGCTAACCGGCAACCATCAACCGCACGCGTTAACTGCTAGCCGGAAACCGTCCCAGAACCGGCAGGACTTCCGACGGATCCTCCCAGTGCGCCATGTGGCCGGTGTCGAAAAGGTGCAGAGCGATTTTCCCTGGTAACGAAAGAGCCTCTTGCCAATGTAAGATCTTGTCTTGACGACCGAAGAAGACCCTCACCGGGGCCGTGATCTTCTCGAGCTCCGGCACCAGGAAAAGTTGCTGTACCCCATCCTGCGCCATCATTCGGCTAATGGTTCTCAGCCCATCCTCTCGCCGGGATTCTAGCATCGCAGCGAGCGCTGATTTGGCGTAGGAAAGCGGACGACCAGTGGTTTTTCGTAGCTCGCGCTCTAAAGCTTCGCTTGTGCCGGCTGAGACAATTCCGTCCAGAAAAGATTGGTTGATATAAGTTCCAATTCCAATCGGCGCCAGCAACGTCAATGAGGCCACCCGTCCTGGGTCTCGAGCAGCAATCAGAATCGCAATCGCTCCACCAAGCGAATGACCTACTAAATGAAACTTCCCATTTAGAGGGCTAGGCAACCCCGAGATTACTTCCGCAACGAGTTCGTCTAAACTCGCTCCTTTCACAGGCAGCGATCCATGCCCTGGCAGCTCGAAAGCCATCGCTTCAAAACCTTGTTCTGCCAGGAATTCACCCGTTCGCCGCCACGTAGTTGGATCACCGGCAAAACCGTGAAGAAGGAAACACGTACCGCGTTGTGGTTTACCCCACCGGAAGGGTTGCCCACTAGAATCAGCAACTGTCGACCCAGCCGGCTTTACGGAGAGAGTGGCGTGCCGCCGTACATCGGTGCCAGTGACTCGTCCTCTGGGTCCAGTGCCTTTGATCTCAGGCAAATTGACTCCCAATTCTCTCGCCACACGACGGGCCGCTGGTGAAGCCCGAATCTTAGCCCCGGCTACCGGCAGTGGTCGATCTTCATTACTTTGTATTTCCGGTTTCGGCGCCACATTCGTTTGAAGAGTCGGTTGTGACTCTCCGGCATTGGGCGACGGCGGGCTCAACTCGAACGTCTGCACCACTGCGATCGGATGATCGACTGCGACTTTTTCTCCGGCCAAAACTAGATGCAGTACCATCTCGCCATCTTCCAGGGCCGGGATATCTACATTTATTTTGTCGCTCTCGACTTCGAGTAAGGTTTCACCTCTCCGGAAATGCTCGCCCGGTTGTTTCAACCACCCGACGATCGTCCCCTCATTCATGGTTTCACCCATACGCGGGAGGGTTAGCTTTTTTTCAGGCATGCCGATAAAAATTAAGAGACTTCACCACAGAGACTTAGAGAACGCCGTCAGCGCCGTGAACGCCGGGATCGCCGCGAGGGTTTTTCGTTCGCGGCGTTACCGGCGACACCGGCGTTGACGGCGATTCCTTTGTGTCTTTGTGGTGAATTCTGGTTTTATTCAGCGGACTAACTTCCGGATAACCTCCGTGATAAGCTCTACGGTCGGAACCGAGCTGGTCTCCAGAGCGGGCGCCACTGGAATCGGCACGTCTTCTCCCGCAATCCGAAGAATGGGTTCCTCCAGGAAATCGAAACACTCCTCTTGAATACGAGCGCTGATTTCCGCGGCAGGCCCACCGGTCAGACAAGCCTCGGTAACCACAATCGCTCTGCCGGTCTTTGTCACGCTGTCACTCACCGTTTCCAAGTCCAGAGGATTTAGCGTTCGTAGATCGATAACTTCTGCTTCCACTCCGTGACCGGCGGCGTTCTCCGCTGCCGCTAGCGCGTAGGTTAACATCCGGGAATAGGTCACCACAGTTACCTGATCCCCTGGACGCCGGACGACAGCACGTCCCCAATCCGCATCTGCCTGAGTGGGATCAAGTTTACCTTTTTGGACATAGAGCGCCTTGTGCTCGATGAAGACCACCGGGTCTGCCAGCCGGAGAGACGCTCGCAAAAGATGGTAGGCATCTGACACCGTGCCTGGCAGGGCAACGCGTAATCCGGGCACGTGCAGAAACCAGCCTTCTAAACTTTGCGAATGTTGGGCAGCTGCGGATCTACCCGTTCCTCCCTGAGTTCTAAGGACCATAGGAACCCCCATCTGTCCCCCAAACATATAGCGAATCTTGGCGGCCTGATTCGCGATTTGATCCATGGCGATTCCAGAAAAGTCGATATACATCAGCTCGGCCACAGGTCTTAGCCCACTCATCGCGGCGCCAACGGCTGCTCCAACGAATCCGGCTTCCGAAATCGGCGAATCGATCACCCTCTCTTTCCCAAACTCTTTTAATAGCCCTTTGGTGACTCCATACGCTCCGCCGTAAGCACCCACCTCTTCACCAATAATAACAATGGTTGGAGCCTCCATCATGGCATGTCGCAGTGCCAGCCCCAGCGCTTCCCGATAAGTAGTTTCAATCTCGGTAAAAAGCCTAAAAATTCACCACAGAGGCACAGAGTACACAGAGTTTAGAGA
>JAFAIO010000408.1 GCA_019236675.1 Verrucomicrobiota bacterium
TCCCCGGGGCCACTTGTGGTTTTTTTGCCTGGGAATTTTTCAGACTTATCCCGAAGGGATTAAAGGACTCAGCCCGGGGTTTTAACCAGGTTTTAACCCCGGGTTAAATCCGCGTCATGAACCCGCCCTGTAAGGGCGGCAGATGTTCGTTCCCAGGACCGTTCGATGCTGGTTCAGTACGTGCCGTCTACCGCCCCTTCAGCAACCCCAACCCGCTGCGCGGGTGCAATTCTGACAAGGCAATCATGAATGACCGCCTTGTGAGGGCGGACCTTTTTCTGATACGGGCCCGGGGTTAAAACCCCGGGCTGAGTCCTTTAATCCCTTCGGGATAAGTCTGAAAAATTCCCAGGCAAAAAAACCACAAGTGGCCCCGGGGAGAATCCGTTGTCCAGCGCTCGACCCCGGCTCCGAATTCGCCTAGGCATCCAAGCTGCTGACCTATAAAACGCTGAAGCTACGTCGGACAAGTCGGCGCACGATTAGACCCAACCACACGACTATCGGGTGCCGCATTCTTATTCCCTGCGAAGCCGTCTGATCCGTTCGGGAGCCTCGCCCCACCAAAATTAGAGTCCCGCCTAATTCGCAGCCGTCGTGTTCTTGTGCCCTACAGACACTGTTGGGTCAGGTGGGCCAACTCGCTCGATCTGAATGATCGGTGACGGGATACGGTAATCAGTAGCCTTAGACACATCGGCCGTTTTGGCCGCGTTGGCCGACTCAGCCGCTTTAGAGATCTCACTAACCTTAACCTCTGCCGCTATGTTCTCCCTGGCTGCAATGGTCCGTGGCGGCACATTTTTCGCGACCGGCTCATTCCGAAGTGGCGGCGAGTTTTGAGCGAGCAAGGGTACTTTATCGGCTTCTTTGACTGCCCGCTTCAACGGGTCTTCCAAAATCGCCACCGTCGTACCGACGTTGACCCAATTGAAAACCTCGATCACATCGGTTGATCGCATTCGGATACAGCCAAAGCTAGCCTTACGTCCTAGAAACGCTTCTTGAGGCGTGCCGTGAATATAGATACAGCGCTTGTAGGCGTTTCGGTTTCCTTCTTCTAGACCACGCAGCCAGATGATGCGGCTAACAATCGGATCTCGTCCCGGGGCGTTCGCCGGCAGCACTTCACCGGTTACCTGTCGCCGCCAGAAAACGGCGCCGGCTGGAGCCGCAGCACCGATCTTCCCGGCGATCTGAAGCATGCCAGTGGGCGTTCGCCAGCTTCCCCAATTATCTCCTTCACCGTAGCGCGACGTCGAAATACGATAGTCCTTATAGACCTTGCCATTGACCACAACGGCGAGCTTCTGATCGGAAACACTCACAACCAATTGTACCGTTGGCGCCGGCGGCGGTACTGGCACTGGAGCAATCCTTACGATTGCTCGGGCCGGCGAAGCTGCCGGGTTCGCTGATGCCAGCGGACTCGGCGACGCTGAAGCCGCGGAGTGAGAGTAATAGGTCCTGGCATAGGTGGCCACAGCGCTTGAAGTCTGAACTGGCGAAGGCGAGGGCGAAACAGCTCCTTGATTTCCGCTCACCACAGGAACGGCAGCGAGCAGACTCAAGCCGCTAACGAGAAGCTCGATTTTTGCGGAGGCTCTCATTTAACGAACAGAAATCAGTTTCCCGGGACATCTTCTCACGCGATCCCCAATCGAACAGAACGCGACATATGTAAAACCAATTTGAAATAACATCAAGAAAGGAAGTGATAGGTATTCTTTGGCGATAATAGCGGTGATCACAAAGCGCGCAAAATAGACCGCAAATAGCAATTCTCCAAGTGGAAGTACAGCTTTAAACGCAGAATAAGTGAAGATGGGGGCTCTTTTTGTCTTTCCCTCGATCCCATATTTCGGTGTTCGATTGAACGCGGAGCGATGGTTGAAAACCGCTTCCAGAACGGCTCGGGCGTTGTTTACCGAGATGCCAATCCCTAAAGCCAGAACGAAAGGAAAAAAGAAAATATCCCGATACCACCGTTGCGGATGTAGCTCGCGCTGAGCCACCAGATAAAAAGCAGCCGCTGCAAATGTATTGGCTGTCAGGATCGGTATGTCGATCAGACAAACCCTCAACCAACCGCCGACCGCAAACGAACCGGTCGGCGAGGGCTGTAGCAATACGCAAAGCAAGGCCAACAGCAAATAAGTGAAATTCGACGTCAAGTGAATCGTCGCCTCCGCTTTGATCGAGAGCGGCAACTTGCTCATCCAGATGCGCGGCAACAACTTTTTACAGGTCTGAATCGAGCCTTTGGTCCAACGGTGTTGTTGGGTTTTAAAGGCGCTCATTTCGATCGGTAGTTCGGCTGGAGTGACGACATCAACCAGAAACACGAAACGCCATCCGATCAGCTGGGCCCGATAGCTAAGATCCAGATCCTCAGTCAACGTATCGTGTTGCCAGCCTCCGGCTTCTTGGATGCAGCTCTTTCGCCAAAGACCAGCTGTACCATTGAAATTAAAGAAGCGACCGGTTGAGCTGCGCGCCGTCTGTTCGAGAACTAGATGGCCATCAAGTAGAATTGCTTGGGCCCGGGTGAGCCACGAATAGTACCGATTGAGATGCTGCCATCGGGTTTGAATCATCCCGACCCGCGCGTCGGTGAAATAATGAATGGTCTCCGCTAAAATTTCGGGCGGAGGAACAAAATCGGCATCGAGGATCAAGAAGAACTCACCTCGTGCCTGGCTCAAACCGATATCCAGAGCGCCCGCCTTGAACCCGATTCGTTCAGGTCGCCGTAAACTGACTGCATCGAATCCAGCCTGGCGGAGACGTTCGGTTTCGCGAATGGCGATGTCCCTAGTCTCGTCCGTTGAATCGTCGAGAACCTGGATCTGGAGCTTTTCCTTTGGATAATCGATGAGGCTTACTGCCCGCAACAAACGCTCCAGCACATAGCGTTCGTTATAGATGGGAAGCTGAACTGTCACCACCGGCAACTCGGCGAAGCGGGTCCGTGGTTTCGGGTTCTGCTTTCGGTGCCGAAAATACAAATAGATGATGAAGTATCGGTGGAGTCCGTAAAACGAAAGACCGAGGAGAACCACGATGTAACAAAGCGTCCATGCGAGCATTCCGACGTTTCCGTGCATGCCAAGAGCATCAAAGGTTAGCAACGAACCGATACCCGCGTCATGATGAGCCTTTGGCCTTGAGCGTCAAGTGGAAACCTTTCGAAGCTCGCCCAAGGCGAGCTCCGAAAATGCTGACTGGTGGACCGAGGAACCCTGGAATAATAAGTTACTTGTGTATTGGATCGTCTGTTCACGGCGTTCTGCGCGCTGCCGGCGTTCTCGAGCGTTCCTCATCGTCTCCGCACCGCTGATCGTTCTCACAGCAACGCTGCATGCCCAGAACGCTTCCGATGACTTGTCTAAGGATCAGGATTATCGCGAAGAACTCGGCGTAAACGAGTTCACGGCGCCGTCCATCGAGAAATTGTTCAATACGCTGGACTCTCTGAAACCCATTCCCGTCAATACGCTTGTCCGGCCGGTGACTGAGCTCAACACAGCCGAACGCTCAAAGTACGCATTAGGTTTTGGGGTCTTGATCGGAGACGGTTTTCTCGATGTCGAGGCTGAACAAAACAAGGACATGGAATCGCTTGGTCGTGAATTAATTCGACGCGCGAAAGTCCTGGGCGTGGAAGAGCGAGTGAGCCGGCACAGCCGCAAGCTGCTGGATTTGGCGAAACAGAATAATTGGGAGCGTCTGCGCAAAGAATTGATCGTGACGCAAGAAGACGTCGAGAAGGCATTACTTGAACTCCGGGATGAGCCCATTGTTCACCTGCTGAGTTTAGGTGGCTGGATCCGAGGGCTCCAAATCGCGGCCGCTAGTGTGGCTACCGATTATTCCCCGGAACGGGCAAAGACTCTGCGCAACCTCGAGCTGCTCGACTATTATCTCGATCGCCTGAATACCTTATCGCCTCGCTTGAAACGCAGCGAGATCATCCAGAGAATTACGGCTCAACTTCAAACCGTGCGAACGACATTTAAAGACAACGAGGTGCTCTCGGCGCCACAGGTCAGTTCGATACAAGCAACCGCCACATCGATGGTCGATTTGATCGAGAAATAAAGAGGAGCGCTGTGCAGTTCAGAGACGCCCCGGCGACGCAATTTGCTATCTGCTATCTGCTATTTGCTATTGCCGCGTAGCGGCCCCGTCAGGGCGACGAAGTCGACAGCCACCACCCATCCCCTTCCAGCCAACAAGTGTCATCCGGAAGGTTCGGGAAGCGTCGCAAAGATCTAACTTCGTCGCTATCCCCGCCTAGGAACGCAGACCGCAACCGTTCTTCGGAATCTGCATCTCGTCCCTGGGAACAATCGATAATTGAAACCGGCGTGGCGAACCGCGCCGGCCAGGTTCCGTGCCGGCGTTCAACGACGAGAAACCGGCCTACGCACCTCCCGGCATGTTCTGAGGATTCGCCCCAGCCATGAGTAACAGTCAACGGCAATAACAGTTTGCCACCCTCGCGCAGCGCGTCGAGCCATACCACTGGCACAAAAGTCAGGCCGGCACTAACCACAATAAAATCGACATCGGCAGGCACATCCGCCAGCCCGTTGCCCGCGACCGTTTTCGCCTGTGGCCAAGGCGCCAGGTTCTCCCATGTTTGTAGTGCAAAATCGGGATCGACTTCGATTGCAGTGACTTTTCCCGCCGATCCGACCAACTCCGCCAAAATCGCAGAATAGTAACCAGTCCCCGAACCGACATGAGCAACCAACGCGCCGGGGCCAATTTCTAATTGATCAAACAACACGGCCCAAAGACGGGGTTCCCCGTTATTGATATTTCGATTCTCGTCCAGGGACACCAGGACGTTCTCGTACAAGTGACAAGGATCAGAATCCGGTGTCCTGCGCGCAGTTCGGCCCGGAGGGATAATCGTCCAGGGACCGGCACCGACGAACCGCTCCCTAGGCACAGTCGCGAACGCCGTTACCACCCTCTCGGAATCCACTGGTCCCAAGCGTCTCAGCCGCTCGGCATAAGCCCGCCGAGCATCCTCTACTGACTTCATCTCAAACATCTTTACAACGCCGTCTACGAACGAGAGCGAGCTGGGACGCCAGGAACAGTTTGTCGCGAGCTTCGTTCACGCTCCCAGCCATCAATATATCCAAGGTTCGCCAACGAGCGAGAGCGCCTTGAAGGTGGTGAAAGGTGATTGGTGTGGGCCGCTTCCCGTTTCGGAGGGGAGCCGCATTCTGCGTTGCCTTACCCACGACTACTTTCTCACGCGTGGCGTCTTTCGGCCGAATCGCGTCCATTAGCCGCGGCTTCTTTAAGCGTGTGGCAGGCCTCTGAACGTTCAACCTCTCATGGCGTGGCATGCTCCGCCTCCGCGGACTACGGCGCTACAGGTTTTTCGGGGCGTCGCAGTTGTGGCACACCAGTACGTCGCTCAAACGATTAGGCCAGCCACATGCTGCCGACCGGCACGCTGAATGCAACGCCCCGTCGGCACCAATTGCCGATCAACAATCACTTCTCACCTCTCACAGGCCGCGAAGCGGCCCCGTTGTTATGGCTTGACGCAACTTGTGTCCTGGCTGGAAACTCATGACATGAGCTCCGGCTCCCTCCAAGAAACAACCCTAAAAAACCCGGCTATTCTTTCGCTCATTGGCGACACTCCGTTGGTTGAATGCACGCGGATCGAGACAGGTCCATGCCGGCTTTTCATCAAACTGGAAAACCAAAATCCGACCGGCTCAATTAAAGACCGAATGGCCTTGGCCATGGTCGAGGCGGCGGAACGCGACGGTCAACTTAAGCCCGGGGGAACTCTAATCGAGGCAACCGCCGGCAATACCGGATTGAGTTTAGCACTAGTAGCCGCAGCTAAAGGTTATCATCTGATCTTGGTGATTCCCGATAAGATGTCGCAGGAAAAGATCCTTCACATTCGAGCACTTGGCGCGACCACCGTCATTACCAGATCGGATGTTACCAAAGGACACCCGGAATATTATCAAGATCTAGCGGCTTCCATCGCCGCCGAGACACCGGACGGGTTTTACGTGAACCAGTTTGGCAATCCGACCAACCCGTTGGCTCACGAACAGACCACCGGCCCGGAAATCTGGGAGCAAATGCAACACGACGTCGACGCCATCGTCGTAGGGGTTGGATCCGGTGGCACTCTTACCGGACTGAGCAACTATTTCGCGCGCGTAGCTCCAGAATGCGAAATCGTACTGGCGGATCCCGAAGGTTCGATCCTGGCTGGGTTTGTTAAAGAGAAACGGATCGGTCAAGCTGGTTCCTGGATTGTTGAAGGGATCGGTGAAGACTTCATACCGTCGATTGCCGATCTGAGCCGGGTCGGCAAAGCTTATAGTATTTGCGACGAAGAGAGTCTCCTAGCCGCTCGTGATCTACTGCGCAAGGAAGGCGTGTTCGCCGGTTCATCGACGGGTACCTTGTTCGCAGCAGCGCTCCGATATTGCCGGGAGCAAACAGAACCAAAACGCGTGGTGACCCTCGCTTGCGACAGCGGGAACAAATACCTATCCAAGATGTATAATGATATTTGGATGGCGGATCAGGGGTTCATCCATCGGAAAAGCTTTGACGATTTGCGAGATTTGGTTTCCCGCCGTTATCAAGACGGAACTATTGTCAGTGTCGGCCCTCACGACTCGCTGCTAACCGCGTTTAACCGAATGCGGATCGCCGACGTCTCTCAAGTCCCGGTTCTCGATCGCGGCAAGCTGGTTGGTATTCTGGATGAATCCGATGTCTTGACCCGGCTACAAGATGGCCATGGCTCGTTTCGCGACGAGGTACAAACCGCAATGACCGATCGCGTAGTGACCCTGGCACCGTCAGCCAGTCTGCAGGAGCTTCGTCAAATTCTCGATAGCGGCCGGGTCGCAATTGTGGTCGATCAAGGACAACTTGTCGGCCTGGTTACACGCATCGATCTATTGAATTATCTTCGCCGAAAGGTCGCATGAGTTCATCAAAACGACATTCGTTTGCTACCAGAGTAATCCACGCCGGCCAGGAACCCGATCCTTCGACGGGAGCGATCATGGTCCCGATTTATCAGACCTCAACCTACGTACAGGAAAGCCCTGGCAGGCACAAAGGCTTCGACTATGCCCGCAGTATCAATCCCACTCGTCTGGCCTATGAACGGTGTGTGGCTGATCTCGAGAACGGCCAACGCGGCTTCGCTTTCGCCTCCGGTTTAGCCGGGATGGCGACCGCTTTGGAGCTTCTCGACTCCGGATCACACGTTATCGCCAGCGACGATCTTTATGGCGGCTCGTTTCGCCTCTTCGAACGAGTGCGATCGAAGTCCGCCAACCTCGAATTCACGTTTTTAGATCTATCTGATCCGTCGACGTTGAAGAAAAATATACGTCCAAATACTCGGATGGTCTGGGTCGAAACACCGAGCAACCCTTTACTCAAGTTAATCGATTTGCAGGCAATCGGGGAGTTTACCCGCGAAAACAATTTGATCGCGGTTGCGGACAACACCTTTGCCAGCCCTTGGATCCAACATCCAATCGACCTTGGGTTCGATATCGTCGTTCATTCGGCAACGAAATATCTCAATGGCCATTCTGATATGGTGGGGGGCGTTGTGGTGGTTGGTCCGGGCCAAGCTCGTTTGCCTTTGGCCGAGAGGCTTGGGTTTCTTCAAAACGCTGTCGGAGCAGTAGCTGGACCTTTCGATAGCTTCCTCGCCCTGCGCGGTTTGAAGACCCTGGCCTTACGGATGGAACGCCATTGCGCCAACGCGCTGGATTTAGCTGCTTGGCTGGAAAAGCATCCCAAGGTGAGAAGTGTTCGTTACCCGGGATTAGCCTCCCATCCTCAACACGAGTTGGCCAAAAGTCAGATGAAAGCGTTTGGCGGTATGATCACGATCTACCTCGATTCCGATTTGGACGGCGTCCGGCGTTTTCTGGAGAACACGCATCTCTTCTCCCTCGCAGAGAGTCTAGGTGGCGTGGAAAGCCTCATCGAACACCCGGCGATCATGACCCATGGTTCGATTCCTCCCGAACAAAGGCAGGCGCTCGGTATCGATGATACACTGGTCCGTTTATCTGTTGGCGTAGAAGACCTGGAAGATCTAAGAACCGATCTCGCCGAGGCTCTCGACAAAGTGTAAACGCTCCTCGCTGCTTGTCCTCTTGATCAATGGGGTATTGACCTATTCAACCGCGCTTTTTGACGCTGCCACCATGGAGCGGCATTGCTCCTATTTACTACGAACTCTTGAGGGCATGGCGCGGACTCCTGATCGGCCGGTTGAGCGGATTGAGATCCTTGGCCCGCACGAAAAAGCGCTCCTACTGGACGACTGGAACCGGACAGAAGCGCCCTACGAAAAAGAGCGTTGTATCCACGAGCTGTTTGAAGAACAGGTGCAAAAGACTCCAGAAGCGATAGCGGTCGTTCAAGGAGAAGAATCCCTGAGCTACGCCCAACTTAACGGCTTAGCGAACAGATTGGCCTATCAACTGAACGAGCGAGGAGTCAAACCTGGCGCTTATATTGCCACGCTGCTCGAGCGCG
>JAFAIO010000124.1 GCA_019236675.1 Verrucomicrobiota bacterium
AACGTTGGTTGCGCCAATGTTCTTGCTGCCGTGCTGCCGGATATCGATGCCTTGGCTCTTTCCGACCAAGTACCCGCTTGGGAACGAACCGATCAGGTAACAAAGAATTACAATAGCTAGCCAAATCATGAGGGGAGGTGGAAATGTAGTTCAAAGAGTTCGAGGAGTTCAAGGACTTCGAGGAGTTCACGGAATTGGAGGGGAACCGCTTTGGCGCGTTGCGCGTCGACCTTACGACTTTATTCACAGCGCGGTTGCGACCAAAACAGGTCTTAAACAGGCGGCTCCCGAGAACGTCTGCTCGTGCTGCCATTACCCAACGGCGATGTTGAATTGTTATTTGTCGTTTGGGGGACGCTAAACAGAAGTCTGAGGTATGGCAGACCACGAGGCGCTCCCGGGAGCCGCCTGTTTAAGACAGGCTTTGGCCGGGATCGCGCTGTGAGCAAAGTTGTACGGTCCGTAAGTCACATGCCAAAGCGGCTCCTGGCTCCTCTCCTCGAACTCCTTGAACACCTCTCTTTTCCCTTGCATCTTACGGCGGATGCTCAGTCTGACCCGTATTGAACCCGCCACCCTGGAAGATCTACCCTCGCTAGCTCAGCTCTTGATGGATCTGTTTGCTCAGGAATCGGATTTCAGACCGGATTACAATTCACAAATACGGGGTTTGCGTCTGATTCTGGAGCAGCCGAGCCGTGGGCGCATCTTGGTACTACGCAGTGCGACGCAGATTATTGGGATGATCAATCTGCTTTTCACCATCAGCACCGCGGAAGGCGGATTCGTCATCCTGCTGGAGGACCTGATCATTCACAAAGATTTTAGGCGACAAGGTTTCGGCGGCGAGCTGCTCAAGCACGCGATCGAGTATGCCAAACAGAAGGATTTTCTTCGGATCACTTTGCTTACCGAGCGAGCAAGCGAAGAATCGCTAGCCTTTTTTGAAAAGTATGGATTCCAGCGCTCGGCAATGGTGCCGATGCGCCTGTGGCTCGGGACCTCAGCTGCCGCTCATTTGCAACCACAGGAAGGAGCCAGGCGGTAGGAAGGGGATCGCGACCCGACGACAATCGTACTCGTCGTCGTGCTCGTGCTCGAGTTGGTTGCGCGAGGCTAGGTTGCAAATGCCCTCTAAAAACCGAGAACTGCCCCTGATTCAGTCGTGGGGTGAATCCGAAAGTCGAGGCGTAACGGCGCTCCAAATCGAGGACGAGTACGACTGTCGCCGAGCCGCGCCCTTCTCCTAGATCCTAGATTCTAGCTCCCAGCTCCTTTAACTATATGAACGAAGACACGATCGATTTGGGCTTTGCCAAGGTCGACGTAGCACGTTTGGGCCGCCGTGGCTTACCCGAAGCGGTCTTTGGCGAGCCGAAAACTGCACAAGAGCTGATCGCTATCCTGCGGGTTTTAGCAGATCGAAATGGTGTCGCATTGGCAACCCGAGTTTCCAGAGAAAAGGCGGAAGCGGTGACGCGGGCTCTTCCGGAAGCAGTTTATCATGAGCGTTCGCAATGCTTGACAATAGAACGGACACCGCTCCGTAAGCTGTCTGGTATCGTCGGGATCGTCGGGGCGGGAACCTCTGACTTGCCGGTGGTCGAAGAAGCAGCAGTGACCCTTGCTTTGATGGGGGTTGAAACCAAGATAGTGAACGATTCGGGGGTAGCCGGGCTGCAGCGGACCATACGAGCGGCTCATGACCTTGCTGCCTGCAATGTAGCAATCGTTGTGGCAGGGATGGAGGGCGCTTTACCCAGCGTCATTTCAGGCCTTTTGTCCTGTCCGATTATCGCGGTGCCCACCAGCGTCGGTTATGGTCTCAACATGTCAGGTTTGTCTGCTTTGCTCACGATGCTGAATAGCTGTTCGAGCGGAATCACAGTGGTGAATATCGATAATGGGTACGGAGCTGCGTGTGCGGCGACGCTGATTGTCAAGGCGATCGAGAAAGGAGCTAGGAGCTAGGAGGGTGCCTCAGTTGGGACACTGGTGGGGCGAGGCTCCCGAACGTCTTTAAGATCTCACGAAGCGACTGATGGTCGCTCTGGCAAACGGCCCTGCTAGACTGCAGACGCGCCGAGCCGTGGCCCAACGCTAGACCGCGGCTCGGCGCGCTTTTAGGCCTAATCATACGACTCCTAGTTCAAAACCGTAGCCCTTCGCGAAATCGCCGCTCAGGAGCCTCGCCCCACCAACGCAGCAACTCCCCCTCCTAGCTCCTAGATTCTAGCTCCTAGCTCCTTGGTCACCTCCTGCTGTCGCTCGAAGATCTCTCGGATAATGTCTTCGATAGGTTCCTCCTCTACACTGAAATCCTGGACATTGCCTGTCGCTAGAATGTCTTGGCAGATCTCGGTCACCTTTTCGCGGGGGACTTTCAGAGTAATAGACATGCCCGATTTGCTCACAATCTCACCCCAGTTCGGCTGGTAAGGGGCGCTCACGCGAAAGGTGAATTGCAGGTATTTGTGCCCGGAAAATTGCTCGATGATCTCGGAGAGCTCGCCATCAAAAAAGACGCGTCCGTGGTCGATGATGAGAACTCGCTGACAGAGCTCGGCAATATCCTGCATGTAGTGGCTGGTCAAAATCGTCGATGTCTTTCGCTCGGCGCTATGGTGGCGTAAGAATTCGCGAACATTCTTTTGGCTAACCACATCGAGACCGATCGTGGGCTCGTCTAGAAAGAGAATTTTCGGTTGATGCAGGAATGCGGATATCAATTCCATTTTCATCCGTTCTCCGAGACTGAGCTCGCGTACCATGACGTTTAGTTTGTCACGGACATCAAGGAGCTCGACCAATTCGTCGACGGTCTTCTCATAAGTTGCTTGCGGGATTTGGTAGATCGCCCGGTTCAACTCTAACGACTCGCGAGCCGGCAGATCCCACCACAGCGAGTTCTTTTGTCCTAGTACAAGGCTAAATTGCCGTTTAAACTCCGGCTTGCGTTCCCAGGGCGTGAACCCCAAGACCGATGCTGAGCCGGAAGTCGGCACGAGCAAGCCTGACAACATTTTTAGAACCGTCGTTTTTCCAGCTCCATTTGGTCCGAGGAATCCGACAAATTCTCCTTGTTCGATGGAGAAGGAAACTCCATCGACAGCTCGAGTTTCTTCAAAGTCGCGGCGAACCAGCCCCTGCAACGCCCCAAACAAACCGGAGCGTTTCTTGTACGTGCGATAGACCTTAGAAAGGTCTGTCGTTACAATCGTGGGGCCCATGGTGGAATGGTAGCCTAAAAGGAGCTAGGAGCTAGAATCTAGGAGCTAGGAGGAGGTGTCGCAGCTCGGACACTGGTGGGGCGAGGCTCCCGCAGAACCCAGCGTTTTCGCGAAGGGTGAATCATCTTAATCTGGAACTTGCGTCATTAGGCCTAAAGTTGCGCCGAGCCGTGGTCTAGCGCTGGACCACGGCTCGGCGTGCGTGCAGTCTAACAGAACCGCGTACCGAGTGACGATCAACCGCCCTGCGAAATCCTACAGGTATTCGGGAGCCTCGCCCCACCACTGCCTTCCGCTCGTGACCCCCCTCCTACCTCCTTCTTTACGCCGCCGGGCGGCCTTGTTTCGCTCCCAGCTTCTTCTTGAGGAAAGGACGGATTTTTTCCAGGGCAGCAGCCGCGGTTAGACCGTGTTTTTCTCGCAAGATATTGATTGAGCCATGCTCCACGAATTGGTCGGGCCATCCAATCCGCACCACGGGTGTCGTGATCTGGCTTTCCGACAGATGTTCGATGACGGCACAACCGAATCCATTGTGCAGCACGTGGTCCTCGAAGGTGCACATCACATCTACTCGTCGAGCGAAGAATTCGATGGTTCCCGTATCCAGCGGCTTGATCCAACGTGGATTAATTAGAGCAACAGAAACACCCTCCGCCTCCAGTTGTTTTGCAACCTCTTCTGCTAAGCTGAACATGTTGCCTAAGCCCAGCAGTGCTACTTCCTGACCGTGCCGGACCACCTCGGCTTTCCCGATTTCCAGAAGCTTCGGCTGCGCCTTCGGCACCGCTCCGGTCCCGGCGCCGCGGGGATAGCGGATGGCGATAGGACCTTGATGGTTGGCCATCGTCCAGAGCATATCGGCGAATTCTTCCTCATCCCTTGGCTGCATATGCACCATGTTGGGTACATGCCGCAGATAGCCGATATCGAATAGGCCGTGATGAGTCGGTCCATCGTCACCGGAAAGGCCCGCCCGATCCATGCAGATCGCCACGTTCAGATTTTGGAGGGCAATGTCATGGATCACCATGTCATAGGCCCGCTGCATGAAGGTAGAGTAAATCGTCAGGAACGGTTTGAAGCCCTCTGTGGCCATGCCGCAAGCGAAGAGAGCAGCGTGTTCTTCGGCGATGCCAACATCGAAATACTGATCTGGATGCTTTGCCGCGAAATGGACGAGACCGGTTCCGGATGGCATCGCCGCGGTGATGGCAGCGATCTTCTTGTTATTGTCGGCGAACTTGGCCAGGGTTTGACCAAGGACTTCCGAGTAAGTCGGCGTGCTTCCTTTTTGGGTCTCTCCGCTGTCCTTCTTGAACTTACCTAAGCCATGAAATTTGTCCGGCTTTTCGATAGCAGGCGCATAACCTCTTCCTTTTTGGGTGATGATATGCAGCAGTACCGGCTCTTGTTGCCGTTTCAAAAACTCAAAAGTCCTGGTCAGCAGCGGAATATCATGGCCGTCTATTGGGCCGTAGTAGCGCAAACCAAGTTCTTCGAAGATAACGCTCGGCAATAAGAGATGTTTCATCCCTTCCTCGACCTTGGCCGCAAGTTGCTGCACGAACCTGCCGCCGATCATTTCTACGAACTTAGCCGCTTTGTCGTGCAGATGGCTGAATGCGTCGTTCGTCTGAATCCGGTTAAAATAGTTGGCGATGGCGCCGACATTCTTTGCGATCGACCATTCGTTATCGTTCAGAATAACGATGAAACGTTTGGTATGGTCGGAAACGTTATTGAGCGCTTCATAACTGGTGCCGCAGGTAAAAGCCGCGTCGCCGGCCACAACCACGACGTTCTCTTTACTGCCGCGCCGGTCGCGAGCGACCGCCATACCCAGCCCGGCCGATAATGCGGTACCGGCATGACCTGCACCGTAGCAGTCATGTTCGCTTTCCGTACGGAGCAGGAAACCGTTCAGCCCCTGGTACTGGCGGATGGTAGAAAAACGGTCACGACGTCCAGTTAAGAGCTTATGGACATAGCCCTGGTGGCTGACATCGAACAGGATCTTGTCCTCTGGAGTGTGGAAGACTCGGTGCAGCGCGATCGTCAGTTCGACGACACCCAGGTTTGGTCCCAGATGCCCGCCGGTCTGCGATAAAACAGAGATCAGTTCGTCCCGAATTTCGTGAGCCAGCAAGGGCAGCTCATCTTCCTGTAATCGCTTTAGGTCTGCTGGCGAATCGATCTGGCTCAGCAGTTTACGTGCATTTGGGTCAAAAGAGGCTGGTTTCATTCGTTGAGTTTGTGGGTTGATCCTTTGGCCTTTCCGTGGCCGAACCCTGAACCTTGTTAGATAAACTTCGGCTCAAGGTTTCGATACGGTTC
>JAFAIO010000152.1 GCA_019236675.1 Verrucomicrobiota bacterium
CCGGAACGATAAGATGTCCCTGGAGGCGACGTGCAGAAAACGAACGCTTACTTCAAGGCTAGTTTCGTCTTTGCCGGTGAGGAGACATTGCGTCACCATCACAAAGGGCTCCGCTCCATTCTGAGCGATGCTGTAATCCTGAGGATAGACACGCCCAAAAGTGAATCGTTGCCGATTTTTCTTCGATGTGGGCCGATACGGATAAAGGATATAGCCTTCGTAAAGCACAGCTTCGACTACCTCATTCACCAAGGGGAGATTCATAGGATTGAGGACCTTGTTTTAAACTGTCTAAAATCAATTACCTCCAGTTACTCTGTCCGCTTCCGCTTCGCTACGGCGTGACAGGTCCGCCTCTCCCGCGGCCGTTTCACTACGCCGCGACGGGTCGACGTGCCCAGATTGAATGTCTTCAAAGAACTTCTCGAAAAGCTCGACTACCATGGCGGCGCGGTACTCGGCGCTTCCCCGCACATCTGAAATCGGAGTGAATCGCTTGGCCAAGAGCTCAGCAACGGCTGCGACAGTCGCGCGATTCCACTCGTTACCAACCAACGCGGCTTCGACGTCCGTTGCCCGTACCGGTGTTGGAGCTACGCCTCCATAAACAACGCGGGCAAGACCAATTCTCCCCGAAGTATCCAATTGAATCCGAAAACAGCCCGCGACGGTACTAATATCCATCTCTCGCCGGCGAGAAACTTTATAAAACCGAATAAACTCCTCGGCTAGACCAGCTTCCGTGTGCGCACGGGGAAATAGGATCTCGCGGATAATTTCTCCAGCTTGCAGCTGAGTTTTCCTGTAACCAACAAAGAACTCATTCAATGGTACGACTCTAGCACCCTTCGCCGAAGCCAGGACCAAGCTCGCGTCCAGAGCCAATAACACCGGGGCTGAATCGCCGATGGGCGACGCCGTGGCCAGATTCCCGCCCAGCGTCGCCCGGTTACGGATCTGGCGGGAGCCGAACCAACGCAACATTGAGGCAAACACCGGAAACTCTTTTCCCAACCCATCCCAGACTTGGGTCAAAGTCACCGCTGCTCCGACCCGCCAGTGGGTATCGCTCGGCTCCAACAGTGTGAGTTCAGCGATACCTTCCAAAGAAATAAGAGTGGGAAACGATTGGAATAGTTTGGTGATCTTGAGTCCAACTTCAGTTGCACCTGCGACTAACTGTGCGTCGGGATAAACAGACAGGAATTCCAACAACTCAGTCAGTGCCACCGGCCGGAAGAAATTCTCGGAGGCCGTGCGATAACCAATCGGATCTAAGCCAGTTGCACCACCAGCAAGGGTGGCCGGCTTGATTCGAGTATCAGTCCGGCTCAGTTTGGCCAAACATTCGAAAGCCGCCTCGCGAATCGGTCGGTAGCCGGTACAACGACATAGATTACCGCAGAGCTGGTCGTCCAATTGCCAAGCCTCTTTCAGATCGGTACGATGATAGGCCTCATAGAGCGACATTATAAAACCCGGCGTACAGTAACCGCATTGGGAACCGTGCCGGTTGACCATCGCTTGCTGAACTGGATGAAGTTGGGCGCTGGCAACACCTTCGACCGAAACAATTTTTCGCCCAGCAATTAATGGCAACGGGACCAAACAACTGTTAATCGCGCGATATTGGTGGTTCCCTAACGCGCCGGCATCAACCAAGACGACTGTACATGCGCCGCAGTCGCCTTCCGCGCATCCTTCTTTTGATCCGATTAGTCCCCTGCGGCGGAGATATTGGAGCAGCGTAATATTAGTGGAGTAATCCTTAACGAATTCCAGTTTCCCATTGAGCTCGAATGTAAATCCCTCTTTAAGGTCACTAACCCGCTGCACGGAAAACAAATAGAAGGCTGCTTAGTGCGGTGCAAATGAAATACGACGCCCGCATGGAAGAAAGAACGGCGACGTGCAGGATAGTGGACGCGGCGTTTGGCGTTTGGCGGTCGCCGATGGTCAGCGGAGTGAAGACGCAGCAAATGGGCGCTGCGGATTTTACCCTTTCTTCAACGCTGGAACGCCAAACGGTGAACACCGAACGCCAAACGCCCAAGTTAGGTACGTTTACTGCTGGAACGCGCAGAACTAAAACGCTATGAGACGTACGAAATCATGAACAATCTACGCTTGCGTCTGCTTCCGATGGCTTTGGGTCTGCTACTTGGCGGATGCGGTGCCCCTTCTAGCCAGCACACACAAATCTCTTATGAAGACGCACTGGCAAAAGTGCATCAGAAAATCCCGGCTGAGACGTACTTCACCAACGATTTCTTGAAACAGGCGGCAACCACCAAACCGACTGCGCCCAGTTCGGCCGATCATGTCCGCATTGGTATGCCCTGGATCCTCAACGACGAATCGGCTCTTTGGTACATTGCGGTCGACAAGGGTTTCTTTAGAGATATGGGTATCGACGCTGAATTGGTACCAGGCGGCCCAGGGAAAGATCCGCTGGCTCTCATGGTAGGAGGCTCTTTGGATATCGCTGTCGTTCCCGGTGGAAGCTTTGTGGTTTCGCTCGTTGCCAGCCCAACCGGCGCGAAAGTGACCGCGGTTTGTACCTTATTGAAGGATACTCAGTATTCCTGGATTACGCTCGATCGTAGCGTCGCCAACGACCAAGTTTCTCACAAAGAACTCAAGCCGGAAGATCTGATCGGCAAGAAGATCGGTGTTCAGTCGGACGGTCAGCGGTATGTGGACTTCGTCGCTCAGAAATTTAAGTTACCAGCGGACCAGCTGAAGATTTCGCAGGTTGGCTTTTCAATTGATCCACTGGTTTCTGGAGCAATCGATTTCTATGCAGGCTGGTACCAAAATCAACCGCGATTCCTCGAACAGCAGGGTTATAAGAACTGGGCGGCGCTGCGATTTAGAGACCTGGGCTGGACAGAAGAAGCCGACGTGAGCGTCGTGATGAAGAGTCTGGTAGAAAAAAATCCCGGCTTGGTCGCCCGTTACGTTTACGCATTAACTCAAGCTATCCAGATTTATTTGAAACAGCCGGAGGAGGCTGCCGAGATCACTCTTAAATACAGTAAAGACGCGAGTTTGACTCGGGAAATGGTTTTACGGCGGTTCGAACTGGAAAAGGATTTGGTTCTCGGACACGACGGTCAGCCACCTCTTTGGATGTCCGGAGAAAGCTGGAATAACTTGGCCGCACTGCTAGCCCAATACGGCGGCATCGAATTGCCTTAGTCTGCGTGGATATAAAATGATTGATCATTTTTTATCCACGCAGGCTCCACCAGCGGTTAACGTTTCCTCAGTTAGTAAAAGTTTCGCAGATAACTCTGTGATCGACGGCATCAGCTTAAGAGTTGAAAAGGGAGAGTTCATCGCTCTGATCGGTGCGTCGGGGTGTGGTAAGACTACGCTGTTGCGAATGTGCGCCGGGCTGGAAGAGCCGAGCTCGGGTTCAATCGAAATTTTCGGTAGACCACCCTCGGCCGCCACTTCCGCGCATGAAATCGGTGTCGCTTTTCAGCGTCCGGCATTAGTCCCCTCTCGCACCGCTTTGGAGAACGTCCGGTTAACTTTGAAGATCACCGGTAGCAACGACGCTATGGACCCGCTTGCTTTATTGACCCATTTCGGTCTAGCAGAGGCGGTGGATCGATATCCGCATCAGCTGTCCGGCGGCATGCAGCAACGCGTCAACATAGCCTGTGCGCTGGTTCATCAACCGGCCTTGCTTCTGTTGGATGAGCCTTTCGGTGCGCTGGATGAGATCACCAGAGAAAGGTTGGTCGATTGGCTCGCCGGGATTTTACGAGAGTCGAGCAGAACGACGCTCTTGGTAACGCATAGTGTTGAGGAAGCGATTACCCTCTCCACGCGAGTATTCGTCATGTCTCGCCGGCCTGGCCGAATTGCAGCTGAAATCAAAGTGCCCCTGCCCACTATTCGGGATTTCGAGGTAAGACAATCTGAACAGTTTCTCGGTTTAGTCCGCTCGGCGCGAGACGCGCTGCACTCGGCTATCGCGGATTGAAGAAGACGTTTCCCATGAGTTCTCGGACTGCAGCTTTCCTATTCGTTGTATCCGCCGCCATCGTTTGGTATGGAGTAATTGCGATTGGGCACTTAGCGCCTACCGTCCTCCCCCCTCCGCATCTGGTTCTCGCACTAATGGCACAGGAATGGCGTTCCCTGCTGTGGAACACTTACGTAACGCTAACCACGGCAGTGACCGGCTATTTCTTTGCCAATCTGGTGGCAATTTCATTGGCCATTGCGTTTCTTTATTTCGACGCGCTCAAATCGTTGGCTACACCTTGGGTCGTCGTCTTAAAAAACTTACCGATCGTGTCGGTTGCGAGTCTGCTAATTATTAGCTTTGGCGACTCACCGATACCGCGAATTCTGGTAGTGATACTGATCTGCTTTCATCCGCTGCTGGCGAATTTGATTAAGGGATTCGAACAGGTGGATCCGAACCTGATCGCGCGTTTTCGAACCCTGCATGCCAGTCGGTTCCAACTATTTCGTTATGTGTTATGGCCCAACGCCCTGCCGTATTACGCCGCCGCACACGAGGTTGCATTTACCAGCAGCATCGTCGCGGCCGTGCTAGCGGAGTTTTTCTTTTCACGCCAAGGGTTGGGGTTCATGCTGATCCAAGCAATGAATGACTATCGCGGCGATCGGCTCTGGGCTACTAACATCATTATCGCGACCCTGTCGGCCGCAGCGCTTGGGCTATCGGTCCTGGCGGAAAGAGTGTTGATTCCATGGCAGCCGAGGGAAAGCAAAAACCTCAGCAAAAGAGGCAGTTAGAGTTTGTCCTTTATAGTGCACACTTGAACAAAAACGAGCACGTGTTTTGCCGAAAATCGTGAGTATTGGCAAAAAGGTCACAGGGAGTGCGGACTCGCCCGAGGCTCGCTAGCGAATAGCCGATAGCCAATAGACGACCGCGTACAGAACGTTGATCGCCGTTAGCCAGTCCTTCCTTGGCTATTCGGCTATTGGCTATCGGCTATTCGGTAGCGGGCCTCGGGCGAGTCCGCTCCTCTGGCATGCTAGGTGCTCGAGTTTGAAAGCTTAGCCCTGCCGCCTTAACCAGCCGAGGGCTCCTCTATCCGATTGGAGGATGGCGTTTACGAAACTGATGACCACCGCGATCTAGACAAAACCCTACTAAATTAGTATAGCCAAGTCCAGAAACCAAGGAACCAACTAATGATCAAGCACTTTAAGGGTGTGCTCAGCTTTACTTTGCTCTGCTCCTTCGCCGCCACTGCCCTCGCGCAGGTGATAACGCCCCCGGCACCCGCACCACAGCAGACTCCACAGGGACCCAGCACTTCTTCGGACCAACAACTGCAGCAAGTTGTCGTTACCGGCGCCAACATTCCGATCAACGAGGCGATTGTCCCCACCATCCGGCCGATCAATGCAGTGTACGGATTAGATCTTAACGTGATGGATATCCCGCGGAACGTGACGATTATCTCGAGGGCACAGCTGGATGATATCAGCGTGCTTGATGTCCGGGATTTTACCAAGTTGACCACCAGCAGCTTCACGACCACCAATTTCGGTGCGCCATCGAATCCGAGCATCAGGGGTCAAATCGCCGACGTGTTCATTAACGGCATGCGCGAGGGGCTGACCAGTAACGGAAACGGTATGCCGATCGATTTTAACGCGTTCGATTCGGTCGACATTTTGAAAGGACCGCCGGGAGTCGTCTACGGAGCTTCCAACTATGTCGGTGGCTATTTTAACTTTATTACTAAACAACCGTTTTTTGATCGGTTCCAAGGGTCGATGAGCGCTACCTTTGGAAGTTACGACCAATACCGGTGGAATATTGACATCGGGGGTCCAATCATTCCGGACAAGCTCGCGTTCCGCATCAGTTATTCCGGTATCGATTCAGGCAGCTACTACGAAAATCAGGTTACGCAGACACAATCGTTGTACGCCGCTTTAACCTGGATCCCAACCGACAAGTATAAACTGGAGGTGAATGTCGACGGATATTCGGCTACCTACACCGAAAATAACGGTTTCAACCGCCCGACCCAAAAGCTGATCGATGACGGACAGTACTTTTCGGGTAACGTTATCGGGTTCCTCAGCGGTGGCCTCCCGGTTTTTGGCGTCCCATTCCCAGAGAACGTCACGAGCGGCAGCAACCTGGTGGAACCGGGTGGTCTCGTAGGGCTAGATCGCAGCATTCGCCTGTTACGGCCGGGCGACGGTTCTTACGGAAAAAGCATTCGCGGGCAAGCGATCCAGACCTTCACGATCAACGACAACTTTAGCATCGTAAACAACACCTTCGTGCAAGGTATCGATCGGCACACGAAGGATAGTGCCTACTACTCCGAGATCATCCCGAGCGCTTTTTCGTTCGAAAACCGGACTGAGTTCCACATCAATTTTGATATCCCGTTCGGCGGCGGAGGCAGCGGCGGTGAGCCCGCTGATGGGAAAGAAGCGAAGGCGCCGGTCCCCCAAAGCTCTCCAGCGTTCGTACTAGGAAATAAAATCAATTTCGGAATCGATTTCCATTATCAGGAGGTGACAGCCTTTGACGACTATTTCGACGAACCGCTCAACGCCTGGAATCTCGCGACCTCCCGTAACTTCATTCACTACGTCAATTTCAGTACCTTCACCGCGCTACCGATTCCCAATAACCCAGGTTGGACCGGAACGCCGGGAGTGTTTAACGGTGATACCAACTACTCCAAGGTGTTCACAGTGGCGCCGTTTTATCAGCATGTTTTCGATTTCGGAGAACATTTCTCACTGTTAGCCGGTGTGCGGGCGGACGTTGTCTGGGTAAAAGTGAATGATCCATTGTACGACGAAGCCATCGCCGCGGGGACGGTAAATCCCAATGGACCGGTGGGCGCGCGGGCGTCAGTCGTCGAGCCAAATTTCAACGTGAGCCCGACGTTCAAGCCGTGGAAATGGTTAACGACTTATTTCACTTATAACTACAGCCAGGCGTATTCTGCTGGTAACGGCGGCGGCTTCCCCGCCGGCGACGGCAACGGTCATGCTACGATTCCGGTCACTAATGAGTTGCATATACACTCCGATCTCTATGAAGCCGGCGCGAAGGCGTCGATTATCGGAGATACCCTATTTATTAACGCCGCAATTTTCCAACAGCACCGGATCAATCCTGGCATCGCAGCCACCTATTCTCGGGATACCGCCAGAGGATTCGAGATCGAGGCGGACTACCAGCCGAGCCGCAACTTCTACCTAAGTGCAGGCTATAGCTATCTCAATTCATTCATTCACGGCTCGCCTGGCTTTGTCGAGCAGGTTTATCCGATCGATTCTGTTCATCAGCTCGGACCCAATGGCACGGTGATTACCGACAACAGCGCGACGTTACCGCGCGGTGTTTATCGAGAACCGGGTGTCCCCGCTCACGCGGTTAACTTTCTGGCCAAATATCAAATTCCGACGAGTTTCGGTACCTTCGGAGCTATCTTTGGTGAAACAGTCACCGGTCCGATGTTCCTTGGGTATGGAGGTTATGTCCGGATCCCAGCGCAGCATGAGGAAGATTTGACCTTCTTCTATCACACAAAGGATGACCATTTTGAGGCCAAGATCGCGTTATTGAATCTGACCAACCAAAAACTGTGGGGACCACCCGACCCCGTATACGGGTATGATTCGGTGGTCGCGGAATGGCCGTTCCACGTAGAAGGAACCATCACGATCAAGTTCTAATTGGCCGCGGAAGCTAGCCCAGGAGCTGAGGGGCATACTTGGTGGGGCTCCAGAGGAACCCAATGCTTTAGCAAGGGCAAGCTGCACGAGGCCCGAAAATCAGTGAGCTAGGACTGCAGACCCGCCGACCTGTCCGACGAAGCCTAATGTTCTTAAGCCTCGAAGCAATAGAGCTGAGCGAAGTCGGCGGCGTGGCCCACGACAGACCACGGCTCGGCGCGTTTAATGGCCTAACAAAGGGACTTAGCGAGCACCACGAAAGACTTCGCTCCACCGATCTGGCCATTCGGGAGCCTCGCCCCACCAAATATGGAGGCCCTCTCCTAGCTCCTAACCCCCATTCCCCTAGCCGCTCGTTTGTGCTTCCGCGTTGGTGGGCCCTTTGCCTGGTTCAATCGACTGAGCATCATCTCGACAGCGGTGTCGAGGCAATGTTGAGCCGAGTACAACGTCATGGCTCCATGGCTGCGGCGGAGGGAATCGATGAAGATGACGCCTTCGAGCATGTCGATTAGCATCTCGATATCCGCGTTGCGCCGAGATTTTTTTTGCTGAGACGTCAACAGCGTGTTTATCGCTGAACGCATCGGTTTGAAGACGTCGTGCAAAACGTTGCGGTGATCTTTACTGAAATGATGGAGCTCTCCCAGCAGCACTCTGATGATCGGCAAGCTCTCATCCATTAGCCGGTGTTGAAGCTTGGCGTAATGCAATAGAGAGGTCCGCAGGTCCCCGGGTGGCTCATGTGCTGCGGGCGGCTCAATCCGGCGTGCAAAAAATCGTTCTACGACGGCTCGGAGAAGTTTTTCCTTGGTGCCGAACCTGCGGAACAATGTCATCTCGCTGAGGCCGGCCTCGACAGCAATCTCGCGGGTGGTCGCTCCTTTGAGGCCTTTACGCGCAAATACCCGAGCCGCAGCATCAAGAAGTCTCTCTGAAGCGTTGCTTTTTGGGGGGCTCTGAGTTTGAAGGCGCGGCACCGAATTAAGTAAGTACTAACATCGCTCCGGGAAGGGGTAAGTCAACCATTTAATCATGCTTAAACTCTTAAATCAGTTGATATTACGCGGAGTGGGTTTGGAGTTCAGGGTTTTCGGAATCTGGATAGAACGTCACGGACGGCTCATACGACCTATAAGACGTAAGGACCCTCGATTTTATTCCTGGGTCGACTCGGACGCCTAAAGAGCAAAGCCTCTATTTTCACCGGTTCCACGGTCGCGGCTATATCGGTCTGGGAAGCCGGGCAGCGCCCTATGGTAACTCGTCGGCTGCAAATATCAGATGATGAATAGTAAACAATATAGGATCGCGCCTCCTCGTCGTCACAGAAATGTCACAAACCAGAGTTTGCCCGATGCCCGACTTTCGATCAGTGGATGGGAGACTGCTTCAGACTATGAAAACTACCCCATCACGGTTTGCCGGTTTACTCGCGCTGATCGCGATCTCGCCTCTGTCAGTTCACGCAGCTCTCCAGTTGCAGGGCGCGGGAGCGACCTTTCCGGCGCCTCTCTATCAGCGTTGGATCGCCGAGTTCTCCAAGTCAAACCCAGATATCCAGATCAACTATCAAGGCGTCGGGAGTGGCGCCGGTATCAAGCAATTCACGGACGGTCTGGTGACATTTGGCGCAAGCGATGCCGCGATGACCGATGCGCAAATTGAAAAAGTCAAACAAGGCGCCGTGCTGATTCCGGCAACCGCTGGCAGCATTGTTCTGGCTTACAATCTGCCAGGCGTCGAGACCCTGAAGTTGTCTCGCGAGGCTTACGCTGGCATCTTCCTCGGTAAAATTACCAAGTGGAGCGACCCGGCCATCACGAAAACCAATGAGGGTGTGAAGCTTCCGGATGTCAACATTACGGTCTGCACCCGTTCTGACAGTAGCGGTACAAATTTTGTTTTTACGGGTCATCTGGCGGCCATAAGCCCTGATTTCAAGAGCCAAGTGGGACAGGGAACGTCCGTCACCTGGCCTGTGGGAGTGGCGGGCCAAGGTAATGACGGCGTCACCGCGTTGATTAAACAGACACAAGGCGCCATCGGTTATGTCGAGTATGGGTATGCCAAGAATAACAAGCTGCCTTTCGCCCAGCTCCAGAACAAAGCAGGCGAGTTCGTGGCAGCCAGCCCAGAGTCAGGGGCGGCAACACTAAACACGACTCAGTTTCCGGCGACTGTCCTGCGCGCTTGGCCGAGTGACCCTGACGCGAAAGATGCTTATCCGATCGCCACGTTCACTTGGCTCCTCTTATACAAGACCTACAGTGACAAGGATAAGCTGGCAGCGCTAAAGAA
>JAFAIO010000251.1 GCA_019236675.1 Verrucomicrobiota bacterium
GGCGGATCCATTTTTTGTCGATACCTGGGGTTAAAACCAGGTTAAAACCCCAGGCTGAGTCCTTTTATCCCTTCGGGATAAGTCCCACAGGTCCCTACCGGATGCGGGCCTTCTCTTGTGGCTATCTCAGGCAGTTCTTACCTGCAACATCTGGACTGATTCGAGGGATATCAACCATAGCCGTCTGAGCAATTAAAAACCGATCTTTAGACCAATAGAGATACAGCGTCGGCGAGTTAGGTTCGTCCACAGGAGCGGAATATGTCGAACCGTTATACAATCAAAATGATATTAGGGGGTGTAGGTGCATTCGTTGCTTTCGCTCTGGACGGTCGGCTTTCCGCCGACCGGGCTGGTGGGCAACAAGTCAAAGAGAGCGAAGCGCAGGTCTTCGAAAAGCCCGAAATACCCCCATACCCAACACAGACGGTGTTTTTACTAACCGATGGACCATAATGTGAAGCGTCCTGGATAGTTCCAACCATCAAAGTTAAGAGCCGTCCGGTGACATTCGTCGGGCGATGAATCGCAAAGGTCAACTCGAATGGAAGCACTTATTCTTCTTGTCAGTATATGCGTATTTCTTATGGCGATGACTGTGTTCGCCTAGGAGCGCCGAGATTTCAGTCGCGGTTTAACCGCTGCCTTGCCAAGATAAGACACAGGCAGGTATGGCCGCGAGAGAACGCAAAGATCGCAAAAAAAATAGCCGCAAAAAGGCACAAAAAGCGCAAAAAAAAGATTGCGCAAATACAAGGCTAATGGACTTCGGGGTATCGCGGTGATCAGCTTCAAGTCTCGTGTCCGAGTTTTCGCCGCTTCAGAGATTCTTACCCAGCACTCTTTGCACTGCTATCGTTCGGACTTTTGTTGTTTTAGCAAGATTTTCTCTCTCCTTCACCTTTGCGTCCGCTGCGACCTCTGCGCGCGGCTCCTGTCTTCGTGTGGTTGCGGTTACTCCGCGCTGTGATCTTTGTGCTCTTTTGCGGCTATTCCCGTTCCGTAGCCTAGCGCCGACGCTTTGTCATCCTACCCTTTTTGCGCCTTTTGTGCCTTTTTGCGGCTATTCTCCTCTTACCTTAGCGCCTTTGGGTTTAGTGAGCCTTAGCTATCAGCAATAGGTTCCCGCGAACATACCGAATTTTGCCGCTTCCACGAATCGCGGTGATGCGCCGGTTCAAGATTGGGTAGTACGTCCTGGTTTTTGCTGTTTGGATTATCATAAGGATATCGTCGCCTCCATTTCTATCATCTTCACTATGGGGTCCTAATCTCAAATCGCTATTAACTAGAAGAGCCTTTTAAAAGCTGCCCGCTAATGGTGTACAAAAGTAGTCCGACTGGATGCAGTTACTTACCCTACGAAGGAGTAAGGACGGTTCGACAATTGGAATTGCGGAGGCTCGTTTACTCGAGCGGACACTGTTTTTATTCCTCTAAAGAGCAATTGAAAAGAGCTTTCATCGTGGGGCGCAGCGGATAGAGTATCTATTGAGTAATAGTTAGCGATGTCGCAGAAATGAAATCCCCTCCTATCAACCGGATCCGACTCTTGATCGCAGATGATCATCCCGTGGTTCGGGAGGGTCTGGTAGCCATTTTTCGATCGGAGAAAGATATCGAAGTGGTAGCTGAAGCCAACGATGGCGCTCAGGCCTGCGAGTTGTACGATCAGTATCAACCGGATATTCTGATGCTCGACTTGCGGATGCCAGAAAAAGACGGTCTACAGGTTGTGACGGAGCTAATGGCTGGGCGCCGGCCAAAACCGCGAATCATTGTTATGACGACCTATGAGACTGAGGAAGACGTTCGTCGTACTTTGCAGGCCGGTGCGAAAGGCTTTTTGGTGAAAGGCGCATTGCCGGAACAAATCCTCGAAACGGTACGTCGAGTTGCTGGGGGAGAAGCATTGGTTCCAGCGAAAATCGCCTCCATGCTCACCGAGTCATTGTCCCATCCTGAACTCACGGCTCGCGAGCTACAAGTTTTGCGACAGTTAGCAGCTGGACAAAGCAACAAGGAAATCGGACAGAAATTGAATATAACGGAGCATACGGTCAAAGCCCACGTTAAAGCGGTTCTGGTGAAACTTGGTGCAATTGGACGGACAGAAGCCATCGCCATCGCGACGAAACGCGGGCTGATCCGAGAACGGTAACTGCTTGTTCGATTCGTACGCCTTCCGTTGTCAGCACTCCGTGTTCGTCTTTCGCCCGAGCGAGTTGGTGCTTAATCGTCCCAGGTCCGGCAGCTGCGGAGCGATGACGCCGTTCCCGCTCGTTAAAAAGGGCGGGTTGGGGCGGAGGATGTATTCACAGAGAGGAAGCCCTGTTATTATTGTGTCGCTCTAACTGTTGCCTCCGCCCCTTTCCCCCCGAATTTTTACTTGCTTAATTGTAGCTTACTATCAGGTGCGGTTAGTGCTATTGGTAAGATGGGCGGTTTTTCTACTTCTCAAACGGGTTAATGCGAAATGAAGCCCTGGGTGGCAGACTGTTGACCGGACGCGCGACGCGCTGGAAAGGATTTGGCCTAGTGCGGCAGCGCCGGTGTGCGTCAACCTAAGCGTTTGGTCTTAGAAATTAGGTGGGGCGAGGCTCCTGTGCGGTCCTGTAAGTGGCTGCGAAGAATTGAGGCCTGTAGAGTCACCTGATCCGTAAGGCCGACGGATGCGCCGAGCCGCGGGTCTGCGTGCTGCAGCTAAATTTGGTGAGGACTCGAGAAATGCTGACGTACGTCAGTCCAACGGTGCGCTTGTCCGCGGCCGCACGACAAACCCCGGCTCGGCGAGGTTTACGACCTAGCAAGATCTTGGGAATCAGCACATCAGCGGCTTCGTTAGCATCGTAGGGCCAGATGGGAGCCTCGCCCCACCAACCGCTTAAGTTGACGCGCATGCGCAAGCGCCGGACTGCGAGACCTAGAGGCTATTATATCTGCAGTGGCTTCGTCGTTAACTCTCCGTGCGCCAGCTGTATTTCGGCTCGTAGCCGAGAATTTTTTTCGCTTTGTCAATCGCTAGCAGGGTTTCGTGTGGCCCGAAAGGGCGCTTATGAGGAACAGTCGGGAAAACCTCTCTTAACAAAGACTCATTGTCCCGTTCCATTACTGTGTCGGCGTTCGCAATGATAAAAACGTCCGCCCCTTTGATGTTCGATTCCAGGGAAAACCGAACCGCTTGAGCCACATCCCGGGCATCAACGTAACTCCAGAAGTTCCACTTGCGTTTACGGGCATCATCCTGAAAACCGGGGAATCGGGCATAATCGTGGGGTTCCATGATGTTCGAGAAACGCAGGCCGATGATTTTCAACTGCGGATCCCAACGGCAAAACTGTTTTGCTATTTCTTCGCCGATCAGCTTGGAAAGAGAGTAAGCCCATTCCGGTCGCCCGGGATAATCCTCATCGATCGGGACGTAGGGCGGGGGCGTATCAAAAGGCAAACCGAGAACCGTCTCGCTTGAGGCCCAGACCACATTCTTGATCCCGAGTTGTCGCGCTGCTTCAAACACGTTATAGGTGCTGATAGTATTTGTGGCGAACGTGACTGCGTTTGTCTCCAACCCAGGAGCAGGGATCGCGGCCAGGTGTACGATCCCGGTCACGTTGCTGATCCGGTCATCAATCTGAGAAAACGCGGCCACCGTCTGACCGAAATCAGTAAGCTCAACCCGAGTGAATGGTACCGACGAATCTGCCGACCGGACTAGATCGACATTAGCAACCTGGTAATCATGAGCTACTAATTCCGCGATGCAGGCGCGCCCGGCCTTTCCGCTGCCCCCCGTTACGATAATCATGTCGCACTGAAGCGTCCGGCAAACGCCGTCGCAAACGGTTTCTGCCATAAAGATTTCGCTCCTACTGGCGGGAGTGCTGTAATTAGCCTTTCGGGTAATACGAGAACTTCCTTTTCTGGCTATTGGCGAGGTTCGGCAAAATGTTTAGGCTTTCTTAACAAATGATCAAAAAAACATTACGTGAATTGTTAATAGAGGCGCTCGTCGCGTGCGGAACCAAACGCGGTATGAAGTGGACAGCCTTTAATGAATCAGCGAGGAAAGCTGGTTTCTGGATATTCGCGCTTTGGGCGCTCATTTCGTTTAACAGCAAGGCCGCTTGGGTTTTACGGGACTCTCCCGTCGGGCATGTCTCTAATCTGACACCGAAGGTGTGGCTTGAAAAAGGCGCCCACAAGCTGAACGTGGATAGTAAAGGGGTCATCCTACACGGCTATGACCCGGTAGCTTATTTCAAGCAACACAAGGCGGTAAAGGGGAGCCCGAAATACCAGACGACTTATCAAGGAGCGACCTATTACTTCAGCTCCGCAGCAGACCTTGCGAGCTTTAAACACGATCCCGCTAAATTTGCTCCTCAGTATGGCGGTTTCTGCGCCAATTCAATGAGCAAAAGAAAAGCGAACGATGTTGATCCCACGGTCTTTTTTATCGTAAACGGGAAGCTGTATTTGTGCTCATCAACGGCAGCGGAAAAGGAATTCCGGTCGAACGAGCAGGAAAATATCAAGAAGGCCGACGAGAATTGGGACGAGGAATACCGGTGGTTTTATTGAAGCGCCAGGCTCAGGTGTAGCCGCTTGCAAATCATTATACCGCCGTAACCGGAGATGACGCCGAGTTAATTGTTGTGGCCTCGAATATCCATTGGTTGCGACAGGGCTGCGCCAAAGCGTAGCGGCGAGCCTAGCTCGTTTTTCGAGAATTCATCACACACCGGATTTTGGGGCGTAACTCAACGCCCCAAGGTCTCTCAAACCTGCAAACCGAAGTTAAGATCCGCAGATTACACCGATTACGCAGATTAGAAGAGGCTTACGTCGCAATCCGCTCGCAACGTGGCGATGCACGTAGCATTGCCTTGCCCAATTGTAACCTGCTGAATCTGCGAAATCTGTGGATCTTTTCTTCTTCGGAATCTGGGTTAAATACCACTCAGTCCGCGAGACCCTTCGGCGGAAGCAAACTTTGGACTTTCCGCTGACTCGGACGTTGCACCGGATTTGCCGGAGAAGCTAGGTCCAGAACCAGCTACTCTTGCTTTTCCCGAGCTGAGGATCAAGAATGCCCGCCGGAATCCGCGCCCGAAGATAGAAAGTCCACACGTATGACTTCTGATGACCTTCCCTGCGAAAACCAGTGTACGGATCGCTCCGCTGGTAGCAGCCGCCGCCAATTTCTCGGTCGAACGATAGGGAGCGGGGCTCTGCTGGCCGCCGCAACAGTCTTTGGAAATGAGGCCGAAACCCACGCAGAATCGCGGACCCCGGCTTCAGATGCGAGCCCGACCACTGCCGACCTTTTGGTGGAGAAGCTTGTGGAATGGGGTGTTTCGGTGGTTTTCGGACTCCCGGGTGACAAGATTGCGCGAATTTTGGATGCGCTCCGGCGGCGCGAAGACAAGATTCGATTTATCCTGGTGCGCCACGAGGAGGGTGCTGCTTTCATGGCGAGTGGTTACTCAAAATATACCGGTAAGCTTGGTGTTTGCGTTAGCACAGCAGGTCCTGGAGCGGTGCACCTGCTGAACGGACTGTACGATGCAAAGTTCGATGGGGTCTCGGTCCTGGCAATCACTGGTGCCCCGCCGAGAGCATTACTAGGTACCCAATTTACTCAAGGTGTAGATACGGTCAGCCTTTACCAGGACGTGACCAGCGGAGTCTACAATGAACTCATCACGAGTCCATCCCATTTGCTTTCGGTGGCTGACATAGCCCGTCGTGCTGCTCTAACCGGTCCAGGCGTGGCTCATCTCAGCTTTCCCATCGACGTGCAGGAAAAGCGGCTCAGTGATGACGAATCTCCAGCCACGGGCGTACAGCATGGCTCGGCGTTAAGCTGGGTGCCGCAAATAGAGGTACCTTCAGCCGATGCGGTCCGCGCGGCTGCAAACCTGCTTAACTCTGGGCGCCGTACAGCCCTGCTGGTCGGTCGAGGCGCGCTCGGGGCAACCAGCGAAGTGGAAGCTGTCGCAGCCCGGCGCGCCGCGCCGGTGGCCAAAGCTTTTCTGGGAAAGACG
>JAFAIO010000278.1 GCA_019236675.1 Verrucomicrobiota bacterium
GTTTCCAAATGCCCGAGCAACCAGAGACGCCGAATCAGAAAGCTCTTGGTTCAGGCGTCGTCATTTCGTCAGACGGCTATATCCTGACCAATAACCATGTGGTTGAGAACAGCAAAACGATCCAGGTCACTCTAAACGACGGGCGAAAATTGACCGCGAAAGTGATCGGTACCGATCCGCAGACCGACGTGGCTCTTCTGAAGGTCGACGCTGCTAATCTGCAACCGATTACTCTGGCCGACAGCGATTCGGCCAAGGTTGGGGACGTGGTTCTAGCCATTGGTGACCCCTTTGGGATTGGCACAACGGTGACCGACGGCATCATCAGTGCCAAGAACCGTACTCGGGTGAGCAGTGGCGACGCGGACGAAGACTTCATCCAGACAGACGCAGCGATCAATCCCGGTAACTCAGGGGGCGCTTTAGTTGATATCCAAGGCCGGCTGATTGGGATTAACACGTCGATCTTGTCACGGTCCGGCGGTAATCAAGGTATCGGTTTTGCCGTTCCTTCGAATCTTTGTCGTTGGGTCGCGGATAGCCTGATCACTAAGGGCAAGGTCGAGCGTGGGTACCTGGGGGTGCATATTCAGAATCTCACTCCGGAACTGGCCAAGGCATTTAAGAGCAACCGAGTGGACGGCGCCGTGGTTATTGATGTCAGTCCAAACAGTGCCGCTGAACAGGCCGGCTTCAAGAGCGGCGATGTTGTGGTCGAGTTTAACAACCGGCCGATCGATTCTGCCGACCAGTTAAAGCTGCAAGTGGCTGAGACTCCTCCCGGCAGTTCTATTCCAGTTCAAGTTGACCGCAATGGCCAAGTCGTGAATCTGAGCGTCACACTGAAAGAATTGACTGCGGACTCCTTGGCGAAGAACGAGCCCAGCGTTAGCAGGGGCGAACACGATGCGTTGAGTGGCGTCGAAGTAACCAACCTTGATCGAGATGCTCGCGACGAGCTCAGGATCCCAAATACGGTGAAGGGGACGGTAATCACACAAGTCGAGCCGTCGTCTGCCGCCTATGAAGCTGGTCTTCGCGAAAACGACGTTGTTCTTGAGATCAATCGACAGCCGATTCAATCAACTGAGGATTTTACGAAGGCGACTACCGGTAAGGGTGGTAGTGGCGAGACATTGGTGAAGATCTGGAACCAGAACGGGACTCATTACGTAGCCGTCCAGGAAGGCAACGGCTAATAGAGAGTAGGTAGACCTAGCTGAGCGCCCGCACGGTGAAGAGCCGTGCGGGTTTCTTTTTTGGGGGAGGTAGGGCGAAGATCTCGGCGCGCGCCGGATGTGCCATCTGGATGATGCTTATCCGCGCCGGATTTGAGCCGTGCGACTGACGTTGCCCGGCCTTGTCGCGGCGAGGTCTCTTACCGTTTTCGATGGTAGTCCTCAAGGATAGCTCTTTATGACGACGGTTTGGAGACGACTTTGCTCCTGGAGATGGCCACGCGGAGGGTGCGGCTCGAATCCGGCGCGGACCTTACGACATGGGGTGGCGCGTCCAGCGCGCGCCGAGATTTTCGCCCTACCGGCCGAATTACCCGATCCGCCCCAAAAACCCCTCTCTTTCACGCTTGTAATGTTCAGGCAAGCAACTTGAAACCTAGGCAGGGCACAGTGGATGACAGTATAGAAACCATGAAATCGAAAAAGCGAAGTTTAGGGTGGGTAGCAGCGGTGGCAGGAGTTGGTCTTCTAGCAAGCGGTACCGCTGTTTTCAGCGCTGTTACCGGCAACGAGAACAACCAGAAACCGCCGCTAAACCTGAAGTATGACAATTCGACGATCAATCGGGATGCGACGCAGGGTCATTCGTTTGCCCCGATTGTTCAGAAGGTAACGCCTAGCGTGGTGCAGGTCTATGTTACTACCAAGGCGGCCAGCGGGAACATGGGGATGAACCAGGATCTGCAGGACCAATTGCGCCGTTTCTTCGGCCGGCAATTTCCACAAATGCCGGAGCAGCAAAATCCGGGTGAAAAAGCTCTTGGGTCAGGGGTGATTATTTCGACCGACGGTTATCTTTTGACGAATAACCACGTGGTCCAGAATGCCCGCACGATTCAGGTCAAGCTGACCGACAACCGGACATTCAGCGGCAAAGTAATTGGAACCGATCCGGCTACCGACGTGGCTTTGGTAAAGATTGACGCGGACAACCTCCAGCCGATCACGTTTGCAGATAGTGATCAGTCCGAGGTCGGTGACGTCGTATTGGCGGTCGGTGATCCTTTCGGGATCGGGCAGACGGTTACCGAAGGCATCATCAGCGCGAAAAACCGCCAAGGCTTGTCGGATGACGGCAATTCTGACGAAGCTTTCATTCAGACCGACGCCGCTATTAATCCGGGTAACTCCGGTGGCCCTTTGGTCGACACGAATGGCCGTCTTTTGGGAATGAATACGGCGATCTTGTCGCGATCGGGTGGCAACCAGGGAATTGGGTTTGCGGTTCCTTCGAACCTCTGCCGTTGGGTAGCGGATAGCTTGATCAAGAACGGGAAAGTCGAGCGGGGTATGCTTGGGGTAACGATTCAACAGCTATCGCCTGAGCTTGCCAAAGCGATGAATATTCGTCGCACGAACGGCGCTGTGGTCGCTGATGTGACGCCTAACAGTCCGGCGGACAAAGCTGGCATTAAAAGCGGTGATGTGGTGGTTCAATTCGATAACAAGCCGATCGAAGACTACAACACCTTGAAACTGATGGTGGCAGAATCTGCCCCCGGCAAATCCGTACCGGTTCAAATTGATCGTAACGGACAGACTCTAAACCTGAACGTCACGTTAGAAGAACTTTCACAAAAGAGTACTCTGGCCAAGAACGAGCCGAACTCGAATGGGAACGAGCCTCAAGACGACGCTCTGCACGGGGTTGCTGTGCAAGATCTCGACCGTCAAACCCGGGAGGAGATGAATATTCCGGCCAACATTCATGGTGCAGTTATTACCCAGGTAGATCCTTCGTCTCCCAGCTATGAAGCTGGGCTACGCGAGGGTGACGTGATCCAAGAAATCAATCATCAACCTGTCCGGTCCGCGGAAGAGGCTGATCGGATGACCGCGAACAAGGGCGGCAGCGGTGAGACCCTGGTCAAGATTTGGAATCAAAACGGCAGTCATTACGTTGCCGTGCAGGAAGGGAACGGCTAAGAGGAGCCGCGTGTAATGGTAGCAGTGACGCCCGTACGGTGGGGAAGAGCCGTGCGGGCGTCTTTTTGCGAATGGGCGAATCGGCGAGTGGGCGAGTGGGTGAAAAGGGGTTTCAGGCGCGAAGCGATGATAAGAATTTAGTCCGTCAGGCGCTGGATGAGGCCGAGGATTATGCAAACAGCGGAAACTAATGCTGAAAGCGCGAACGAAATCGCCGATTCGCCGATTCGCCCACTCGCCGTTTCGCCTTCCATCCACATGCCACTCGCGCAAGCGCCCGAACTCGGGCAAGTTACGACTATGCGAGTCCTGGTCGTCGAAGATGACGAGAAGATCGCCTCCTTTGTTATTAAAGGCCTCAAACAAAATGGGTATGCGGTAGACCATGCAGCCGATGGGGAGCATGGGCTGGACTTGGCGACCGCCATCAGCTACGACTTGGTGGTTCTCGATTTAATGTTGCCCAAACTGGATGGGCTTTCGGTATTGCGACGGTTACGCCAGGAGAAGATCAGAACACCGGTCCTAATACTCAGTGCCCGCGCGAACGTTGACGATAGAGTTCACGGGTTACAGGCGGGCGGAGACGACTATCTTACCAAGCCCTTCGCTTTTTCAGAGTTATTAGCCCGGGTGCAAGCCTTGATCCGGCGGGCTAATCAAGCCGTTGAGCAGACCCACTTAACCGTGGCCGATCTCTCCATGAATGTGATCACCCGCGAAGTCACTCGAAGTGGCCAACGGATCGAATTACATCCCCGCGAGTTCTCCCTGCTTGAATTCTTGCTGCGGCACGCGGGTCGTCCGGTAACCAAGACCATGATTCTGGAACACATCTGGGATTTTCATTTCGATCCTCAGACCAATGTAGTTGACGTTTTGATTCACCGGTTACGCGCGAAGATCGATAAGAATTTTCCCCTTAAACTGATTCAAACCATTCGAGGCGTCGGTTATGTGGTCAAAGCGAGCTGAATCCGCTTCGCTTTCACCTTTGTCCCTCGTCCCGAAACCATGGCGATCGAGGCGGCAGGCTGCTTCCGTCCCTCCCGCGACTGCGGGACCAGGGCGCGGCAAACGGCTTTGGCACAGCTTTACGCTTCGATTAAGTTTTTATTATGCCAGCGCGTTTGTGATCAGCGCTGCACTGCTCTTCGCGCTTCTGTACTTTCTTCAGGCGACCTTATTCGATTGGCGAGAACGAGATCCCATCGATAAGTTCTTGAAGCAATGTGTCGTCGCTTATCAGCAGCATGGATCAGCGGGACTGTTAAACGCCGTCAAAACGCAGGGTGGAGACCCGCGCGAGGGTCCATTCTTTGTCAGCATCACTTTTCAAAAAGATGTCGTTCTTTACCTAAAGGAACCATCGGATTGGCTTAAACTGCCGAATCTGACTTCGATTTTGCAACGAGCTCCGCAGAATGGCGGTTGGAGCCGGCTTCCGGTAGATGAGCGGAGCGAGTATGTCCTCGAAAGCGCTACATTGTCGGATGGCCCAACTCTACAGGTTGGACGGAAGATTAATCGCAGCGAAACCCTGACCGGCCCTTTTGTTACGGCAGCACTGATCTTGTTAGCACCGACTCTCTTGCTGGCAATCGCTGCTGGCGCAGTGTTTGCCCACAGGGCGACCGCTCCGGTACGGCAGATGTTGCAGACCGCGCGGTCCATTATCAACACGGGGAACCTGGCGGAGCGAGTTCCGGAAAGCCAAGAACAAGACGAGCTAGCCGAACTAGCGCGCCAATTTAACCGGGTGCTGGAACAGAATCAGCGGCTGATCCGCGGCATGCGGGAAGCGCTGGATAACGTTGCCCACGATCTGCGTTCGCCGCTGACTCGGTTGCGCGCGTCCGCCGAGTTGGCTCTGGAAGCCGATACGCCTGAATCTGCTCGGGATGCATTAGCTGACTCCATCGAAGAATCAGATCGAGTGTTAACCATGCTCAATACCCTCATGGATGTTACCGAGGCCGAGAACGGGATGATGCGGCTGAATCTTGAGCGCTGTTCCGTGAGCGCATTGCTGGAAGAAGTGACCGATCTGTATCAACTCATTGCCGAGGAGAAATCGATCCGGATCAAAACCGACTTCGTTCGTCCCGGCTATGCCGAGGTGGATCCAAACCGGATGCGTCAAGCTTTAGCGAACCTGCTGGACAATGCCATTAAGTACACACCGAACGGTGGCCTGGTGGAGATTGGGTGCGACACTAAGGACGAAAAAGTTGTAGTTACGATTCGTGATAGCGGGATCGGTATTCCGCCAGCGGAACAAAACCGTATTTGGGATCGGCTTTTCCGGGGCGACACCAGCCGTTCGCAGCGCGGCCTTGGTCTCGGCCTAAGCCTGGTAAAAGCCGTTGTAGAGGCTCACGCCGGTACGATCTCGCTGAAGAGCGAACCGGGGAAAGGTTCAGAGTTTGTAGTGACGCTGGCTGCAGCCGTACCCGCCGTGATAGCCGCGACCTTGGCTAAGTAATCAGTAATCAGTAATCAGTAATCAGTTTAGGAGCTAGGAGGTAGAATCTAGGAGCTAGGAGGGGTGCCTCCATTCGTGGGGTGAGCCTCCGAATGTCCAAAACGGCGTAGCGAAGTGTCTAGTGATCATCCTTGAGTTTCGCTATTACGTCGTTAAACGCGGCGAGCCGTGGGCTATCCCCGGGCCACGGCTCGGCGCGTCAACAGGCCCTTTCCACTAATCTTTCGGGATTCGTGCTACTTTCCCTGGACGAATCCTCGGGCTGTTCAGGGGCCTCGTCCCACCAACTATCGCTGGCACCCCTCCTAGCTCCTAGATTCTACCTCCTAGCTCCTAAGCTGATTACTGCTCACTGCTCACTGATTACTTCCGAGCCACCTCTCATCATTCACCACGCCTAATCTCGTGGAACATCTGCGATGCGGAGTCGCCGTCGATCAGGAGACCGTTCACAAAGCCGGTGTTCAGGATTCCTTGTGCAGGTCTCAGTTTGCTGCGTCCGCCGCAAAGCAAGATCACCTCATGTTTTTGTAGCGCTTGCAAATCGATCGCTAAGGTCCGGTCGTTGAGCTCGGAAGGAACCACCTCGCCTTGGGCGTTAAAGAATTTTCCCATCGTGTCGCCCACTGCCCCGGCTTTGCGGAGCTCGCTTAGCTCTTGTGCCGACAGGTAACGGTTCTCAAACAGAAACGCACGTTCGTCGCATTCGCCCACGCTGATCAGGTAGAAATTCGCTTTCTCGGCTAGCGCTAAGGTTTCTTGAACGATTCTCTGCGACATCAGAATCTGACGGTCGGCAACGGTGTTAGCGATAAATGGCACCGGTAGAAAATGACCTTCACCGCCGGTTTTGGCGGCTAGGTGATGGACAACCTCGAACAGGTTCGCCGCCAGATTTCGAGTCAATGATCCCATGACGGATACGAATCTAGCTTGTGGCCGGCGCATAGCGGGAAGGATTCTGGCAATCTCGGCGGTGGTACGCCCCCAACCGACGCCAATAACGCATTCCTCATCAAGCTGCATTCGTTCCCGCAATAGCTCGACGGCGATCATCGCAACCGCTCGCCGTGCGACCGGACCTTCATCGGCGAGTTTTGCCGGAGGCAGCATTTTAGCCGGATGTTCTACCGAGTCGGATAGGAGAGGCGGTGTGGCTCGACAAAAATTTAATCCGTAGTGTCTTCGGATGGTTTCTTCGACTTCAGCCATCGGTCCGAACCGATGTTCAATCGATATTTTGACGATACCGGCTTCACGGGCTTCGGCTAAGAGCCTGGCGACTTTTACCCTGGAAACACCGAGGATTTCCGCAGTTTGTTCCTGGGTATTGCCGCCGATATAATAGAGCCAGGCGGCTCGGACGAGTTGGTCGGACTCAGTGGCGATAGGTTCGGAGGTCTGCATCAGGAGAAAGGGGAGTGGCGGAAGAAAACTCGATTGACACATTTGTTCGTCAAGCGTGAATATGTACGCGCCGGGGCCGCGCTGTCCCCCTGGAACTTTCTCAACCGCAGATGGACGCAGATTAACGCGGATAGGCGACTGCGAATGGACACGAATAAAGATGAACTGCGCCGGACGATTCCGGAGGTGCTTCTTTAAAGAATTTTCCTTTTTATCCTCGTGTTAAGAGTTCGCGGTTAGAAACTATCTGCGTCAATCCGCGTGCATCTGCGGTTAGAATCTTGTAGTTGGATTGCGTCTATTCACGATTCAACCCCCGGAAGCCATGGCATATGTGATCGGTATTGATGGCGGCACTGAAAGTGTGCGCGCTTTTGTTTTTGATCTGGAAGGACGTCCGAAAGGGATCGGCGTTGTTGCGTATCCAACTGCTTTCCCCGAGCCAGCACAAGCGGAGCAGAACCCTGAGGATTGGTGGCAAGCCTTAGGCGAGGCGACCCAACGTGCCCTGCAAGCGGCTGCGGTCCGCGCCGATGAGATTGACGCGATCAGCGTTGATACCACTTCCTGTAGCGTCGCTACTTTCGACAAGCAGATGAAGCCGCTACGCCCGACTCTGATCTGGATGGATGTCAGGGCTGCGGACGAAGCCGCGGATGTTGGCGCAACCGGCGACTCGGCCTTACGCTTGAACTCGGCCGGGAAAGGCCCGGTCTCCGCCGAATGGATGATTCCCAAGGCGTTGTGGATCAGGCGGCATCAGCCGGCCATCTACGAAAAGGCCCATGCCATCTGCGAGTACCAAGACTATTTAAACTATCGTCTCACCCGTCGGTACGTCGGCTGTTTGAACAACGTCAGCATCCGTTGGCACT
>JAFAIO010000385.1 GCA_019236675.1 Verrucomicrobiota bacterium
AACGCTCGAGGGAGTAAGATCCATGTTATCCGTGACCAGATTCAACACGTGCCTCAAATGATCCGGTTCACACCAAACCGCGGTTAGTTTAGGAACACCCCAAAAAGCGTTCAGGACTCGAAAATCCGGCTTTTGCAGCAGGGTATCCAGACCGGGAATTGAAGAACCGATAGTGAGCTCATTCGGCGTTCGAGCCACCGGAAGGAGTGGAACCGACAGCGCGGGCATTCTGAGTCCATTGGGCGAGAACCGGAGCAATGTGGGGTCGAACGGCGTGAGGGCGCTATCACGAATCAATTTCGACAGAATCGACCCCAGCTCGAGATCGAAATTCTTGCTGTATCGCTCGATGAGCGAATCGGCCTGCCAGATGGCCATCGGGTTGGTAACGTCGCAGGACTCGATATGTTCCAACAGGAAGCCCAGCTCGTTTTCACGAATCCCCAGAAGCCGGGCGACATGAAAGTGAAGCAAATGATTGAGATTTTGAAGCGGATCAGACTGTCGCCATTCGTTTGTCACCGCTAAGATAGGGCTCATTTATTTAGTAATTACCGAACACATCGCTGCCCCAATCGGCGGCCACGGTCTGCAAATTCTCCGGCGTGATGATCGATGCCGGCTGCGAATCAACGTTGAAGTCTCCAGCAATGATGATCGGGTGTGGGCTTACGATCGAAACAGGCCCGTTTAACGTTCTGGCTCCTCGGATTAGAATGACCGCGTTCGGCAGCGGATTACCGGTTGGATCCTGAACTACTAGAAAAACAGCACTAAGCTGATTCGCACCTGGAGCTGCAAGATCCAAGGCCAGAATGGTTTGAGAAGGATTCTGTTTGCTCTGCGCGGCGGCAAGCAGCACGGTTTGCCGGTTCGCAGTCCCTTGGCTCTTTGAAGTACCTTTAGTCGCCGCCTGATAGGTTAGGTTCGGGCTCCGGGGAGAGGTCATAACCAGGCATTCTTTCTGGCCCGTTGGAGTCGTGACCGTCAAATCCGGCCTCGCAATCACCCAAAGACCGCATTGTTTCTGCAAAAGCGAAAGGTTAAGCCCATTCGAGGCACCCTGAGCACTATTGTTAGTTTCATAGACGCTGTCTAGCGGCGCAGAATCAATCGGGAGAACGCTGCCGGTTACGATCATGGAATCCAGCGAGGTCCTGGCATCGGCAAGGAAATCGGCGCTTTGCGTGTCGCTGGACAGCTCGATCGAATCGTTACTTCCGGATGGATCTTTCACCTGCAGCGAGGCCTTACCGCCAGAGAAGGAAACGTTTTGTCCGGCCACAATTGGAAACTGAGAAGAAAAGCTCCCTGATATAGAAATAATGGATTTGGAAAAGACTCGGCCGATATCCTGACTCAAGACCGCCGGGCTAAGCGTAAACGACGTCGCAGCCGAGAAGATAGTAAACTGTGAGACGGGAATTTCGCGGACCGCTATCTGTGGCTGATCGGTAACCGAGAGATCCGGCAACCGCACGTTGGGAACGGCAGACTGCGCACTGATATTTACATCGATCGTCGTCTGCCGGGCGTAAGCCTGGCCAAATAGGTCTTTCTTATCAAGGAGTCGTTTACGTTCTCCGAAATCCGTGGCGTCGGCAAACGGTTGGACTTGCAAAACGGTGTTTCCTGTTCCATCCGTCGTAGAATTTAAGCGCAGCGAGAGACCACCTTTTGTGTCCGAAAGATTCAGGCTGGCCAAGTCGACTTTCCCATTACTAAGGAGCTTGTTTCGGATCGCTGACTCCAGGCCTAAAAGCGCTTGCTCTGTCGAAATGCGTAGCCCATCCTGATTCAGATTCCGGGCGGTAGTCGCCCGTTGATTATCCACGAAGGCTAGATAAGAAGCGCCAATAATCCCGGCGATCACAACGAGCACCAGAACGTAGACTAACACAGAGCCTGAATTGTTACGTTGCGGCTTGAGTTTCATAGATACAACTCACTGCATCTGTAGCGGCACACCGAAAACGTTGAACGGAACTTGATCGACCGTGGTGTTTACGTCCCATTGAGCCTGAACAATCCCAAGATTACTCACCTCGAATATCGGCACTGTATTGCTCCCCGAATTGCCGCTCTGGGCGGGCGTCGAAGAGGCACGCGATACTCCCGAAAATACTCGTTTTTGAACTGTGCCACCATTTGCCGTCTGCTGATAAACGATCTGGGCGCCATCAAAATGGAACACCGCCGTCCCGCTTTGGCTAACGCACACCAACCAATCTCCGAATGAATTCCCGGGGGCAAGCGGCCCATTGGTAGAACTCGTAGGAGCGTCCTGATAGATTTGAAAGTCCACGGCGCTCTTAATCGAATCGTTCATGATCTCAGCCAGAGCCTCATGCTGGGCCTCTAACGCCGTCGCTTGAAGTACCGCGACTTGGCGTTGCATGGCGGTGAGGAGAAAACCAGTAGCGGCACTAACCACGAGGAAGACGCCGAACATTGCGGCCAGCATCTCCAGCAGCGTGAAAGCGGACCGGGCCGAACATTGTGCAGAGGGCTTCATTAGGGTCAAGGATTCAGCACCACCGTCTTCGTCACCTGACGAGAGGCTTGGGTTCCGTAGCTCGGAATCGTGTAAGTCAGAACCAGTTGATTCGTCCCCGGCGCAGTTGCATTGGTCATCGAGATCGAAAAAGGAATCAGATTACCGAATTGCCCTGAGCTGCCTTGGCTGGTTATTAACCGAGGACGATAAAGATAGCCGGTTATCGGGCTTGCCGACGGCGACGGCGAAGCGTTTGCCGTAAACGGTCGAGAATCGGCCGGAGCGAACGTTTGCAGTTCATAATACTCGCGTAGGATCCGTTCGGCTCTGCGATCCACGCGAGTTAAGAGTTCTTGGTAATCTGCCAACCGCCAGGCGGCCGTAATGCCGACGGCGGAAAGTGTCAGGATGAATAGGCTGACTAGCACTTCGACTAAAGAGAAAGCAGATCGAAGGCGGCGGAATCTGCGACAGTTCCGATCGAATCGGCTCGTGCCGCAGCCGCGGCAAGGCAGCGCTCGACGGTGCCGACTACGCCGGTTAATTCGTGTTTGGCAAATCCAAGTCATCGGGTTGCGTTTTTCGATTCTGCTTGTCCGGTCCATTCAGCGGGACTGGCGGCGGTTCGCCCGGCAGATCAGATGAATCCTCGAGAGTTTTTCTTTCGCTCTCTCCCAACCTGTCGAACCGGTGGTCGGCAGCGGGTATAATGGTCGGAGAAACAATGACGATGAGATTTGTCCGCTGCTTAGAGTAGGATCGTGATTTGAAGGCGTATCCCAGGATAGGAATCTTAGAAAGTCCGGGAACGGCATTCGCAGTGAAGGTCACGCTATCCTGCAGAATCCCACCAATAACCGCAGCTTGACCGCTCCGCACGGTAATATCTGCCGTTGTACTTCGCGTCGAGATGATGGGAATCTGGGTCGTCGTACCCGGTTGCGCCGCGCTGGTCCCTGAGATCGTGGACAGCGCCGGGTTCAGATTAAGGTCGATCAGGCCTCCTCTCAAAATCCGGGCGACGACATCGATCGTCAGACCGGTAGTAAAGGTATACGGTACGGTACTGGGTCCGTAGGCCTGGGTGCCGGGCGTCTGTAAGAAAATCGTTTGTTTAGTGTCCGAGCGGATAGTCACCGGCATGCCGCTCTTTGCCACGGTCATCGGTGAGTTGTTGGATCTAACCCAACCCTTCGCCTTCAAGGCTTGTAGCGTGACTTGTACATCGGACATGTTTAGCACTAAGCCATTCGTGAAAAAGCCGCCGCCGTGGGCGTTGATCGCACCGGTTACGGTCTGAAAGTTGGATGCCGGTGGAATTCCCGCCTGCCCGGTCAGTGAAAACTTGGCCCCTTGCCCCGGCTGTAGCCCGAGAGTTTGGCTCCAATCCAAGCCACCCCCTATGGAGTTCGTATCCGTAACCTCAACAATATAAGTCTTGATAAGAATCTGATTCTCCGCGACATCAAGTCGCTGGAGTTCTGTCTTGATTAAGTCATGCTGTTCCGGGGTGGCGCGAACAACCAACGAATTACTGCTTCTCTCGACAAACACGGAGGTTTGACCATTCTTCTCATAGCCGCCTACTGACAACGGCGCATCGAAAGGTACACCGGGTTCATAGCGGGGCCGGCTTTGATCCGAACCGGTGCCAGCCGTCCCCAGGGCATCCGGAGTCACAGTCGTATTATCGGGTTTTGGATAAGTGGGAAAGTTGTTCTGAGCTGGCGTTACTTTGACCCCTAAATAGTTAGCGACCGGTTGAAGCAACAGTTCCGCGGGCTGATTTTTAATCGTGTAACGCTTAGTGACATAGAAACTCGGACTGGCGATATCCGCACGGCGAAGCGTATAGCGCTGGCCATCCGTGATAACCTGGAACCCGCGCAATTCAGCGATCTGATAAAAGGCTTGCAGGGGGGTGAGATTAACTAGTGCCACCGATATCTTTTCGTCCTCCGGAATGTTCGGCTCGACATAGTTAATTCCGGCCTGCTCCGCCAAGATCCTTAAAACTTTGGCGATCGGTTGGTTGGTAAACCGATGGGTCCTCGGCTTGTCCGGCGGCATCTGGGCCGTGGTGGCTGACTCCGCGTTCTCGCGTTCCCGCAACAATCGCTCGATTTGATCAACGACACTCTCCGGACTTTGGGAGGATTCATTGCCCGGCGTTGCGTCGGCTGCAGGCACCGGGCCAGGACTCTGCGTCTGCGCCGGCGTCGGACTACCGTTTTGCGCCAATGCCAGTAACGGCCATACCACCACTATGATTAGCCTTTTAATCATGCTCAGTTTTCTTTTTCCGTTCCAAAGTGATCCGTTCCGTCCCGCTGTCTCCCACATAGGGGAGCTTGCAAAGTGGTGCTCTAAATCCCGGCAGGAGAATAGCGACCCCGCTAGAGTCAATTGGCCCGACCTCTAGCAAAATCGTGCTCTTCTCGCTCATATCCCGCTCCAACGGCAGACCGTAAGTACGCGCTAACTCGGTCAATTGGACCAGGTCGGCTTCGGTAACCGTAACTGGGATCTTTTCCGTTTCACTGAAGGCCACTCCATTGATCAAAGCGATGGCATGGCTCTGTCCTTCACCGGTACTGACTCCCTCAACAAAAAGGTCGTTTTGTATGGCAGCCACTAACGTCTGGAGATAACGTTGAGCCGCTTTACTGCTAAACGAGTTATCTAGTTCCACGCCCTTCCCAACCAGAGTCTTACCCGCATCTGCGCTGATAAAGGGGTCCCGCGGAGCGGGCGTATACCTAAACGCGTATAAGTCCGGTAGACGCGGCACAATGATCTCTCCGGCAAATCCGACGTGTGAAGCACAAGCAACCAGCAGAGTAAAAAAGGTTGTTGTCCTCATTTGCCCCTCATTTCCCGGTTAGCATCCGAATGGTAAGCCGAGTTTCCAGGTAGGTGGGATCGGTCGAGAATGGCGGAATACTGGGCGGCCGGCTCAACAACACCTTATCAAAATACAGAAAAAGATCGGCATTCTCTTGTTCGGCCAGAAGCGGCACTAACCGATGGAATTCCAGGCCGGCGGTGCCGGCTTCATAAATAATTGACATTTCTCCATTCGGAACTCGAACAGGTTGCACGATCAGACCCGCCTGGGTAAACCCAGCGATACCCGCGGTCTCAAATGAAGAGCCATCCCCGTTTAAAGGCACCGTTGGTGCGGAGTTGATGTGCAGCGATGAAGTGCCGCGGGACGCGATCATCGTATCGCTAAGACGGGTGTAAAGCGCCTCGATCCTCGCTTTACTAACTCGTAGTCCCTCGATTTCGCCTTCAAGATGGTTGTTGGCAACTTCTTGTCGTTTGTTCTCCTGATCCGAAAACTGAACCGCAGTCCAACCATCGACCAATACTTTGAGCTCCAGCCCTAGCAGACCGGCTGAAACCACAATCGCGCCAATGAGAAAGATCGCCTTGAATTTCATCTGCTCATTCGGGTTAGGTTCGGATTCATAAGCGGTCCGGATCCGCGATCCGCTGCACGCCCAAAGTCGAGTAGTTGCCGGCCGGATTAATCGAGTAAACCAGAAGAAACGGCACCAGACTTTCCGTGCCCTCAAGCAGTTTCGACCTCACCACCTGAGACCCGGCGGGTAGGTGCTTCTTCAGCTCGTTAGTAAACGTCTCTAACTCCTCCGCGTGGCCAAATTTCAGACTGCCTTGGATGGAGAGTGTATAAACCTCGGGCACGCGATACGTTCCGCCGGCAACGGGAAGGGCTTGGTACCGGGAGGACTCTATCCCGATCTTTTCCAGGACAACATCAGCGGGAACGGTTTGTTCAATTGCGGCGAGCACGGCGCTGCACGGGAGACGGCCTCGGATAATCGGTTCCCATTGCTGGATTTGATTTAATTTTTGGCGGGTATCTTTAAGAGCGACCAGCCTGGTTTGCAGCTCATTCTCGGCCGCCCCAAGTTGAACCTTCTTCTCGGTTTGCGCCTGATAATCCCGCCAGGTGGTAAATGCAAAGAATAGGACAGGTAATTGGAGTAATCCCGTGACTACTACGATGAGGCCGACTAGCCGGAAAACCAGCTCTCGCTGATAGCTCCGCAGAACAATTCTTTCCGGGCTAAGAAACAGATTCTTCATTTGAATTCCTGGGCGATCCAGCGGGACAAGAGCGCAACCGGCGAACGTGTAGCGATGTTGGGGGCCCGTTGACGCTGGATGACAATGTCCCCACCCTCGATTTGTTGCAGGACAGGTCCGGTAAGTGGGAAGCCCCGGATTTCAGAATACACTGGATCTTCTTCTGAAGACCAAGACCAGACACAAATGTACGGCTCCTTGTCCGGACTTAATTGTTTTGTAAGTGTCGCTAACTCTTGATTTACCGACTCCACATCCTCATCGAATTGCCGAAACAAAATTATTTTTCTGTCTTGAATAACTGCTAAGGCTAACGAGCCGGTAAGACTCAACAATACGAAGGCAGTTCGCTCCTTGGTGGGCACCCTTTTTAAGAACCAGGCCAGACAGGCTACCGGAACGGGCACGATTGCAAGTAGCGCCGCGTCTTGACGTTCCGTCCAAAGCTCGCATTCGGCGCAGTAGTCAGCCGGCATTCCCAGAATAATGATTTGTGAATGTTTCCCTTCTAAGTGACCGGCGATGGGCTTGAGTGTGGCATCCAGCACCGCCCAGCGAAACGCCCGGTCCTCATCCCAGGCGCCAATTACCTGGCGCGGCTCTTCCGCCAAACTTTCCAGAATCCCCTCAACCGTCGACTCCCTGAGATTCGGCACCAGATGAACGTTGCAATACAGATCGTTCACTGTGCAGTCCGGTAATAGGAGCAACTCGGTTTTTCCTCGCAATCGGTTTCGAGCCAACAGCTTAGACGTGAAACTGCGAACTCCCGCTGTACCAGGATCCGACCTGCTCAGGAGAGGAGGCGCGTCTGGTAAATCGCCGATGTTTTCTTCGAATGCCACCACGCGCTGGCGCCGAGTCACGAGCACTGAGCAAGTCTTCGAAGAAAGGAAGAACACGCCGACTTGTTCAGGCGTGGCAAACAATCCGCCGGAAAGATAATACCGGAGCGGAAAGTGTCGCAGATAATGCCTGAACGTGTAGTGCATTGGTCTATCTTAGATCATTAAATCAAAATATTACAACTGGTTTTTCTACTGTAATCTAAATATGTTGGATTATTTCCATGGCGGGTAGAAACGTGGCAAAAACGATCCCGCCAATTACTAGTCCAAGCCCAATAATTAAGAGAGGATCGAGGATCTGTCTGAGTGCGGTTAACCGGCTATCCAATTGCCGCTCGAGTAACGTGGTGAGCCTAAACAACCCGTCACTGCCGGAGCCGGCTGCCTCCATAAAGGCGAGTCCGTTAATCACCATCTCGCCAAAAATGTCCCGGTCATCGTTCAGCGCCGCCGCCAATGATTCACCCCGCTGTACCCGCACCAAGGTGCGACCGATGGCTGACCGATACTCATAGTTCCAACTCAGGTCGCGACACAACAGCAAGGCCTGAGTCGTCTTAGCCCGAGCATGTTTCAGCTGAGCAAAGGTCCGGACGAAATTTGCTCGCATCAGGAGAAGCATCAAGGCGCCCAACCCAGGCACACGAAGAACGCTACGGTGAAGCTTAGGTTGGCCCCGCACATAGGCCGGAATCCGCGAAAACAACAAGATGAGAGCGCCCACCAGCCCCAACACGACTAGAGGGTAATTGGTACAAAATCGCGACAGGTTCAGCAAACAGAGCGTCGGCAACGGCAGATCTGCATGCATTTCCCCGAGGACCCCGATAAACTGGGGCACGACTCGGGTCATAAGCAGCCAGACAACACCGGCGGAAGCCGCCAGGACGATCATCGGATAAATGACCATCATGAGCAGACGGTGCCTGAGATCCTCGTTCCTAGCCCAGATCTTGCGGACGTTGGTCAAAGCTTCTGTCAAAGTGCCGCCTTCTTCGCCTGCCGAGATCAACCCAATCGCAACCTGATCGAAGACCTCTGGATACGAAGCGATTGCGTTCGAGAATGACATCCCTTTAGAGACGCGGTCCCGCAGCCTCTCAACAATGTGATGCATCCGCTTCCCGGACCGATCTCGCGTCGAGGTTGTACTCAGACAGATCGAGAGTGCGGTTCGGAAATCCATTCCTAGGTAAACCGAAGCCTCCAAGTTTTCGAGGAAAGTCAATTTCGTCCGGAGCGAAACGCGCTCCTTTCTCTCCGCGGTCGTTCTCCTGGACGGGTCCGCAATCAGCACGATTGGCTGGTTGAGGTTATTTAGCCGGATACTGACTTCGGCGAGCGAGTTTCCTTCAATTACGGACTTAACGTATGAGTCGCCTTTGCGTTTCTGCGTGACGTACTCGAACCTCGGCATAGATTCCGGATGCTCAATGTTTTCCGAGGTTAATTTCCGCCAGAGCTGCCCTGAGTAATTGGACCAGTTGGAATATTGTACTTGCTGATATATGGATTCGACGAAGCGCCCGACCCAGCGCTAAAGTACGGATTACTACCCCAATTTCCCAATTCAATGGTGCCACCAGTTCCTTGATTAAGGTCACTCTTTCCTGTGATCTGGACACCGAACCTCGTGAGGTACGGCTGAACCTGATTGATCAACACCGGCTCACCGTTGGCAGGTAACGGTGTGGCATTTGCCTGTGCATCGATACTGTATTGCACTTCAGCCTTTTGCACTGCATCGAGCCGCTGTGCAATCATGGCGGCTTGCGACTTCTTCAGCGAATCCATGATCGCAGGGTAGATGATCGTTGCGAGCGTCGCGATGATAGCAATTACCACCAAGATCTCGACCAAGGTCATCCCGGCTGCCCTCATACGCGCACAGGAGATTTCCCGCTGACTCAACACCCCTACAGCTGTTCTCATAACGCAAATTCCTGATGTTACGATAATCGGGCTTTATCGACTTATATCAGATCGAATTTTGTTGGCAATGATTATCTACTTTTTGGGTCGCGGAAATTCGGCTGGCCTGCAGCCAAGAAAACGCTCCGTGGGAGCAACATCTTTATAGCCAACGGATTCCAGAATTTTCGTGTCTCCGAGCGAGCGACATGATGATCGGAGTTAGGCCCTTTAACGGCCTCGCTTTTTGTGGAGACGCAGACGTGCATCCTTGTCCTCAGGTGAGATGCCGCTCCAACGGAGTAAACTGCTGCTCCCGCTGCCATGGGGCCCTAGGTTTCAATGTCCGGCGTGAGGATGGTGGCCAGCTGGTCCCTGTTAGCGTCCCTCAACTTTCACTGACAGATCTGAATCAGCTGCCGAAATATAACCGACCAGATCTCCAATGTTAGACGTTGTAAATGAAGTAGTTGCGTTCATTCCTCTCATCGAGGCCTGCAGTTTATTGTTTTGGCCGATCTGGTAACTCCAGACATTAACCAAAGAGAGTTTATGCGTTCCCGCGTTCAAAAGGGGTAGCGGCAGAGATCGATCGGAATAAAGGGTGTCAAAGAAACCGAGCGTATTGCCATCGATCACGACTAAGCCATCGAAAACGGACGGAAGGTGACTGCGAAAAGAGATCGAACCGTTCTGCTTGAGCCGGTCTTCCCATTTCTGTTGATAAGCTTGTAAGGGCCGAGGCCATGCGCTGCGTTCGATCCCGGCGATGGTGGCCACATTCAACCCGCGGTAAAATCCGGTTCCATAGTAAGGAGCAAATTTTTCGCCGATGTCAGCAAAGTGAGCTAAAACTGCCCGGAGAGTAGCTCGCCCCGCATCGCTGTGGCTAAGCTGTTCCGCTGCCCAGGCATCCGCTGCGGCTTCGTCCCGGGTCCCAAGCGCAAGATGACCGTATTCGTGCACGCGAAAGAAGAAAGAAGCCCCAGGATGCCGCTGGTCAATGGCTCCGGCTCGGTCAGGACAGAGGTAGATAACTCCATGCGGGTTAAACAGCGATGGCTGGAATGACATTCCAATTAACCCCCGCGTCTTTTTGCAGTCATTTCGGACTGGAATACCCCGAAGCGAATCTGGCGGGTCCCATTGAGCGACTCCGAAGTGGCTGAGGCCCAGCGAGATAAGACACAGAGCAAAAACGCGAAGAATCATTGCAAGTGGCTCGGTAAGACAAAATATTTTCAGAGCAAGGCCGCAAAGGCCACAGAGAGCGAATTTCTTTCTCAGGACTTTGTGGCCTTACTTGAGATTCCGTGTGTCAGTTCGCGGCTCCAGCACTTTGAGATCTCGCTGTGCAATCAGCGGTTGCTACTAACGGGCTGGTTCTCATCGAAGGCAGAGTTCAGCCCTTCGATGGAGATATTACCTGTTATTCGGAGCAAAAAGTCCGACCCATCCGGGACGTCAATATAGGTACCGTCCCGATAGATTGCTTGCCTGACGGCAGCATCGTTCAAATTCGGGTCTTGCGTACTTCTGAGGCCCTCGGCACTTAACGGGTCGAGCATGGTGGCAGTGACACGGATTAGATGGTCACTAACATAGAAGGTCCATCGGTCACGGGATAAGATCCGGTTGCGGTCTGGGTCACAGAACCCTTCGCCGATGACTTTAGTTCCGGCGGGAACGATAATTTTGCCGACAGAACTAACAAGATCTTCCTGGACATTGCCGACGATCGTAACGCGCTGTTCCAAATTGTTAATATCACGCAATGTCTTGCAGTGCACTGTAACTTGCGTTTCGCTCGTCGCGGTTATCGGATTGTATACTGAAAAGAACGAGGGTTGCGCGATTGGTGCTCCTGACCCAGCCGCTTTGGATGACGCCACCGAATGTTGCCCAGCAGAATGATCTAACGCGGCGATTTTCGCGTTAACAAACAGAACAAAGAATAAGTAGGGCAACATAGACAGCTGCGTTGGTGGATGCCGTTAATCCCTAAACTCTAAAATTCTCCGTTATTTACCTCCGCGTCCATTCCGACCTCTGCGCGAGGCACCGTCTTCTGGGCTAGTCATCTTTGTCTCCGGGATCGTATAAAGCGTCAAGAGCCTTTGTGATCTGACTGAAGCGCTCGCGCATTCCAGGAAGCAAACCCCGGCCTTCATGCACAACCAGCATACAGACTCGGCCTTCGAGAAAAATGCTGATCGGCGAATCAGCAAGCAAGGTGAAAGCGCTTACCTCAGCCGAACTGATCGCGGTTCCGAACTCGCGCACTGCTCGCATCAGCGCCGGGGCTGGCAACGCCGCGCTGGTTCGAAAGTTCTCTGGTAGATCCCCACCTAACACGGTGCCGTCGTCCAACATGATGAGAGCTGCTCGCACCTTGGGAAATCCCTGCAACAGTTGTGCCACTTGCCCAGCGTCCAAAAAATCATCAGTCAGGAATAATTCTTGTAGTAGTTCGAGTCCGCGCCTCCGTAGAGGCTTAGGAGGCCGCTTCTCTGAATGCACTGGTTTCGGACTTTCAACCGCCGGCGGCGGTTTCGGCGCCGGCAATTTCGGCTTGGGCAAATCGGCAAAGAGATCTCTCTTGTGATCGCCGGGAGCGCCAGACTTCGCCCCATCGTCTAGACTCCCGACTTCGACCTCTCGCCCAAGCTCCAGGGGGCTTTGTTGGGCTGGCAGGGAGGCTACGTCTGGCAACCTGGGAGCGGAGGGAACGGAGGCCGTTTTATTACTGACATCGAAAGTATCGGAAAGGGGGGTGGATTCTTTCTTAACGCTGGGAACAGATAACGGTGCGACGACTTGTACTGGCGGAACCGAAGGAGGAGCCTCGCGCACTGGCTCCTTTTCGCGAATTAAAGGGAACACCGATCCCAGATAGTCGCTCGGAGAAGCGGTCGACGGGTTCGAACCAGAGGTCGCGGAAGGTGCGTTTTCTTCGAGTTTGAAAAAGCCTTCGTCCTCACGAGCCACTTGAGCAATCGGCGTATCAAAATCGGGTGCACCAGCCAAAGCGGAGGAATCATTTGGCGAACGCATCACATTTTGCAACTGAAGTACGACTGCCCGAAGCGACAACGGGAAGGCGGTTTCTTCTTTTAGTTGCTCCGGGACCAAGCCCGGATAAAGCTCGCGCAACATTTTGGCGGAAATAGTGACTCGACCGTCCATCAAACCGTCGGTTTGCCGCAGTTTCACTCGGATCTCTCTCGATTCTTGAGAAGCCCAATTTAAGGCGCCGCCCATCTCGGTGGTAAAATCCGCCGGTTGAAGAACGATTTCCTGATCCTCTACCGACACGCCGCCGGCGGGGTTGGAGTCTTTCTCCGATGAGCCAGAACCGGATTTCAGATTGCGGAAAAGGTAGTTCCCAAATTTTGGAGCCATAAATCTAATGGATGATGGGCAATTTAACTGCGCGAATCCTTGGGCGCACATCTATCCTGAATAATAATAACTTTCAATAATAATGTTTTATTACTTGCCTAGCGTTTCTGAGCCGCAGCTCGTGGCGACGAAACTGGGTCCCGGTAGATCCGATCCTTCCACGTGATGCCTTTACTCTTGGCTTGCCAAAAACTGTTAACCGCAATCAATAAAGCCAGGCCATAGCCGACCGGATGAAAACAGACACTTAGCCAGGACGTTTTAAACCTGGCGGCGGCAATTACCCGGAGACAAAGGAGGATGCCGGTCACCAAACAAAGTTGAGGCCGATAATAGAAGACGATTACCAAAAAAGGCAGTAAGCAGGCCAGGAACTGCCAGATGATTGCCAGCCAGAACCCGACCCAATCGCCATCGAAGACCGGCCAAAGGTTTTTGGTAAAGCCTTCCCACATCTGACCGAGGGACGTATACATACGACAGCTGACGAGGCGAGTACCGTCGCAGGTTACCAACCGCCACCCGTCGGGGATTCGTTTAGCAACTTCACGTGCCAGCGCGATATCTTCCACCAAGAGTTTCCCCACCGTTCGATGACCGCCCATTTCAAAATAGCTCTGTCGCC
>JAFAIO010000456.1 GCA_019236675.1 Verrucomicrobiota bacterium
TTTTCCTAGCCAGCTTTGCTCACCAGCCAAGGTTCCGCAGAACCGACCAAGAGTCGGCATCGATGACTCGACGCGTAACACCCGGGGGCAACGCAGGTTGCATCAGTGCCTGCGGATAGGTTGTCGGATCGATATGATCGAAACTCGAAAACAGCCGAAACGTTCCCGGTGCGTAGACCACCCGAGTTCCTCCGTGGGCTCGAAAGAGAGCCGCGCTCACCAGATCCTGGCCCAATTGAGTAAATCCTTGCGCAGGACATTGCGTCCCCGGTGTGACCAGTGCCTGATTACTATGCTGGGAAAGCGTCGCCAATCCCAAAATGCTCGGCCATCCGTTCAGGGCAGGGAATGCGAACGGAAGGTTTATGTGCGGAGGGATAATTTGCGCCGTTAACCGGCCGTACAAGCCGTCGTTATTATTATTCGTGCTAAAAAGGCCTACATAGCCGAAAGCATGTCCCATCTCGTGTAGGACATTGCTAAAAAAATCATACTGGTGCTGAGGAATTTGGTTAGCCGGCCCAATATACCACGGCACGGCTGAGTCAATGTAGATCGCACCGTCAGGCTGACCCGGCTGATGGTCCAGGTTCGAGATCTTGTCCGCCAACGCGCTCACATACCAGCAATTGGCAGTGCCATGGTTAGGTGCAAACACTCCGTTGGGTATGGTTAACCCCAGCAGACCGTTACCTATAGCAACCTTTTCAATAGTGAGACGAATTGGAATATTAGAGTTTAACTGCTGCTCCCAAAGGACTTTCAACTGGTCCATTTCCGCAGTTTCCTGCTGGTTGAAATTGATCGCAGTGATGTTGATCATAGAATAGAGACTCTTTCGAACGTTAATAGGTGAGGACTCGGTGAGGGGACCCATCCTCACAAATCGATAGCTACAATAAGTTCTTCCCGCTTCGGACCTAGCTTCTCGAGAACAGACTTTCGTAAACCGCCGTACACTGTCTCATTCAGCGCCCCCGCATACGTCACTAGTCGAATATTACCTTGCAGCAGCTCGGTCTCGATTTCTTCGTCGAAGAGTTGAGTGATCGACTGAGTTGTTCCAAAGATAGCGCAGACTACCGACAAATCCGAACTTCCCCACGCAACACCCACCTGTGCATTGACAAGCGCTGATTCTGCTTCAATAAGCTGGGTACTTCGCGAAAAGACTTGCCTCGCCTTCGATTCTAGCGGCAACTTGTTATATTGCTCGATTGAGGCTTTGACAGCTTTAAATTCACGGGAATCGACACGCCCTGAGAATTGCGTCTCAATCACATCTTTCAGGTAGAAATGTTCGCCGGCCGGCTTATAAACATGGAAAGCGAATCCTGTTACTTGCCAGGCCAGGTGACTTAATGTGTTTCCGTAAAAGTTGTACCACGCATCCACCTCAGAAAATCTCGAGAACTTTTTGTCAGCCGCTAGCTGCGCCAATAACAAAGAATTCAGCACATCTTCCCGATAAAGTGGAGGTAATTCAGACACACAAGACTGTAGCAGTCCCGCATCAATGTAAGCAAAGAAGTCGATCTCCGAGTCAGCCATAAATATTCGTGCTCTGATGCGAACGAAGAATCGAGGCGCGCCTCTAACACTCGCGCCTCGGTTCGGGTTTTAGTTAGATCTCCAGGTCCTTGATGTACTGCGAGGCACGGTCACCAAGTTTGTCGATGACCTCTTGACGCACCTGTTTGTAAACATCTTCATTCAACACCGACTTTTGCGCGCTTTGGAAAAGCTTAACTGTCGTTCGGGTCCAGCTAAACCAGAGGAATCGTGTCACGTGTTTCTCTGATTTGAACTCCAAGGCAGTCAGGACCATAACGAGTTGGCCATCGTCTTCGCCGACCGGAAGGATCTGGAACGTACCGACATTTTCCGGAAAGCTTTGGTTTTCGAATAAGGTCAGGGGCCCCGTGTTGCCTGGCTTATCCCTCAGGGATGTCAAAGTCGCTTGTACGATTTTCATTTCGTCCCCGGTCGCTATTGCGCTCAAGATATCCAGGACAGCGTCCGACAGTTGAAGCGAATCTCCCGACGGAGAGTACTCGCGATAAGCAAAAGTTGGAACAACCCAGCCCACTTGCGCCAGGACCTCGCAATATTTTCCGTACCAGTCCCGGGTCTGCTTAAACCGGTCGAAGGCCTTGCTAGCAGCCAACTGCGCTAACAAAGTGGAATTCAATACGTCGCTCTTGTGCAATACTGTTAGTCCTGATACGAAAGAAACCAAGCTTCCTGCGTCTACTGCCGCGCCCTCCTCGCCAGCGGCAAAGGCACTCGCCTTAGGGTTATAAACAAATGGCTGACTTGAATCCAAGGGAGCTAACGGTAACTCTTTTATGTATTTTTTGATCTGCTCGATGTACGCTTGCTTATTCATGGTTCGAATTGATGACGGATTTACGCTGCTGATGAGAAAGTGGGACACGGCTCAGGTATACCAACCCTGCTACTGTTTGCTTAGGACTTCCGCGTTACCTTCATCCCGCGGCTTCAAGACCGTAAAATATGGGCAGTTCTGAACTTTCTCGCTTAAGTCTCGTTTTTATCGATGCGAGATTTCGTTCCGTTATTAGGTAGTCTCGGTCAAACCTAACTCACGATTATTATCTTCGTCGGCCAAGTCTCTAACCTCGCGTGTCAGCCGCGAGCTCCAAGGGCACCAATGCGCGCGAGGCAGAAAATCCGTGCCGACTTGTGCCAGGTGATCCTGGACATAGCGAACGCTCGCGTCACAAACCTCTATCGCTAGTTCGAAAAAGCTAATGGACCGTGGTTCCAAATGGTAGTCCCAATCGGGATTATAAAGCGCTCTGTCCTTGATAATCGTTCCCTGAACATGCTTTTGAGGTAGTTCGCCAGACAAAATGGCGCGCGCCTCCGCAATCTTTTTTTCGTCTTCCAGGCGAATCACAAATCGATCTTGATGCGAGTCTATGAATTCGAAGTAGGCGGGCATTCGTTACACTCCGTTGTAGGTCTTCCGTCGACCTTGACTCAATCTATGGCGATCAACCGGAGATCGAAATAGGGTGAACACCTCAATTTGAGTCAGGTAAACAACCGCATCAGAGTGTGCGGCAGCCCGGCTCCGACTAACTAGCTAATCCTAGCTGAATCGCATAGCGGGCGACTTGAACGGCGTTGTGCAGATTTAGCTTTCGCATCAGTCGGGTGCGATGATTGTCTACGGTTTTTGTAGAAATCCCCAGACTTTGACCAATTTCCTTATTGGTCTTTCCTTGAGCGATGAGATGGAGCACTTCTACCTCTCGGCTCGAGAGATTATGAACCTGCGGAGACGGGTTGTAATCGAGCAATCTGTCGATCGATGGCGAAAAGAAACGGCCGCCCGCCTCAACCACTTGGAGGGCTGAGAACAGTAGGTTCAACGGGTCAGATTTCTTGACAAAGCCATGCGGCCGGGCCAATACGGCGTCTCCAAGGGCATTATCATCGACGGCACCGGAAAAAACCACGACCCGCGAAAGAGGAATTCTGACACGCAAACGTCTGATTACCTCTGCACCACAAAGCTCTGGCATCAGAAGATCAAGTACCACGACAGCCGGCGTGGTGCGTTCACAGACCAAGATGGTCTCCAAAGCTCGACCAGCCTCACCAACGATCGCATAACCGCGCTGCTCGAGGACCCGCTTTAACAACCCTCGTACCGCATCGTGGTCGTCAGCCAGAACAATTCGAGTATGGCTTGCTACCGCCTCCATATCAAATTCTAACCGAGTGTTGACTCCGACCTTACGCCGAAAAGGCGCGCAAAATAACTTTCCAACCCGCTCAACCTAGAGCAAGCTCGCGACGTAAGTTTAGCGTATACAGGCGTCTACCCGCTAGCAAAACACGACCAATGAGTTATCCGGTTCCCGCAAATCTTACTGCTACCCTTTCCGTACCGACCCTTCCGATCTTCAAATACTTTCTAAATACCGAACAACAGCCTTGGGTTAGATCATTTGCTAACCGTGAGCGGCGCAGTTGGTGATATTGTTTCACCTAGAGAGAGGATTTTCGACAGATTACACAGCCCCGAAAGTCTCCGGGGTAAGATTTAATCGCGCAGATTTTTCTAAGGTACCGTCGCCAAGGGACTGAATGATCGTTCCCAGGCAATTTATGTCCCTGGAATGAGTTTCCGAAAATTTCTGTCCTTTAGGTTACGGGATGATCGAGACCGCAGGCCAATTCATCACACCTGATCAAATTACGCCGTCACCGACCGATCATACCGTAACGGGCGCGTTCCGAGGCTGTCCCAGGCGACAGATTGGCTGGGTACCTTCATTCGGTCCCTCTAAGAGGGGATACCCCTACCGTAGAAAAGTCTGCGTAATTAAATCTTACCCCCGAGACTTTCGGGGCTGCGTAATCTGTGGATATTTAAGCCTCACAGAACCAAAAAATCGAAATGCAACCGCAAACGACGACTACTCTGGTCGATACCCAAAGCCTTCCGGACCACCGGGAAGTTAGAATCGATCGCGTTGGTGTTACTGATGTGCGCTTTCCGATCATCGTACGAGACAAGGCGCACTCTTCCCAGCACACGATCGCCAGAGTCGCTTTAACTGTTGATCTACCTCATCATTTTAAGGGCACCCATATGAGCCGTTTTATTGAGGTGCTGAACGAGCACGGCTCGGTGGTCCATGTAGACAATATCAAAGAAATCTTGCGCCATCTTCAGCAACGCCTCGATGCACAGCAAGCGCATGTCGACTTCGAATTCCCCTTTTTCGTAGAAAAGAAAGCGCCGGTTACCGGGTCGGTAGGCCTCATGGATTATAATGTGCGCTTCACGGCAACTGCTTCAAGGCAGGAATCGGATTTCGTAGTGACCGTGATGGTACCGGTAACAACTTTATGCCCCTGCTCCAAAGCCATCAGTAAATACGGCGCTCATAACCAGCGCGGTCAGGTCACTTTAAGCGTGCGATTTGATGGTCTGGTCTGGATCGAAGAGCTGATTCAGCTGGTGGAAAGTTCAGCGAGCGCCGAGCTATACAGCTTATTAAAACGTCCCGACGAAAAAGCCGTGACCGAAAGAGCCTACGAACATCCCGTTTTCGTGGAAGATCTCGTCCGCAATATCGCCATCAAGGCTAACGCCGATTCGAGGATAACGTGGTATCGGATCGAAGCGGAAAATTACGAATCAATCCACAACCACAACGCCTACGCGATGATCGAGAAGGGGTAGGCGCAGAGGGAGCCGGAGGGCCTCTGACAGTTGCAGAAGCGGAGCGACCTCGCAAACAAGGCCGCTCCACACAAATACCTAAACCAATTGGCTATTCTGGCTTCTTATCCTTTTCCTTTTTTTCACCCTTCCCTTTTTCGCCCTTGCCCTTCTCTTCCGGTGGTTTGTTCGCCTCTTGGTGTTCCTTCTGAGCTTCGGCTTTTGACTGACCCTCGGCCTTTGACCGCTCTTCGCGTTTCTCTGGAGTAGCAGCCTCCTTACTCTTCACTTCTTCCCTGGTTGTCCGCTCTTTCTCTTTTGTTGTCTCTTCTCCGCGTTTGACAGCCGGCTCGTTAGCCCTGGTCGTTTCCTCTTTAGTGGTTCGCTCTTTGGTCGTCGTCTCTTCTTTAGTTGTTTCCTTGGTCGCTTCCTTACGCTCTTCCCCAGGATTTGTCGCCTGGTTCACTTCTTCGTGAGCCCCCACTTTGGTGACCGCGGTCTTAGGCGGATTGCCCTTGTTGACAGAGAAACGTTGGTTGTTGTCGCGGATGGCAGTTTCTTCATGGGTACGCTGTTCCTGCGTAGCCTCTAGATGCTGTTCACGGCCGATAGCCTCTTCTTCGGTCGTCGGTCTGGCTTCGATACCTCCGGCGCCATTGAAGCTAACCCGGTTAACCGTGACATTATTGATCACCGTACGATCCACGTAAGTGTTGTGAACAACCGTCGTATTCACGTGCCAAACGGCAGTGTTACAGAGAAATCTGCCGCCTTCCCATCTGCCCCCGCCGAAACCGGATCCGAAATATCCGAACCCATAGTTAACGCCGCCATAGAAGCCGATGTGAAGCCCCCAATACCCGGCGTGCCAGCCATAATGGCCACCTTCAAATCCCCAGTAACCCGGGGTCCAGAGATATCCAGGTTGCGGGGCTATAATCCAGACGCCAGGGACCCACATGTAGCCATCCCCGGGGCAGAGCGGCTGTTCGTAGACCGGAAGCGGAGGTGGCGCGATCGTGATCGAAATATCTGCTGAGGAGAGCGAGGGCGTCATGCCCAGCAGTATTGCGAGTAGGATGAATCGAACTCTGATGAACTTCAGCATATTGTAGAGAATATTGTGTCAGGGTAATCGTGGTTTGCGGGCCAACCTCGACACGGCTAAAGCCGGCCAACGCAAGCGTTTATCACAAGCTCAATTGTGAGGGCCGATCCGACAGAATGCGGGGCTGTTCACTGTCTAAGCTAGACCACTCCATTGATACTAGGCAGGTACCTACCTGCTGTTCCATTAAACCAGAAAGACCGGAGATGGTTGCGCAACTTTGAGAGTAATCAGTGACCAGTAGGTCAGTAATCAGCAAGGAGCCAGGAGCTAGAATCTAGGAGCTAGGAGCTAGGAGGGGGTGCAGGGACGGATGGAGCCCATTCGAAAAGAAACGACAGGGAGTGTCTGGAACGAATGGGACCATGGGGCCCACAGGACTAAGGTGTTGCCATCTTTCTCCTCAAGGCCCACAGGCTGCGTGTTCCTTCTCCTAGATTCTAGCTCCTAGCTCCTAACCGAAGGGGGCGCAATCTGCTACGATAGCAGTTGCGCCCCAACAGCTTACGTCACTTGAGGTGAATTACTTCTTCTTATTGTTTCCCCCACCCTTTTTGGGGGCCGACGCGTGATGCTCAGGAGCCTTAGGGGCCGCGTGATGCTCCGTGGTGTGGTGTTCGGCCGTATGATGCTCGGTAGTCCCGTGATGCTCCGTAGTCCCATGATGCTCGGTAGTCCCGTGATGCTCGGTAGTCCCGTGATGCTCGGTAGTCCCATGATGCTCGGTAGTCCCATGATGCTCGGTAGTCTCATGATGCTCTGTGGTCTCGTGATGCTCAGTAGTCTCATGGTGCTCGGTAGTCCCTTTATGTTCTGTCTCGTGCTCTGTTCTGGTAAGCGCTGTTTTGCCAGGGTTACCCTTGTTCTCCGAGAATTTTTGGGCGTGGTCATGGAGAGCGTCATGCTCGTGAGCACGTTGTTCCTCTGTCAGTTCATGATGCCCCTCGCGATCCGCTCTTTCTTCCTCTGCGGTCGCTTTCCGTTCGATTCCGCCGGGTCCATTAAAGCTGACCCGATTATTCACCTGTACGAACGTATGGTTAACGTAGGTATTGTGAATGCCGGCGCCCACGTGCCAGGCCGCTGTGTTATAGAAGAAATGGCCGCCTTCCCAATGGCCGCCCCAAAAGCCGGTTCCGAAATAACCAAAACCATAGTTGATTCCGCCGTAAAATCCGACGTGCGGTCCCCAATAACCGGTGTGCCAAAAATAGCCTCCATTACCCCAGCCCCACCACCCAGGAGTCCAAAGAAACCCGACCTCAGGCGGTAGTACCCAAACACCAGGGACCCAGTAATAGTCGTCGTCTCCGTAGGACCAATAGCCCGGAATCCACAGGTATCCGTCCCCAGGGCAAGGAGGTTGATCGTAAACGGGGATCACGGGAGGCGCGACTGTAATCGAAACGTCTGCGGAGGCTAGCAAAGGCGTAAAACCCAGCAGGCCAGCGAAGAGCATTAGGTGCACTCGTTTAGAAACAAACTTCAACATAGATGATCTGCAGTAGTATAGTGCCGTGCGTTCTGCACGAGGCCAAAGGACCGAGTGAGGAACCACAGTTTTTATGAAAAGATCGATCTGCAGGGCCAATCCCAGAGAGAGCGGGGTATTGGAAATCTGGTGAGACCGGAGAGAATGATCTTATGGATTTAATATGTTCACCTATTTAAACGCACTAGCCCCCGAATGGTTGCGCAATGTTGAAAGCAGGAGCTAGGAGCTAGAATCTAGGAGCCAGGAGGGTCGTCGCTGAACGATCATAAATCGTCCTCGTCCTCGAAGATGCTTGTTTTAACCCGATCGATGGAAGACCACCGATTTTGATAAGGGCAGATGATACCCGAGAGACTGAACCTTACCGGTGTGCTGAGACGCAACTTTTCGAGGACGAGGACGACGACGAGGACGAGGACGATTGAGGTGGGGCCTCCCAGCTCCTGACGGCAGGAGAGTCAAGGGAGCCAAACAAACGCAATTATTCGTATCGCTTCAAACGGATCCAAATTTCGGATAGATTGCGGCGTAACCCGCGGCAGATAAAAATCGGACGCCCGTTTTCGTACGGCATTGCGTACGGCACACCGAATTTTCCTACGACTTCGACTGAGTCACAACCGCGCCGCCACCGATTCGGATCGCCATTGACGTGAATAATAGTGCTTCCATCATAACCGCGGGAACCCCACAAAAAGTACTGATTTTGTCCGCATAGCGCGTTCGGTAGCCCATCCCGCTGACCATACACGTCCAGTGCCGCAGCTTCTCCGTAATCGACCGCAAGAATAGCAGTACGAGATTGCTCATCGGTCGGTAAAGAATGGTATATGGATGCCACCTGTTTCTCCAGCTCTCGCCAGCCGAGTTCGTCCGAGAACAGTTGGGTCAGCGGGGCCCCGACAGCGGCAGCTTCCGAAGGTGGCGGTGCAAGATGGCTGAAAGCCAGATAATCAGCCAGCGCCGCGGGATCCAGAATTGGCAACACGATGGGAGCAATGATCAAAGACACCATCAGCGCGGCCGTCAACCACACCGTTCTTACGACCGACCGAATCCGCGCCAGAATCACTGCCCCTACGGCAAACAATGAAGGGTAGACAGGGAAAAGGTAATAATCTTTCCCGTGCGCTACAAAGACCAGGATGGTAGCCCCGATCAACCCAAAGGAAAGAAATCGGGCCGGTTTTAGAGGGACCCAGAAGAACGGGGCCACCACTCCGGCGATCCATAATGGGGCGAAGAAAATATTCATCGCAAAGAGCTGAATGGTCTCGAAGCCAATTGGTGTTCCGGTGAAGTTCGCGCCTTTGGCTAAGTGGTTCGCATGGACTTCAAGAAAGGGCCACCCGCGAAGGGCTTGCCAAATCACGCTAGGTACAGACAGAACCACGGCAAACAGGGCTCCAAGCCATAGCGCCGGCCATGCCAGAATTCGGCGGGCCGAAGTCAGGAGAATGCCGATCCCGAGTGGAACCGACCAAAACACGATCCCGTACTTTGCTTCCATGGCAACCCCAGCGACAAGTCCAGCCCAGAGTACTGCTCGCCGGTCCTCCTTAACGACCGCCCGGGTGAGCAAATAGGCAAAAGCTGTCCACGCGATTGGTTCAAAGGTTGCCGTCGTGGTTGTGGTTGTTAGCGCTACTAACGCTGGTGCGATCCCGGCTGCTAATCCGGCGATACCAGCAGCAATCGAATTCCCTCCCAACAGTCTGGCAAACGAAGCCGTGAGGATCACTAGTCCGGCTGCTGCTGCGACCGCGGGTAAACGCAATAACCATGGGTTGTCGCCAAACAATTGAGTAGCGGCAGCTAACAGCGGGACCAGTGGAGGCTGGTCCACGAACCCAAAATCTGGATGCCTTCCGCAAATGATGAAATAGAGCTCGTTCCGGAAAATGTCGTAACGGCCGGCAACGGCCAGATGAACCAGCCCAATGACAAAGGCGATTAGCCACTCGACCGGAATTTTTCTTACCCGATCTAGAGCTGCCGCTGTCAGTGTGAACGAGGTTGGCAGGACCGAATCATTCATGACCGTGCTTTTTGGCTAGGCTTTTCGCTTGACCGGATTCTGATTAGTTCGTGCTTGGTCTTATAAGGGCTACTTAGCCGCCCGCTTCAGCCGGGTTCAGTACGCGCGAGACATCGGCATCAGCCAATTGGCGCATCAGTTGAGCAGCAACACGCAGCAGCTCTCGCTCGGCTGGCGTCAACAGGGACGACATTGCGAGAGCCAGCCAGGTAGCTTGGCGGCGGGCGTCATTCCTAAGAAGGTCTTCACCCAGCGTGGTTATCTGGGTCAGCGACTGGCGTCGATCGACGTGATCCTGGCGTCGGACAATCAATTTGCTTTCTTCGAGATCCGCGAGCGTTCGCGTCAGTGATTGCGGTTGTACGCGCTCCTTGGCGGCCAGGGCGGTCACGGTCAAAGGCCCGCTCAGAGCGAGGCGCCCCAAGATGCTCAGCTTCGTTGGACTCAGACCGTGACTCATCCGTTCAGCGCGCAGCCGCCGATAGAGCTCGGTGGTACCTCGGCGCAAAGCTCGAGCTGCGGCAATGACTTCTTCGGGTTCGGGTAGGATCTCGAGAGGCATCATTTACTAAGCTATAGCTTAGTAATATCGGGGTGGCAAGTGGAGAATCGGGGTGGCGCACCAATCTTACGATGACGGATGGGACCTATGGGACTAATGCGACCTAAAACTTCTCACAGAATTATCTGGTTGAGTCCGAGGTTGTAGCCCCTAGGTAAGGGCCGCTTCACGGCTGAGATCGTTTTTCGCGTAAGTGTCTGCATTTATAAAGCTATAGCTTAGTATAAAGGAAAGCATGCCTTAGAACGAACTGGGCTTCACCAAGGCCAAGCTGGGTCCTTAGGAGCATATTGTTTAAAGGCTAGGAAATTCAGCGCATTACGCATAGTCTTCGGAAAACGTGAAGACTAACACTTCTATTTGGTCTTCCCTACGCAACCCGGTCTATCTCCGCGTCTGGTCAGCTCTAGTGGTGTCAGGCTGTTGTGTGACCGCGCATGACATGGCTGCGACGTGGGCGATGAATTCTTTGGGAGCATCCGCTTTTCTGCTCTCCATAATGTCAACCTTCAGCACTCTCCCTTTCTTCTTATTTACGCTGCCGGCCGGCGCGCTTGCCGATTTGATGGATCGACGCCGATTGCTGAGGGTCTTTAACTGCTGGTTAGCGATAAGCGCTGGACTTTTAGCGATCTGCGGGTTCTTGAACCGGCTAACGCCAGAAATCGTGCTGGCCGGGGTGTTCTTACTCGGAATCGGGTTCGCCTTTCAGGCGCCGGTTGCTTCAGCTGCAATTCCGGAAATCGTTGGGAAGGAAGATCTTCCTTCGGCAACCGCGCTGGGCGGAGTGCAAATGAACTTAGCCGGCATCATCGGACCGGCGATTGGCGGTCTGTTAATCCCCCTGCTCGGGGTCAGCGGCGTATTTACACTCAACGCTGCGGCTTTCGTACTCGTCTTTTTCGCGGTTAGTAGTTGGACCCGAAAGGACGCCGCCGCGTTTCAGCCACCCCTGGAAAGCTTCTTCGATTCGGTGATCGGAGCGATTCGTTACATGCGTTACGCGCCAGGCGTTCGAGTTCTTTTGCTCCGAAATCTTATCTTCGGCATTTTGATTGGCGCGACCCCGGCATTGCTTCCAGTGGTCGGGCTAAAAGTTCTCCATTTTGATTCAGTTCATCTGGGGTTTGTTTTTACCTGCATGGGCATCGGGTCGTTGACCGGCGCTATTTTCATTCTCGAACCTGCAAGAAAGAGGCTGAGACCAAACCAGATGACTCTGCTGACTGGCGTGGTTTTAGCCGTGAGCTACGCGCTAATGGCAGTCGTACGGAATCCGCAGGTCTTTCTCTTGGTAGCCGCGATCGCCGGCGCAGCCTGGACGATCTCTGCGTCCGAGCTGTGGGTAGCGGGACAGCGAGTGATACCCGATTGGATCCGGGGCCGGCTAAACGCCACGCATATGATGGTATCGCAAGGCGGTGTTTCAGTGGCCGGCATCCTTTGGGGAGTGGTTGCCACTACCTTCGGTGTGCAATGGGCATTGATCTCCGCCAGCGCCATGGGAATCCTGAGCGCGCTCGCCGCGAAACGTTTGTCCATCGATTTTTCAACGGCCGTCAATCTGGACCCACACCCGTTGCCGGCCTTGGGTCCCATCCATTACTTGCCTGAACCGGAAGACGGCCCCATCACCACCGCGATGGAGATCGAAGTTGCACCCGAAAACCACGTTCGATTTTTTCAACTGATGGTTCAGTTAAGAATGGTATTTCTGAGAAATGGCGCCTTTAACGCTCGATTGGATCAGGATATGACCAACCCAAATCTGTTCCGCTTCTACTCAATGGTGAGGTCTTGGTCGGAATATGAGAGAGTCGGTCAACGCATCACCCGAGATGAACATGCGCTTTGGGCGGAGTTATGGACCCTGCATGCCGGACCAGAAATGCCAGTGGCAAAGCGTTATGTAGGTATCCAGAATTGGACCCCGGCAGAGTCATTAAGCTCACGTTTGACGCCTATCTCGGGAGTCGCGCGATAGGGTGAGGCTAGGAGCCAGGAGCTAGAATCTAGGAGCTAGGAGGGG
>JAFAIO010000479.1 GCA_019236675.1 Verrucomicrobiota bacterium
GCCGCGCTAGGCAGAGAGATCCGGGTGGAGAACGATGCTGACTGTCTAGCGGCTTCGGAAGCCGTGGATGGAGCTGGAGCTGGATATCAGGTTGTGTTTGCCGTGATCCTCGGAAGCGGGGCCGGAGCTGGTATTGCCATCAATGGACGGGCACATCATGGCCCGAACAACAGCGGCGGCGAGTGGGGCCACAACCCGTTGCCCTATCCCAGCACCAGTGAAATCCCAGGATCAGCCTGTTATTGTGGCAAACATGGTTGCATGGAGACTTGGGTATCCGGCCGCGCATTTCAGGCTGATTACGCACGCCACTCCGGAATCGAGTTAGCGGCAAAAGAAATCATTTCGAAAATGCGCCGCGGCGAGCATCTCGCCCGATTGGTTTGGCAACGTTACATGGACCGAGTCGCTCGCGGCTTATCGATCGTCGTCAACACCCTTGACCCCGACATCTTTGTGATGGGTGGCGGCATGTCCAACATCGACGAGCTTTACGCCGACCTCCCCGCGCTAATCGCCCGATATACCTTTTCCACCGTGTTTGAGACACCGATTAGAAAAGCAGTCCATGGCGATTCCAGCGGAGTACGCGGAGCAGCATGGCTGTGGAAGAAGGAGCCAGGAGCAAGAATTCAGGAGCCAGGAGGAGTTGGGCAAGGCACGTCGCCTAAGGGAGTCGCTTGAGAGTGATCAGCAATCAGTGTGACAACAATCAACAACGAAGCGGATATATGCACCATTACCGACTTATCAGGCGCATTTGGCGACTAGTGCTTCGCCGCAGAGCGTGTGCCACACCTCCTGACTCCTGGATTCTGACTCCTGGCTCCTCCTCTTGAACTCCTTGAACTTCTCAAACTCCCGCTATGCCTGACCTCACTGCCCGCTACGAATTCGCCTCTGGCCTTATTAAGGAGGCCGGAGAGCTTGCGCTCGATTATTTCCGTCGCCTCGGAACACTGACCATCAAGCAGAAAGGGGAGCAAGACATGGCCAGCGAGGCGGATCTTGCTGTTGAAATGCTCATTCGCGACCGCCTTCGAAGCCAGTTCCCAGAAGATGCGTTTCTTGGCGAAGAGACCGGCCGTACCGAGTTTTCGGAAGGTCAAGGCGTTTGGGTGGTTGATCCTATCGATGGCACCCAGCCTTTCATTAACGGTCTCGCCGGGTGGTGCGTCTCCATGGCATTCGTACTCAATGGGACACTGCAGATGGGCTTGGTTTATGGGCCGGCCCGCGTGGAACTGTTTCAAGGTTTTCGAGGCCAACCTGGGACCCTGAACGGGAACCCGATCCACGTCGGGAACGCAAGTCGTCTGACCGACGGGATCCTCGGCGTCGGCTATTCTCCGAGGGTAAAGCCGGAGGAATTCCTTCCAATCTTTTCTCGCCTGTTGAACCAAGGATCAATGTTTTATCGGGAAGGGTGCGGCGCGTTAGCGCTGTGCTACGTGGCCGCCGGACGGCTGATCGGATATGTCGAACCTCATATCAATTCGTGGGACTGTCTCGGTGCTTTGGCCGTAGTTCAGGCAGCAAGCGGAACAATCAATGATTTCCTCGCCGATGACGGTCTCTGGAAAGGAAACCGCGTCATCGCGGGTCCACCCTCATTGTATCCCACACTGGCGGGATTGTTTTGAAGCGCTGGCGCGGAAACGTGTCCCAACCGCGGCGGCTACTCGATGACCTGCAATTTCGGCAGAAGCGACTTTAGCGCGGCAATTTGGTTCTGCTGGATTCCGGTACTGCCGGTGATAGTGAGCTCGATCAAATTGGTAAGTGCGAACAAAGGCGAAAGATCATCCACCATACGGCAATCATCTAGAGCAAGCCTCATTAAAGTTTTAATTTTGCCGAGCGGAGAGATATCATGAAGGGCGGCGCAACCTCTAATATCCAAGATCAGTAGGTTGGGAAGATGCGCGAGTGGAGAAAGGTCGGTCAGCGACGTACTATAACTAAGTTGGAGGAAATCCAGGTTCTTTAGTTCACCAATGGCTGATATGTCGGTTAACAAAGAACTATGTGAGATGACCAACCCAGAAAGCTTGGATAGACGGCTAAGTGATGACAAATCCGCCAGTTGCGTGTACCAATCCAGGAACAGGAATCTCAAATTAGCCAAATAAGAAATCGAAGACAGGTCGATCGTCGGGCTAGAGTTGCTTAAGTATAGTTGCTGCAACGTGGTTATCTCGGCGAGCGGGGCAGGATCTAGGAAGGCGCTGCAGCCTATTAGTGTCAAAGAATTAGCCTTTTGCTTCTTTGCGACGGGCGTTAGCGCTTTGGAGGCGGCACCAACCAAGACACGCCGTGACAGAAGAGTTCTAGCAACGAAGTTTTCGTGCAGAACGTTCCAGTTTTGGATCGAGCCAGCCCAATCCTGCCTGAGAAGCTCCCATCTCCAGCCGCGTTCCAGCAAGGCGCTGCGGCCGGCGTCGCTCAGAGTTACATGCTGATTCACTGCGAGGGAGGCAACCAATAACACGGTCTCTCGGAGCGTACGCCAGTTGGCAGCAGTGTCGTTCGGCGCCGGTTCACTCGTGTCCGGGACCGGAAAATTTCCCCAAAGCTTTTCGTCCCGTTTCCAGTCAAAGAGCCGCTCAAGCAGTCGTTGTGCTAAAACTGGCGATACCAAGGAGCAACTCTCCCACAGGAAAATTAGCGTTTCGCGCCAGAGTGGATCAGACGCGTAAACACGGAGATCCGTCAAACTCGTCCCAAGGTTTGCATTTTCCGCTTCCAGATCCCGCCAGTCCGGGTCTGAGACGTAGTCGCGTAAGAAAAGAGCGGCGAAATACTCTTGAAAGGAAAGATGGATAAAAGCATAGAGGTCATGTCCCAACTCATT
>JAFAIO010000483.1 GCA_019236675.1 Verrucomicrobiota bacterium
GAACCCGCCGGGATGAACGATGAGCTGGTCGACTCGTGCCTGTAAGCTGGCAGTTCCTTGTTGTTCGTTCCAGATAAATGCCGATGCGCGTAACCCGTTTCGTTTAGCGAACTCCAAACATTGGAGTTCCCGTTGGAAATCAAAGCCAGAAGCCGACATCACCTCCGCAAATCTGCCGCCTAGAATCCCAAGTGATGGAAGGTTGGCAATACCCGAAATGTTGGCGGCGCCTAAGTCATCAATCAGTTGACCAGGGTCATAAAAAGGGTCCGCGGCGAAGACGCACGCGAATTCGACTGTGTTCACTTTCCCGTCTTGAGTAGCCAAGTAATCGACTAGCTGTGCGTTGACATTGGCGATTGGTAAACAGCCAAGAAGATCGACCGTTTCGGGCGAAAGCCCGGCCATCGCCGGCAACAGAAAACAGCCATTTTCTGGCGACGTACGAGAGCTAGTCGGCACCAATTCGTAGCGGGGTTCTTTCGTAGTCACGGGAGGTCAATGGGGGACTCAAGATGGGGCGACATTACTCGAAACGTGAAGACTGAGTTACCCAAGTTGAGCAAGAGAACCGTCCCGGTCAAACTAATCCATATCGATTTAGTATTCTTTTTGCAATTGTCTCCCTCGGACCATAAGAAAGTGGTTCATTGGATACCCTCTTCTGGCACATCCATTGCTTAACGGCGCGTCGCTGGAATCCCTTCCTCGACCCATGCACGAACCGTTTTCAGTAAACCCGAAGCTTCGGAAAGCTTATGTGGTCGGAACCCTTGATACGAAGGGAGAAGAGCTCAATTATGTTCGCGAAATCTTACGAGCTCGGGAAATAGCGACCTCACTTGTGGATATTGCCCCTCGGAAGGCGCGCTCGGAAGCCGACGTCTCGAGCGAGTCAGTCGCCGCCCATCATCCGACAAATTCCGATCTGGTCTTTTGTGAGGATCGAGGGCAGGCCATCCAATCGATGAGCGAAGCATTCAGGAGCTTCCTGGTCAGCCGAACCGATTTGGCTGGAGTGATCGGCCTCGGCGGCTCGGGAGGGTCTGCGATTATCGCTCCAGCTTTGCAGGCGCTGCGGATCGGTATCCCAAAAATCTTAGTTTCTACGTTGGCATCCGGGGATGTCACGGCCTACGTCGGCACCTCAGATATCCAGATGATCAATCCGGTCACGGATATTGCCGGACTGAACAGAATCTCACGGATCGTGCTGGGAAACGCCGCCAATTCTTTGGCTGGAATGATTTTGGGAAATCTACCTGCTGATGTTGATGCGCGACCTCCGATCGGGCTCACGACGTACGGCGTCACCACTCCTTGCGTTCGCCACGTGACCGAGATGCTCCGGGATCGGTTCGATTGCCTGGCATTTCACGCAACCAACATCGGCGGACGTTCCATGGAGAACTTGCTCGAGTCCGGTTTGTTATCCGGACTCATCGACATCACGACCTCAGATATAACCGACTTGTTGTTCGGGGGCGCCTTCCCTGCCGCTGAGAATCGGTTAGATGCTACCCGGCAGACGCGAACCCCCTACGTAGGCTCATGCGGCGCGCTCGACATGATCAATTTTCGTGAGCCATCGACTCTCCCTAGTCAATATCGCCAGCGTAATCTCTATCAACACAATCCGTTTATTACGTTAGTTCGAACGACTACGTCAGAGAATGAGCGGGTGGGGCACTGGCTTGCGGAACGGTTAAACCGTTGTGACGGGCCGATCCGGTTCTTGATTCCGGAGAAAGGAGTGTCTGCTTTGGACGCACCCGGCAAGCCATTTTTCGATCCGGAAGCAGATGCAGCTCTTTTCGCAGCGATCGAAAAAGCGATCGTGCCAACCGAGAACCGGCGGGTGGAACGGCTGCCCTTCCATATCAATGACCCCGAGTTCGGCGCTGCTATCGCCGCCAACTATCTACAACTCCAGAATTAAGAATGGGTATCACCATCGTCAGACATGAGCGGTCAAAGCTGATCGAGCGATTTCAGCAAATGAAGCGAGACCGTATACCGATTATTGGGGGCGGCGCCGGTATCGGTATTTCTGCCAAAGGCGAAGAGGCAGGAGGCATTGACCTCATTGTGATCTATAACTCAGGACGTTATCGCATGGCAGGACGGGGTTCGGCGGCAGGACTATTGGCTTACGGAAACGCCAATGAGGTAGTCCTGGAGATGGCGATGGAAATTCTGCCGGTAGTGCAACGGACGCCTGTACTGGCCGGCGTCAACGGCACCGATCCGTTTTGTGATTTTGACTCATTTTTAGATCAACTAAAACGAATCGGTTTTGCCGGTATCCAGAACTTCCCGACAGTTGGCGTAATCGACGGTAATTTTCGGAAGACGCTCGAAGACACTGGAATGGGTTATGAGCTGGAAGTAGAGCTGATCAAGCTGGCTCATCAAAAGGAGCTATTAACGACGCCCTACATCTTCAGCGAGCGTGACGCCGTAGCCATGGCCGAGGCCGGTGCAGATTTGTTAGTCGCTCACTTCGGGACCACCGTCGGCGGAGCGATCGGAGCTACTGCCGCCACGCCTTTGACTACCTGTGCCGGATTGCTGGATAGATGGGCGGAAGCCGCCCTGAGCGTGCGGAAAGATATTATTGTGATCGGTCACGGCGGTCCGCTAGCTAACCCTGAAGACGCGGCCGCCTTGTTCAAACAAAGCCGGCATTGTGCTGGCTTCTACGGAGCCAGCAGCATGGAACGACTCCCCGTGGAAACCGCACTGGCGAACCGCACCAAGGAGTTCAAAGCGCTCCGTTTCTGAATTTCACTAACCAGAACTCAAACCCGGAAAAAAATAGTTATGCAGATGACCCATGAACGGTCCTCCCATCGCCGCCGCCCTTGGCGTTGGCTTCTCTTGTTTGCTGGCATCGCTTTGCTGAATGTAAGTCTGCTGCCATCTGGCAGGGCAGAAGGAAATGTGGCAGAAATAAAGTTTACCCTTTGGGGTTCTCCGTTCGAGAAACAAGCGCTGGAAGAGGCCGTGAAATCTTTTAATGCGACCCATCCCACCATTCACGTGACCGCTCAGCACACCGCCTACGAGGCTTACGGCGAGAAAGTATCGGCTATGTTAGCCTCAGGTAATCCACCCGATATCGCCTACTTGGATTACGCTCAGGCTTTTCCGTTCGCTGATGCGGGCAAATTGCTTGATCTAGCACCTTACTTTGCCAAACAACCTGCAGATAAGAGTCTGCTGGAATCGGCCTATTACCACTTCGATCACGGGAAGAAGGTGCTAGGAACTGGCCTGGCTACAGGCATCATCCTTCTGTATTACAACAAGGAACTGTTTGACAAGGCCGGCGTTGCATATCCGCCCTCGAAAGCAGAACAAGCTTGGACCTGGGATCAATTTGTGCAGGTGGCCAAGAAACTAACTAAGGATAAGAATGGCAATGATGCGAGTAGTCCGCAGTTTGATCCGAATAACATTGTTACCTATGGCCTGTCTTTGCCTCAAGACTGGTGGGGTTATCTAACCTTTATCTATAGTAACAAAGGCGGCCTGGTGAACGAAGACGGTACCGAGCCTCTGATCAATAAGCCGGAAGCAGTGGAAGTTCTGCAAAAGCTTCGTGATGCCATCTTTGTCGATCACATTGCGCCCCGGCCGACCCAGAATAAGACTTTACCTTCAGCGGATATCCTGATGCAGACCGGCAAGATCGCTATGACCTTCAATGGAATGTGGCGCGTCATCGATTTCAGTCAGCTTCATATTAAGTGGGGAATTGGAGCGCTGCCTTATTTTAAAGAGCCGCTCACGATTATTCTCAGTGTCCCGAAAGTGATCTTTGCCGCCACCAAATATCCGGACCAAACCTTCGAGTTTTATCAATACATTAGTGACCCGAAACGCGTCGCACTCTTTAAAGAGGGACTGTGGGCGCCGCTAGAGAAAAGTTATTTCACGGATTCGGCATTGATGAAAGAATGGCTAGACGGGAAACCGGGGGTCTATCCTCCCGAATCTCGGGATGTGATTGTGGACTATTCGCTGC
>JAFAIO010000021.1 GCA_019236675.1 Verrucomicrobiota bacterium
GGGATATCCGCGTCTTCACAGACGATAAAGGCATCAGATCCGCCCAGTTCCATCACGGTCTTTTTAATCACTTTCCCGGCCTCTGAAGCGACAGCGGAGCCTGCTCGCACACTCCCCGTTACGGAAGCCCCTTGGACCCGTGGGTCATTGATAACACCGACGATATCTTCGGTCCTTAGAATTAGATTTTGAAACACGCCTTCCGGAAAACCGGCTTCTCCCATCACTCGCTCAAATTCGAGCGAGCTTCTCTGTGTGTTGTGAGAGTGCTTTACCAGCACAACGTTACCGGCCAGCATTGTCGGCAGGGCCATGCGCGTCAGCTGCCAGATGGGAAAATTCCATGGCATGATTGCCAGGATCGGCCCAAGAGGCAGATACGAAACGTATGCATTAACGCGGCCAGTCGGAGCCGGCGCATCGGCCAGCATTTGTGGTCCGTGCTCGGCATACCAATCCGCCTCCAACGCGCACTTCTCGACCTCCGCTTCAGCTTCCCAGAGAATTTTACCCATCTCGGTCGTGATCACTTTCGCCAGCCGGCTCTTGTTCTTTCTCAGCGTGTAAGCGAGATGTGAGAGAAGCTCCGCTCGTTGATGCACCGGGACCCTTCGAAACCATTGAAAGCTCTTTTCCGCACGGACGAGCACTTCTTCGATCTCGGAGGCGTTGTAGAAAGAGAACGTTTCGATCTCCTCCCCTGTGGAAGGGTTAAGTGTGCTAAATCCTGATGATTGCATAGTTATTTCCTAATTTTGCTGGCTAATCAATTCGGCCGCTTGACCGCATCGTTCGCTGCTTCAGTTATGAGGTCGGCCACCTTTTTCGGTTCCTGCAGCATGGCGACGTGGCAGGTCGGTAGCGAGATAGCCCTTCCGTTCGCCTTCTTGGCGCCAGCTTCTTCCATGGCGGGACTCAACGTTCGGTCCTTTGCGGATATTACATGCCAGGATGGCTTCGATTTCCAAGCGGCGTGGGTTAACTTTTCGTCAAACATCGGGCCGTAGATCTGCCCCTGGACCGCGAGAACCAGGCGACGCTCCGGCAACGGTAGGCCGTCTGCAAAACTGTTCAGAATCCCCTCTGCCGACATAGAGGCGAATTTTTGAGCATCGACTTGGATCGCCTGCTGTCCCGGCGTAGGACCGAAAGGGGCACTGGTCTCGTTTGCTGACTGACCGACGTCGGGAACGTACGCTGCAACATAGACGAGTCCAGCGACCTTCGGGTCATCACCAGCCTCTGTGATAACAGCACCGCCCCACGAATGACCCACTAGGATAACCGGACCGTCCTGTAATGCCAAGATCCGGCGAGTGGCGTTAACATCGTCTGCTAACGAAGTCAGCGGGTTTTGCACGGCGACCACATGGAACCCGCGGGCTTCCAGGATTGGAATAACCTTTCCCCAACTCGTGCCGTCGGCAAAAGCGCCATGAACTAGAACGATGTTCTTCACAGCCTGTTGCTGTGATTGTGCCTGATCAACACTGGCAAAGGCGCTGGCAACTACCAGGCCTCCGGCAAATAGATTTTTAGCGATTTTCATTCTGATTTATTTTCGGATTTAAACTGTCACTTTGTTAGTTGATGGTGATTTGTTACTCTTCTGCATTCAGAACGCCATCACGGCCCTACCCACAACCTCGCCCTTTCTGAGCAACTCAAGCTGCTCATTGATTTCATTGAATTGGAAGGGCTTGATGACGTGACGAATCTTGTTGTCGGTGGCGAGCGCCATAACCTCGCTCAGGTCCGTGTAGTTGCCCCAAAACGAGCCATGAAAAGTCTGCTCGCGGTGCACCCGCGGGAATAGCGGTATATCGATGCGATCGCCGACCAAGCCTACGTCGGCATAGTGGCCGCTGATCGATAGCAGGTCGAAGGCCAATTGCATCATCTCCGTGGCACCCGCGCAGTCCATGACGGCGTCCAAGTCTTTCTGGCCGACTGCTTGGTTCAGTTCCTCAGCGATTTCGGTTGTTGATTTGCCTTTGACACCGATGACGTGGTCGGCGCCATACTCCATCGCTATTTTGAGCTTCTCGGCGTTGCGCCCGAAAGCGACCACCTTCGCGCCGCTCCCCAGGAGCTTCGCGTACTGGATGGCGTATCCGCCAAGCCCACCGATGCCAAACACACCGAAAACCCGGTCAGGGCCGAGGGCGCCGGCATCGCGCAGTTTCTTGATGCCGCGATACGGTGTGAGTCCTGCGTCGGTAAGCGGCGCCAATTCCTCAAACTTCAGTCGACTGTCAACTTTGATCAAATAGCGCGCCGGGACGGGGATGAACTCTGCAAATCCTCCCACCGGTCCGAATCCCGGCCAACGCACATTCGGGCAAATGTGAGCATTGCCAATTTGGCAATGCCGACACGTGCCATCGCCCCAGCCCGGTGCGACGACCACATGATCACCCTCCTTAAACCCCGATGCTTTGGGAACGATGCTGCCGATCTTGCTC
>JAFAIO010000216.1 GCA_019236675.1 Verrucomicrobiota bacterium
CTGTGGGTTAAATAAGCCTAGCCAGGGAAGCAATGCCTGGAAACCGAAAACAGGCCATGTGTCTCGTCGAGAAGGTTTAGTGTAACGACGGATCAACTCCACAAGAGAGACGTCTCTATAAAAACGACACAGAAAAAATCGCGTGGGCCTGACTAGCGGGAACTCATGCTTTCGTATCCCTTGCGACTCATATGATACGGCAGTATCCTTGTGAAAATTGGGTTCAATCTATCTTACTTTTCTTCGCAAATGTGGGTTGGTACTAGCAAATGGGATCGGTAGTATCATCTGCTTGGGAACAGCCAGTATCATGGCCGGTTTCTTGTACGGCGAAACGAGTACGCCCCGGACGTTGGTTCTGCTTTTTTTCATTCTGGCGTTTCTATTCGCCGGCTTCTATCTGTTCATTCGTTGCCTCAAGGTAGTTTCGCCAAAGCGACGTATCCGGAGCTATCCCATGAAACGGCTGTAGAGTTCGCGGTTCGCGGTTGAGTGGTTGCGAGGTTCTCGGTTGCGCCCGGCGTTTGGAGGTGGTGGAGATGGGATCGGCCTCCGCAAAGCGACTCGACTGAGCTCGCCGAAGTCCTTCGGCCCAACAGGGTTCATGGGACTGATGAGACTTATGGGAGAGGTGTTGCCAACGGCAAACCGCAAACTCTGAACTGATTTCCGTTTGCCATTTTCTGTAGGTCGTTTCTTTTCCGTATGCTCATCGTGGTAATCGGCGGAACGGGGCACATTGGAACTTATCTCATCCCTCGGCTGGTGGCGGCGCGCCATCAGGTGATTTTGGTCAGCCGCGGCGAACGAGGACCTTATCAGTCGCATCCGGCCTGGCGGTCTGTTCGACGGATTAAAGTGGATCGGGAGGCAGCGGAGCGAAGCGGGAGCTTTGGCAGGCAGATCGCGGAGTTAAACGCGGATGTCGTGATCGACCTCATTTGTTTCACGCTAAAAAGCGCCCAACAACTGGTCACGGCGTTGAACGGAAAAGTTCAGCATTTCCTGCATTGCGGGACGATCTGGGTTCATGGTCCGAGTGTGCTGGTACCCACGACCGAGGAACAACCGCGCAGACCATTTGGTGAATATGGGATACAGAAGGCCGCGATCGAAGCTTACCTGTTAGAAGAGGCGCGGGTACATGATTTCCCGGCAACGGTTCTGCATCCCGGACACATCGTCGGTCCGGGGTGGAACCCGTTGAACCCCGCCGGACATTTCAATCCGGCAGTGTTCAAAAAACTGGCTCGAGGCGAACAAGTGTCATTGCCGAATCTTGGGCTGGAAACGGTTCACCACGTTCACGCCTATGATGTCGCTCAAGCGTTCTGCCAAGCCCTGATCAACCGAGGAACGGCCATCGGAGAAAATTTTCACGTGGTCTCGCCAGCGGCTTTGTCGTTGCGAGGCTATGCGGAAGAAATTGCAGCGCAATTCGGGCGCGAAGCCGATCTCACGTTTCAATCCTGGGAACAGTGGAAAGAAACAGTTTCTCCGGAAGAAGCTGCGGCGACCTGGGACCACATTGCGCATAGCCCAAATTGCAGCATCGCCAAGGCCCAACGGTTTATCGATTATCAACCGAGGTATTCATCGCTGGAGGGCGTGGCGGATGCTATTGCGGGATGGGACTTTGAAAGTGAGAAGTGACGGGTGAGAGGTGGCTAGAAGTAATCAGTGATCAGTGAAGCAGTAATCAGTAATGGATTCGGCTACGTTCAGTCCTTGCAAGCAACGCCGCTCTGACATTACTGATTACTGTCGTACTGATCACTGATTACTTTCTAGCCCCCCTGGCACCCAATCACCACACCACAGGCCACCTATGCAAGTCGAACGATTCTTTGTTACTGGACTGGCGCATGCGTCTTACATCGTGACATCGGACAACGAAGCGATCGTCATTGATCCCGAACGGCAGGTGGATGGCTACTTAGATTATCTGGTTAGGAACAAGTTGCCTCTGAAAGCCATTTTTCTGACGCACCCGCATGCGGATTTTGTGGCCGGTCATGCCGAGTTGGCGGCGCGCACCGGCGCATCAATTTTTATCTCGGATAAAGCTCCTGCCAGCTTCACTCATCAGGATCTCAAAGAAGGTGACCGTTTCAACGTGGGCTCGCTTGAGATCATGGTTTTGGATACGCTGGGTCACTCGCCAGACAGTGTCTGTTTGTGTGCCTACGAACAGGGACGCCCGGTGGCGGTGTTCTCGGGTGACACACTTTTTGCAGGCGATGTTGGCAGGCCTGACCTACGGGATCGCGAACTACCCGCTACCGACCTGGCCACTCACCTTTACGACTCGCTCTTCAACAAACTTCTAAAACTTCCGCCTGAAACGAAGGTGTATCCCGCGCACGGGGCTGGGTCTTTGTGCGGCCGCCAGATTTCTTCGGCGCCGTTCACTACCATCGGTCAAGAGATGACAACGAACTGGGCTCTGCAGTTGAACGACCAGCAGCAATTTGTCGACGCCATGGTTAACAACTTGCCAGATCGCCCACCTTATTTCAGCCGTTCAGTGACGATCAATCTGCAGGGCGCCCCACCCTTTTCCGGACTGCCTGAAATCAAGCGCCTTGAAATCTCCCAGTTCGATGCGCTCAGGCACGAGGGTGCAACCGTTCTGGATCTGCGGGCCCCGGCTTTGTTCGGTGATGCCCACGTTGCGGGTAGTTTGAATATTGGGATCGCCAGTCCTTCGTTCGCGGTTTGGTGCGGGTTCTTTGTTAACCCGGATCTGCCTATCTTATTAGTGGCCGACTACGAAGCGGAGGTAAAGCGCGCCCGGCTCGAGCTCTCCCGGATCGGCTTTGACCAGGTCATGGGGTTTGTTCCGGCAGATGACCTAGGCGAAACCCTACAAATCAGCCAGATTGGGGCTCGAGATTTTGCTGAATTGTTGGGTAGCGGGCACCGCCCCACGGTTCTGGACGTCAGATCTGCGCAAGAATGGACTCAGGACCACCTGGAAGGTGCGCTGAATATCCCCTTGCCGCGGCTTTCGCAACGCGCGGGCGGCTTTGCGCACAACGCGCCTCTAATCATTTTATGCGGGAGCGGTTACCGCAGTTCAATCGCGGCAAGCCTACTCGAGGCCGAAGGGTTTGAACGCCTGAGTAATGTGATGGGAGGTATGCACGCGGTTCGCCACGCCACCCGTCCTCAGCTTGTCTCTCTCGAGCGGGCGGAGACAGCGTTGACCTGGGAGATTTAGGGATTCGCTGTGAGAAGCCTGGCCGGCAACTCTATGAAAAGTGAAAGGACCGGAGGCGTGCGGCATTCCTTTTGGCAGCGGGCACGCATGTAGGGCGGACTTAGACAGACGCAACGTCCAAGAACCCCGGAACGGTGATTGATTGAATGGGTGGTAACTTTTCACCTTTCACTTTTCACCTTTCACAGGGTTCCAGGGCAGGCCTCTCACCCCTCACTTAGAGGCCAAGTGCGCTCTTTAGCAGCCCTGGCAACGCCTCAAACGGCGTGAACGGTAAGTTATATCGCTCACGCAGTTCATCTGGGCCATTGAAGGTCACATGAACTTTGCCGGCCTCTTCCCAAATCAACGCTTTCAGTGGAAGCTCCAGAGCGAGATTTGGGTATTGTTCCATCAACGGGGTCCCTGCTTTGGGATTCCCAAAGAGAAGCAGGATGGTGGGCCGCAGTTCCAAGCCGACGGCGGCAGCCTCAGCGGCCTGATCGATCCGGGCAAAGATTTTCATTCCTTTTCCAGAAAGAAACGATTCCAACAAATCCGCTGTCTTTTGCGGGGGGTGCGGGCTGATGAGGTCCATAACGGGTCGCGTGAGAAGTGATCGTGATTGATAGCGCCAAAGGCCTAGTAATCAGTAATCAGTGTGTCAGTAATCGGTTTGCCAAGCGGCCGGATACTGAACTGCTTACCGCCTACTGCTTACTGCTTACTGCTTACTCATTACCCCTTACCGTGCGCCACGCCCAAACAAGTTGTCCTGCTCCAAGTGAACCACCTCTCACCGAACTTATTGCTCGCTATAGTTCCAGGTTAAGCCGCCGTCGATGACAATGGTAGCGCCGGTGATGTAATCAGAGTCTGCGGATGCCAGAAAGGCCGCTACGCCGGCGACATCACTCACCTGCCCCAGCCGGCCCAGCGGAATATTTTCCAGCAACCCTTTCAGCTTAACCGGATCATTCAGAAGAGCGGTATTAATCGGTGTCTCGATCGCGCCGGGGGCGATGTTATTTACTGTGATTCCGTGTGGCGCCAGTTCGATCGAAAGGTTCCGCATCATCATTTTCATGCCGCCTTTACTAGCACAATAAGAAGTGAAATGCGGAAATGGCAAATCTTCGTGGACGGAGCTGACGTTGATAATCTTGCCCGGTTTTTTCGCGGCCATGCGGTGCTGAACGAACGCCTGGCTGGCGAAGTAGGCGCCTTTTAAATTGATATTCAATACCAGATCGTAATCGCGCTCGGATGCCTCCCAGATCGAGGCATGCTTTTCTACGCCCGCGTTGTTGATGAGCACATCGACAGCGCCGAAGTAGTCGACCGCCTGCTTCATCAGACTATGAATCTGGTCGACCGACGAGATGTCGGCATCTACGGCTAAAGCCTTCCGTCCTCGTTTCTCAATTTGAGCGACGGTCTCGTTCGCCGGTTGCGGGTTCCCTACATAGTCGATGACAATATTTGCGCCGTCTTCGGCCAATCGATAAGCGATCCCTTGGCCAATCCCCTGGCCTCCCCCCGTAATGAGCACCGTTTTTCCTTCGAGTTTCATAAGCGGTTTGTCGATTGAACTCTTTGAGCTGCGAAAGCCTCTAATCGCTTAACGGATTTTAGCAACCGAATTCACCCCAGAGGCACAGAGAACACGGAGGATTTCACCACAAAGACACAAAGAGCGCGAAGATTGGTAGAACGAAAGTTGTCTTAAGCATAACACCTAAATGTTTATCGGTTAGCTTTTCGTCCGGAACGCGACTGCTGCAATTCCACTTACGAACAATCCCCCCATACGCCGAAAGCCTGATAAATTGGCCCGTCTTATGGGTAAGGTGCAAAATCCAATCTTCGTGTCCTTTGTGTCTTTGTGGTGAAATTTCCTCCGCTTCCCTCGACTAGTAATTCCCAGCGGACGTGATCCACTAAGGGATCATGAAAAAGGATTTGTTTGATCTTGCTGGCCAGGTGGGAGTGGTCATCGGCGCAACCGGCGTTCTCGGCGGAGCGATTGGCGAAGCTTTGGCTGGCGCTGGCGCCACCGTCGCCGTGCTTGGGCGGAATCCAGAACGTGGCCAGGCCAGGGTTAGAGCAATTCGAGAACTGGGCGGCACGGCTGATTTTTTTCTCGCGGACGCACTGGATCGCGATTCGTTAAAAATCGCAAAAGAGAAGATCATCCAACAATGGGGGGCGCCCACAATCCTCGTGAATGCAGCCGGCGGAAACGATCCTAAGGTTACCGTTACCGCCGACCTGCCATTCGAGAAGATTCCAGCTGACGATTGGCGCGCTAGCTTTGATCTTAATTTGACCGCCGGAGCTTTCCTGCCCTGTCAGGAGTTTGGAGCGGCTATGAAAGAGGCTGGCCAAGGCAGCATTATCAACATCGCTAGTATCGCCGCCCATGTCCCTTTGTCGCGAGTGGTGGCTTACGCCGCGGCCAAGTCGGCCCTCCTCAACCTGACACAATTCTTAGCCCGTGAGTGGGCGCCTTACGGGGTACGTGTGAATTCCATTACTCCCGGGTTTTTCCCAGGCGAGCAAAATCGTCGCCTGCTTTTCAACGAGAACGGTACCCCGACCGAAAGAGGCCAGGCTATCCTGAGTCACACCCCGATGAAGCGATTTGGCCGGCCGGATGAATTGGCGGGAGCAGCCGTCTTTTTAGCTAGCTCCGCTGCGAGCGGCTTTGTAACGGGGACGGATTTACGAGTGGACGGCGGGTTTCTGGCTCAGACGCTGTGACGATGAAGGAGCCAGGAGCCAGAATCATCACGCCGACGGCAAAGAGCAGCATCATTAGAAGCCAGCAACCAGGAGTCAGGAGGGCGGTGACAGCAGGCAGGCACGAGCCCGACCCAACCGCCTCCTGGCTCCTGACTCCTGGATTCCTGCTCCTTCGACTCACTTACCTCCAGTACCAGCGTCCGTGAGCCCAGTAACGACCGTGCCAATAGGGATGGCCGTACCAGCGGTAACCGTAAGGTCCCCAATAGTAGCCCGCTCCATAATAGCCTGGACCATACCAAGAAGCACCTGGACCGTAATAGACGGGTACGGGAACCGGCAGCGGCAAAGGAAAACCGATCCACCACCCGGCTTTTGCAGGCGCCTGGGCAAGCAGGCTTACCGCAAATACGAGCCCAAGAATTAAAACGAATTTTTTCATAGCGTACTCACGGGAAAAGACGAACAAACGAGGATTTGGTTACTTGTAACCTTGAAGCAAGCTCAGCGCACCAAAAAAACCGACGAGCGGCGACTGGATCGGGCGCCTGCATCGATGCGGCCCGTTGACTGGGCTCTCCGCCCTGCCGACCGTACCCCATGCTTGATCTGTTCGCGGCTTTCGATCGGGACCGTCTGGCAGCCCGGCTGAAGGCTTTGGCACAAGCTCAAATGTATATCGGCACGTCCTCATGGAAATATGAGGGCTGGCTGGGGATGCTCTATGACCGGGCTAACTACGAGAACCGTTCCCGATTCTCAAAAAGCCGGTTCGAACAGGAATGTCTGCACGAATACAGCCAGTATTTCCCGAGTGTTTGTGTCGATGCCGGGTATTATCGATTTCCTGAAGAACGTTATTTAGAAAAGCTCATCGGTCAGGTCCCCACCTCTTTTAAATTCACCTGGAAGGTTACCGATGAAATCACCCTTAGACGGTTTCCTAAGTTGCCGCGATTCGGTGATCGAAAGGGGCAGTTAAATCCAAATTTTCTGAATGCCGAGCTCTGTTACAATTCATTCGTTCGGCTTCTAGAACCGTATCGCGAGCAAATCGGATCCTTGGTCTTCGAGTTCGCTGAGTTTCGCCCCGCCGATTTCCCGGGCGAAGACTACTTTCTGGTCCAGCTGGATAACTTTCTTCAAGCTTTACCGCCGGGCTGGCGTTATTCCGTCGAAATCCGGACCGAAAAATTCTTCACGGATGGGTACTTGGAAGTACTGGCAAAACATGGAGTTGCTCACGTTTTAAGCCAATGGTCTTACATGCCGGAAGTCAGCGAGCAGCTTGAACGTGCCGGCATTTTCACCGCGGATTTTCGAGTCGCCCGCTTCCTTTTGCGGCGCGGGAGACCATACGAACGGGCAGTTCAGATTTTCAGCCCCTATAGCGAGACCCGCGAAGTAAACGAGGACGCACGGAGCGCAGCTCGCCGCCTGATTTTTGACCTCCCGCAGGAAGATGTGAAACCGCTCTTTTTATACGTCAACAACCGGCTCGAAGGTAACGCGTTGAATACCATCTGGAGCGTTATACACGGAGACTAGGGCCTGAAAGGAATTAGTAATCAGTCGGTCAGTAATCGGTCCAGGAGTTAGGAGCTAGAATCTAGCTCCTGGCTTCAACGGGTACCCTATCGCCGCAAGTATTCGGCCAGCCGGCCTACGGCTTCGGAATCCGTGGCGATGTCGACCAGGATAGCATCTTGATCCGGTTGGCTCCTAGAGTATGAGCCTTCCGCCAACAAACGTAGACGGTCGTCTAACTCAGGATCCAAGGCGATCCGGCCCGAGACCTCGCCGCCCATTCTGCCGAGAAAACCAAGTACGGCTCGAAACTGTTGTTCTTCTGTCATGCTATTAATCTGGGTCGCTCCGCTCAATCAGGTTGCTGCTTCATTGTTCATCGCAAACAAAATTGCCTGAGCTTCGCGGTGCGCCAGCACGGTCACTAGAAAGGACGTTTGCCAGCCAGCATAGTTGCGGGAATTCGGCCTCGATCCAAAAATGCGAGGGTGACTCATTCATCCTCCCGCGACACTTTATCGTGGAGAAGTTCCGCCAATCGCTTCAGCAATTCCGGGTTATCAACGAGCTCTTCGAGCAGGTAGTTTCGCTCGTTAAAACTTAGCTCTCCATCCGCGAGCGCCCTCAACCGATCATCGGATTCAGCAGGAAGATCGTCCGCCATTCGGCCAAACGCTTCCGCAGACGCGTCATCCGAAAAATGGAGCAGCGCGCGAAATTGGTCGCGGTCCCTAAACATACAAAGTGCATTCATTCAATTTTTCCTTGGGAAACAAACGATTCGCTCCCTAAGAAGGACTGCCGGTTACGCGGCGATTGCAGGAAATTTATAGGAGCTAGAATTTAGGAGCTCGGAGCTAGGAGGAGGCGCTTCCCGGTGCTCGTCCTCGTCCTCGATTTGGGTTCTGAACGGCACATCCCGATTTTTCGCTCGCCGACGGTTCCACAGGTGGAATCGAAGGTGCATAGAAAACGCTGGGCGATGCGGTCTCGAGGACGAGGACGATTACGACTAGGAATTAGGCTTACAGCCTAATTGCGAAGGCACGAGGCTAGCAATTCTAGGCCGGCTCTGTTGCGGGAGACTTGTTCCAAAACCTCTTCACGTTCGCTGTTGTCTAGTGTCCCGGCCGCTAATCCGCGGATTTTTGCTTCCATCTCGACATCGAGAGAGTCAGCCGATCGACCGCTGACGTCGGTCTCGAACCGTTCCAGGAACCCAAACAAGGTCCTGAATTGATCTTCTTCGTCCATGTCCTAATTTTGCCGGGCAGCCTCAAAAGCTATCGAAAATCGAAATCGATTCCGACGCACAAAGCCTTACACAATCATCCCAAGTAATCTCTAAGAAAGGATCAAGCAACTTAAGGTTCCAAAGTAAACGCCGTTTAATGGCGGACTTGGTCTGGTCAAGGTCGCGGCTGATCGTGGCCGCATGACAGCCAAACATCCTGGCGAGACGTTGTTGCTCAACACTGTGTAAATAGACCAAGCGGAGACAGACCGATTCCCGAGGGGTTAGACTTCTTAAGCTATCGGTTAAGGCGTCAGCCAAAAGAGCGAGCACATCCGAACTATCATACGGCTCTCCATCGGAGCCATCACCTCTCTCGGCCGGCGAGACGCCTTGGTCCTGGTGCGGCTCAACTCCTCTCTCGCGCCTCCGATACCCTGGACCTCGCCACCAGCTTTTCAATCGGGAGAGAGCCACGACCGTAATCCATGACCTCAAGGACGCGCGGCCTTGATACATCTCCAAAAGCTTGACGGTTCTACCGTCACGGTCGACACCGGCTAACAGGTCGCCGGGGAGATCTTCAACAATTTCGCGAGCTTTTTCCTCGGAATCTGAGTCGGTACATTTCGATAGCAGGACAGCCAAGCTGTAGGGTAACTCACCGAGGACCGCATTGACAGCCGCTGAATCGCCGCCTAGCGCTGCGCGGGCGACAGTCAAATCGTCTTGGTTCGTCATACCGACACTGACCTGCCCAGGATAGCGATGCTGACCAGAAAGTCTACGCAAAAGAGGAAGGAGCCAGGAGCTAGAATCTAGGAGCCAGGGAGCGTGTCAAACTAGTAGACTGAGTAGACTCAGTAGACGAAGTGGACCCGGACCGCTGCAGATCGTAGGGTACAGGCGTCGGCTCCGTCTTACCAAACACTTCTCACTTCCCACTTCTCACCGCCCGATGTCTACTCGCCTCAATTTCCTGCCGGACGAACGATTTGCGCCCCTCCGCACTTCACTGAAGGAACGCCTACAGAAAATGGCGGAGCTGATTACCCCGGAAAATTTTCCTAGTTTGCTGGATTTCCATGCCGGGAGTCTGCTCCGCGACGTGTTCGCAGCGGTGCGAGCCGACGAGGGTAGTGTATGGATCCTGGACCAATCAAAGGAACACTTGGTGGTCTCTTACGCCTCAGGTCCACACGCCGCCGATATCATGGGATTCAAACAACCGCTTAGCGCGGGCATCGTCAGTACTTCGTTCATCAGTGAACAAGGGTTTGCGGAGAACGAAGTTTATCGGAACGAACTTCACAGCGGTCTTTTGGACGAGAAACTGCACGTCATGACTTATGGCATGATAGTGGTGCCGTTCTATATTTTGAACGCTTGCCAAGGCGTGATCTCGTGCGTCCAGTTGATCAATGTTCGCCACGAGGGCGGGCGTTCAGTGCCGGTTGCGGACACGCCGTCCGGTTTTAGCATGGGCAGTCTCGATGCGGTCAAACGAGCCGCCTTGATTCTCACCGATTTAGTCAATTACCGGCTGCTGCGTACCGCCATCGGTTGGGAAGCGAACTGATGAAAACCAGCTCTTGGATCACGGTCGAGCAAGCTCGTGAGGCTCTAACGACCGGAACCGGTAGAAATATCAAGATTGCGGTGATCGATACCGGGATCGAGGTTAGTCATCCGGACTTAAACGGGTTGCGATTAACAGACGACATTCATGTGATCGGCAGTGACCTACAGGTGGTGGTCCGGCCCGGGGACGGCACTGATCTGTTCGGGCACGGAACGGCCGTGGCAGCTATTATCCGTTCATTGGCTCCTGAAGCGGAGATCGGTAGTTTCCGGGTTCTAAATGAGAACAACGCTTCTCGCACCGATATAATCTGCGAAGGAGTGAATCTGGCATTGGATCGCGGCTACAAAATTCTGAATTGCAGCTTCGGTTGCGGAGTGGCGGAACATATTCATCGATACAAAGCCTGGGTCGATCTGGCGTATCTAAAAGGCGTCCACGTGGTAGCAGCTTGCAATAATTACGATTACACCCGGCCGGAATGGCCCGGCTATTTCCCATCTGTAATCACGGTCAATTACGGTGAACTAAAGGACAAAGAAGATTTCTACTTCAAACCGGGGAACCTGGTTGAGTTTGTGGCACGTGGGACTGGCTTTGAGGCAGCGTGGAAAGGGGGTAAGCGACGCCGGATGCACGGTAGCAGTTTTGCCGCACCCCACGGATCCGCCTTTCTCGCTCGGATTTTGTCGATCTATCCGGATCTAGCGCCGCTCCAAGCAAAGTCTTTGCTGCATCAACTGGCCAAGCCATGGGACGAACAGGCGTTCTCGACCCTTCTGGCTCCCAGTGTGCCCCGGTAGGAACGCCACCAGCGCCGGGAGCGCCGGCAACGCCGGGAGCGGAAGGAGTGGAAGGAGCCCTACCGTCCCCTAGGCAACGGCAACGCCTGCAATCGGTCACTGCGGCGACGTCTATTCGGTAAATACCGGATCTTTTCTTCGATCAATTTCCCTATGCCAACCGATACTTTCACCTCCAGTCAGAAGGCGCCGGAACGGTGGCTGTTGTTCTGGTGGTATCCTGTCCCGGCGACTTTGCTTGGCGCCGTTCTTCTTTGCTTCTGGCTGTGCTCAGAGACCGCCGCGTCGATGTGCGGCAGCGGCTTCGTGATTCAACAGAACGGCTACATCTTGACGAATTACCACGTCATCAAGAAAGCAACTCGAATTACGATCACAGTTCCGGGACGTGAGGCTGTTTCTGCTCGCTTGGTCACTACCGATCAAGAGAAAGATCTCGCGATCCTTCAAGTATCGCTCCGGAATTTGACGGCGCTACCTATCGCCTCTTCCGACACGGTCCAAGTCCTCGATTCCGTCACAGTATTAGGATATCCGTTGCCAAGCGAGCTCGGAACGGCTCTCTCGGCGTCCGATGGTAAGGTCAACGCTGTGAGAGAAGGGCATAGTGGCGGCACTCGCTTATTTCAAATCGACGCCAATGTTAATCCCGGGAACAGCGGTGGGCCCCTGCTCAACAATCACGGAGAGGTGGTGGGAATCGTGGTCGCCAAAATCAACTCTCTGCTGTACGCAAAAGAAAACGGGGCTCTTCCGGAGCGGATTAACTTCGCGATTCCGATCAACGATGCTCAAGCGCTCCTTCGCAAGGTTATTCCCGATTTCACGCCCTCCAACCGGCAAGAAGTGTTAACCGACCAACAAGTGTTTCAATCAGCCAAAGGCTCAACCGTACTGATTGTAGCGGATCAAGACGAAACCGGCAGCACCACCTACTCAGAAAATGAAGACAACGGGTCTCTAGCGCGATTCATCGCCGAGTTCGTTCGAGCCGGTGAAAGCGGCTCAGGCGAAGGGCAGACCGACTATTACGCCTCACCCTGCGACTATTTCGAAAACGGACAATGCACCCACGAGTCTATTTTGCGGGAGTTGCAGGATTACAATCACAAGTGGCCCTCTCGCCAATATCAATTGTTAGGTACGCCATTGGTCAATGCCACAAATCAGGGAAAAGGATATGAAGTCAGCTTCAAAGTCTCTTTCACTGTGCGGAACCGAGGTAAGGCAGTCAGCGGTGTCTGTTATTTTCGAGCGCAAGTGGTTCGGAGCGAGGACGGCTTTTTGATCACGGCAATCCGGGAGAAGTTCGCCACCGAAGGGAGCTAGCGGGGCGTGTGGGCGTGTGGGCCCTGCGAAACCAGGCGTTGGTAGGGCGAAAAACTCGGCGCGGTTGGCGCTGACCACGACTCTCCGACTTGTGCGCGCCGAGTTTTTCGCCCTACCGGTCTGCGGCTTCGATCAACCCTTTCGCCCCTTCGCCGCATCGCCGTATCGCCGTATCGCCGTATCGCCCCTGCGCCGCGTCGCCACACCCCTCCCCCTTGCAACAGAGGCGGCTACACGCGATGATTCGGCGCTAGATGTCTATTCTGGACGAACTCATGCCCGCGCTGAAGTCCGTTCGCGGAATTCGCAGA
>JAFAIO010000247.1 GCA_019236675.1 Verrucomicrobiota bacterium
GAACACGGAAGTGAAACGCTGCAGCCCCGATGGTAGTGCTTCTATAGGTTGTGCGAGAGTAGGACATTGCCAGAGTTATGAACCCCAGGTTCCGAAAGGAAGCTGGGGTTCTTTTTTTTGCTCTATAATCGTCCTTATGCTCCAAGGAGGGAGAGATGAAGTGGTTGGTAGGGCGAGGCTCCAATACGTAACCGGCCGCCGGATGTCAGCTGTTGACAGTTTGCATGTCTGAGCGTTAGGCGGCATGGCCGCGCCGTTGAGCGGAGCGTGGAGATGGAAAGAGGTGCGCTGAAGTCATGAATTTCCCGACTTCTGACTTCGAAGCGCTTTTATCGGGCCTGGTCGGCAGTACACGTCTGGGAAAAGCCTTTGGATCGAGCAGGCTCAAGTCCTCTACGTGGAGCAGGCCGTCCAGTTCAAGGTCGATAACCGGGAAATAGGAGGCCGGAAGGACGCGCCTAAGAGGCTTTAGGGGTCGCTGATGGGGATGGTGTTGCCTCTGGAGCAGTCCCCTTGCGATGATGATGGCGACGATGATGGGGCTTCGCCGGGCTCCCGCTTGGGGTAGGGCTCGCTGCATCCGCAGAGTAAACCCTGATTTCAGCGATAAGACCGGCGACGGCGAGGATTAATAAGATGTATCCCTCCGTTGCTCTTGCTGGTGTCATCGACGAAATTAAAACCGGCGCCCCTTTTTTGGTCAATACATATTCAAGAGCGGAAAGCTCAGTCTCTGCGGATCAAGGCGGGCCGCCGGCGCCCTTTTAGTCTCACTGTCATTCTACTTGGCCGAGTGACATGGATTAATTGACAGTTGTGCTCCGTATGATCACATCTTCTTTTGGAACGTCCTGATGCGCAGCAGCGCTACCGGTTGCTACCCCTCTGATTTTATCAACCACGTCCAGGCCTTCAGTGACCTTCGCGAACACGCAATAACCCCAACCATCGCGAGTGGGAGATTTAAAATTGAGGAAGCCGTTGTCGACGACATTGATAAAAAATTGCGCTGTCGCCGAGTGTGGATCGCTGGTACGCGCCATGGCTAACGTCCCGCGATCGTTTTTCAACCCATTATCAGCCTCGTTTTTGATCGGCTTATTGGTCGACTTTTGAGCCATCCCGGGCTCGAATCCGCCCCCCTGAATCATAAATCCCTTTATGACCCGGTGGAAAATCGTGTTGTCGTAGAAGCCAGACCGACAATACTCGAGAAAATTCTTTACGGTTTCCGGCGCTTTCTCATCGAAAGTCTCAACCACAATGTCGCCGTGATTTGTATGGAAGGTGACCATTGTTGGTCTCTACGGTGGGAAAGATAGTGGGTCAATGGACAGCCGTGATTTAGAAGGACCGGGCGGCCGTGAAGACAAAAGTCGAAGGATGAGGGTTTGGAGCGTTAGTCTGCTAGAGCGGCTCCCAAAAGGAGCCCGGTGTCAATTGTTTAATCTGACCGGTTTCCGGATCGTAAAGGCCGGTCCATCCGGCGAACCGGTAAAAGGCGCCATGCGGTCCCCGGTCACTTAGCTGAGCGTGGAACCCAATAACGAACTGATGCCCTCTCCCCGACCAACCCTCGAAGGTGGTACCGTAATGGTCACCTAGATCATCTGACTGATTCAATCCATGGAAAGCGAATGCGCCTTTGAATATCGGGCTGTCTGCATTAAGGGAATCCATCATAGGATCGCCATTCTTCTTTTGCCCAACGACATCTATCCAGTTACCGGTGCTCAGATGCCGAAACCAAAGCTTCACCGCGCCGTCAGGCGAAGCCTCAGAGCCTTGCAGGGTCGGGTCCGGTTCTGACTCCTGATCCTTCCGTTGCGTCCCCTTTGTCCCATCTTTTGCGCTTGCCGGCGTTGCCTCGTTGGGAACGCTCTCAAATTCTCCTAGGTTTGAAATCTTGACCACTTCCTGTTTCTTGATGTTGTAGAGAACGGTCCAAGCGGTCGCGCTGTATGAAGCAAGTTTATCGCTATGACCGGCAGCCCGGCCGCTGATGACCACGTTGTCCTCATCTTGCCAAGCATCCGGCGTCAATTCCGAGGACTCGCAGGTGGCGAGCCGCAACGCCTTTTCATTCTCGAATAGCCTGCCCACGGCTTCGAACGGACGAGCGGGAGCTATCCGTGCCGCAATCGAGATCCTCCCTTATGGACAGAAGGATATGCCGATCGACGGATCCAGGTTTGCCCTGACCCCATGTCGAAACGCGACGTTTCTTCGGCCATGGCCGATTGGTAGACCCCAAAGAACCGGCACTGAAAGCGGTTCCATCATCTCCCGTACCGCTTCTGTCAAGTAGTCCGGGTTCTCATCGTTGCGACCGCACCCCTTTAACTCTCCAAAGCCGATCCCGACAGCGCCACCTAGGCAGTTACTTTCGATGAGTTGCCAGAGATATCGCTCGATTTTATAGGTTGGCTCGTTCACATCCTCCAGCACCACGATCGCGCTGTCCGCTTTCATCGCGTGTTTGGTACCAGCTAGGCTGGCGATCACGGTCAGATTCCCGCCAATTAAATTACCGCGCACAACCTCGGCGGGTCCACAGAGTAGCTGCCCTGTTAGCGGGGTATCCCTGCCTTCGCATAGTAAGCATCGAAGCGCGTCCCAGCTAAATTCATCCGCCGATTCGTCATCGACTCCCAAGCTGGCCAAGCCTGGGCCATGCACTGAGGCAATCCCGGCGTTGAACAGCGAAATATGCAGGACGGTGGCATCCGAAGACCCGATGACGGGTCGGCCGTCGAGCGAGTCCCATGGAATACCGGAAAGCAATTGTCCGGTTCCGGAGCCGCCTCTGGCAAACCAGACCGCGTCGATGTCCGGTGTGGTGAGAGCCCAGATCAAATCGCGGAGTCGCGCCTCGCGTAACCCGGCGTAGTAGCGATGCTGATCGTATACGTGCTGTCCGAGAACATACTCCCAGCCACAATCCTGCAGACGCGACAGAGGAAAGTGCAGTTTTTCTGAACGGACGCGGCCACCTGGCGCGACAACGGCTATCCTAGCTCCTGTTTTCAGCATCTAGATTGTTCCGAAACTGTTCTCGCAAACGCCGGAAACGGCTCTCGTAGATCCAATCATATAGGTGCACTTTTTCGGGAAACAGTTGCATCATCTGCGTCCTTAGATGGAGCCTTTCGATATCTATTTCCCGATCCGGACAAGCCGTAGCCACTATCAGGAAACAAAGGCGGTCAACATGCTGCTGAAAACAGCGACAGGCCACCTCGTCAGGTAACATGGTCGAATGAAGACCAACCGACACTCGCGCACAAGGCGTCAATCTTATCCTGCGCCGCTTTCGTATGCTGCAAGTTCGAAACGACCTACCGAATTCGGATACTCAATCGCAGCGAATGTGAGAAACTCACTCGCTAGCTCGCTTCGCGAGAACAATTATGCGGACCACGTTATCTGCAGGCACCGGATAATTTACCATGCGTGCTTTCAGGCCATCTTCGAGAGCGGCAAGAAATGCGAGCCGCTCTTCCGGATGACGGTCAGGACCGAGCGCTTGGGCTAACGATGGCGCGAAGATCGCGCGAAAGAAGCCGGCCCTTTTTTTGGCCAGGGTCTCGGCGTCTTTGTCGCGTGCGTATTCCTCCCAGACTGTGTCAGGCACCGGGAACGTGGCGTAATCTTCTACGGTTAAGCCGCAGTAGCGTCCGCAGGAGGAAAACGGCGCCAGCAACTCAGATTCGCTTCGCGGATAGATCGCTAACCCCATCTGGTCTCGCTCTTGCGCGCTCACAATTTTCCTGGCTACCAGATCTGACAGTACAACATTCGCCTGGTCCATGAGGTTGAGGAAGCCAGGCGGCTTATTTTCGGCAAGCGCTGGAAGCACAACTACGAGCCGGCCGCTCG
>JAFAIO010000338.1 GCA_019236675.1 Verrucomicrobiota bacterium
CAAAAAGATCCACGTAATCCCGACCAGGACCAGAAAGAGTGCCACGGTGATGGATAGAAATCCGAAGTGCCGGACCGTGGACAGACTGGTGAACCAGTCAGGAAATCCGACGACTTGGCGACCGTCTGTCACGATATTCGCCAATCCCCTGCCGATCGACATCATCGCCAGCGTGGCAATAAACGCGGGCAGTCTTGCCTTGGTAACGAGTAAGCCGTTAAGCAGGCCGCAAACGGCACCGCAAAGAAGGGCAATGAGGATCGCTAACGGTAGAGGAACATCAAAGGTTTCCTTCAACCACCCCATCACCATCATCACAAAAGCGAGGACCGATCCAACTGAGAGGTCGATGCCGCCAATCACGATGACCAGAGTCATGCCGACGGCCAGGATGCCAAGGACGGTAACCTGGTCGAGGACGTTCAACGCGTTGCGGACAGAGAAAAAGACGTTGGTGGTAAAGGTGAAGATAACGCACAGAAGGATTAGACCGAGGAGGGGCCCTTGGACCCCAATGACCCAGTTGGTCCAGGACGCGCTTTTAGAGGGGGCGATGGGTGCAGCTGCGTCAACGATGGCGTTCTTCGTGTCGCTCATTGCTTGGGATCGAGTCTGGGGGCTAGAGAGAAAAAAGAGTTAAGGGGAAGGGCTAGACTGGGGGATTGGAATTTTTACGCAACTATGAATTTTTATTCATCGACAACAAAATATTCTTATCTACCTTCTCTCATGTCAACCCCTATCTGATTTTCTTTCTATGTTTCCTCTTCAGCGTTTCCTTCATAAAACCGTCCTTATCACCGGCGCTAGCCGCGGCATCGGCGCCGGTCTCGCCCGCCGTTTCGCCCAGGAAGGTGCCAATCTCGTGCTTTCCGCCAATGAACTCAGGGTCCAAGAAGTGGCCTCGGAACTCGAAAAATCTGGCGCCAGCGCCATCGCGGTGATCTGCGATGTCACTTCTAAGAGTGAGGTCGAGAACCTTTTCGCAATTGCCGTCAAACGCTTTGGCGCGGTCGACGTCTCGATTCAGAATGCCGGTGTCATTACCATCGCCAAGGTCGAGGACCTAACCGAAGCAGAGTGGGATAAAGTAATGGACGTAAATACCAAGGGAGTCTTTCTCTGCTGCCAGGAAGCCGTTCGCCACATGATGCCAAGGAAAAGCGGGCGGATAATCAATACCGCCTCTGGACAAGCCAGGCAGGGATTTATTTACACGCCTCATTACGCCGCGAGTAAATTTGGCGTAGTGGGCTTAACTCAGAGTCTGGCCAAAGAACTTGCCCCGAGCGGGATAACCGTGAACGCATTCTGTCCCGGCATCATCGATACCGACATGTGGGCTTACAACGATCAAGCCTGGGGTAAATTGCTGGGGAATTATCGCCCCGGAGAACTCATGCAGGAATGGGTGAATAATATCCCGATGAAGCGCGTCGGCCGCCCCGAGGATGTTGCCGGCCTCGTCACATTCTTAGCATCAGACGATGCCGCATATATCACAGGCCAGACAATTAATGTGGATGGCGGGTTGTTCATGTCGTGACGTCTTTGGCCTACAAACTTGGTGGGGCGAGGCTCCCGAATGACCGGAACGATCAACCGAAGCGACTGAGTTGGCTAAACTGCACCCGTGCTTCGCCGACAGATGCGCCGAGCCGTAACTGCGGTGAGCCACCACGGACAAACGCCCACTATCCTACCCTTCCAACGCTCGCAGGAAAACGATGGTGATTGCCACACGCTGGGCCCGGCTCGGCGGGCGTATCCGGCCAGAACATCAGAACTACCTAGAAAACTCGGACCTTTGGGCAAATTTTTAGGCCGTTCGGGAGCCTCGCCCCACCAAATTTTGTTCACCCATTCGCCTAATCACTCCTCCCTCTCCCCTTCGCCTTGCCCGGCGTTGCTTTCTGTTTCGGGGTCGCCTTTGGCGGTGGCGGCGCTTTAACAATGGTGGCATTTAATAATTTCCCGGAACTGTCCACCACCGCCGTAAAATCAAATTCCCGATCCGAATCTCCGAGATTTACTGCGCCCGCGCAGACAATCTGCAGCTGAGCATTAGAAAGCCATTTTGCAGATTTATAGGTAGGCAAAGTTATTTTGCCCACTTTTGTGGCTGGAACGCCAAACGCTCTCGCCAAGTAAGGCTTCAAGGCATCGATATCATCATAGAAAAGCCGGACCACTTTCACTCCGGTTCGTAGTTGGAGAACATCACGGCGGCCAGACTTATCGATCATGAGGGAGTTCGAATTATCCGGCGACGGCACCTGCTGTATCTCAACGGCGCGCGCCGGCACCAAAAGACCGAGAAGCAAAAGGCTCAACAAGCAAGAAGCTTTCATAAATTGAGAGGACTAGTGAAGCAGCGGGTATTTTGCAGAACCAATAGCCGCCTGAAAATAGCAAATGCGAGGAAATAAAGCCGTCCTGTAGCGCGCCTTGCTTGCGGGCCGACCTTGAGCATAAAGCGAGAGCCACGGCGGACCGGCATTCCTCTGCAGAGGGTCGTTCGCGTGCAGGCATCGATATCATACCGTCCTTGGAAAAACGCAAAGGGCGCACGAATCGTGCGCCCCGTCATCAGTTTTATCGCTTACTCAGCGTCCTTTACCCGCTTCCGCTCATCCATGTCTCTTCAACGTGCGCGGCGGCGTCGGTGAGCTCCTCGGCCTCAATGGCGTCGGGTGATGCTCGGTATTATTGATGTGCGTCAGTCGATGCTCTGAGTTTTCGCCTTCTCCTTTGTGCGGATCGTAGATGTGTGTCGTCCCCGTCTCTTTGCGATGGCCCTCAGTGATATTGCCGTCGTTGTGATGCCCTTCGGTATGATGATGAGTGGGCGTCGGCGTCGGCTTGCTTCGATGAGCTATCTGGATTTGAGGAGGGGTCGGGGTCGGTTTTGGCGTCGGCGTCGGCGTTGGTTGCGGAGTCGGCGTTGGGGTCGGCCTCGGGGTTGGCGTAGGTATCGGTGTTGGCCGTGGGGTAGGCGTGGGTCGAGGGGTCGGAGTTGATCGAGGAGTTGGTGTACCACCAGGACGCGGCGGTGTCGGCCAACGCGGAGTCGGAGTCGGATGCGGCCGCTTCGGAGGTGTCGGCCATGGATGCGGATGATGATGCCATGGAGGCTGCCACAGGTTTGGAGGGCAGAACCAGCCAACACCAAACCAAGCCATACCGACGACAGCACCTGAATCAAAAACCGGCGCATCGGGTCCACCGGGTGGGTCGGCGGTCGCTCCCACAGGAATCGCTAAAAACGCGCTTATCCGCCCATCTAACGTGGTTCCGAAACCGACAATCCACCCCTCACTGTTAATGCCATCTGCGACGTCCAACGCAGAGAACCCGGCGTTCCTCAGATTGATCGCCAACTGCGTCAAATCGAACATTTTGCCATTTGTGTAGACGAACGCTCGTTTCTGGCTGTCGCTGTCACTCTCACCCACGATCTGACCGCTATCATTCACCGCTCTGGCAAAGCTGGTTTTATCAAATCCGTTCAGCGTACCCAGATCTCGCAAGTAACTCCCGTTGAAAACAAAAGCATGGGTTGACCCGTTGCCGATCTCGCTGTCACCAACGATTACCCCGTTCTGGTTAATCCCCAACGCTTCGCTCCCGGTGCCGCCAAGAGTGCCGAGGTCGGTCAAACGACCGGAAGCAAGAAGAAAGGCGTGTGTCGAACCATCGTCCAAGTCGTACCTTCCCACAATCTGACCGCCGGCATTGATCCCGTAAGCGGTCTTCAAGGTGTCGGAGTTTTTAGCAGACACACTCAAGTCTTGCACACTGTCACCGCCAAAAAGCACCGGACGGTGAGTATCGCCTTCCGCCTGACTATCGCCTACGATTTGCCCGGACGCGCTGATCGCGAATGCCTCACTATTACTTCCGCCAGCAAGAGTTCCTAGCGAAGTGACCCCCTGGTTTTGGGTATACAAGAATGCCAGCACATTATTATTACTATCCGCGCTGTAACCGACTATTTGGTTAACATTGTTAATCGCGGTCGCAGCGGTTGCTTGTCCGCCCAATGAACCAATGTCTTTGATGGTACCGTCATAATAGCTGTACAAAAACGCATTCGATTCATTGTTCTGATAGCAGAATCCCACGACATCGGCGTGGTCGTTCAATCCTAATGCCGTGCTATTGCATCCTTCGGGTGTTGGGATGTGAATGATTTTGTATCGAGTTTGAGCCTGGGCGGATCCCATAAAGAACCCCAGGAACAAAAGTGACCCCATGAACGCGGGTAGAACGACACCCGACCTGCGCCGGAGGCGCAGAAATGCGAGACTCCACTTGGGTCCCGCTCTAAACGAAGATTTCATATTAAATGTGGATAGGAAGGACCGGGTGAAGAACGAGCTGCTACTTGCGTTGCACGGGCTGGGTACGGCGATTTAGCGGGGTCAAACTTTCGCCGATTGCAGTACTGATCGTGCCCAAGAAGGAGTCTGCTTAGATACCTAATGCTCCCGTCTCCGAACTAAGTGAATTTCTAATGTGGCTGGTTTTAGTTGGATACATCGCAATCAACTGGATTGGATACGTCAGTCCTATTAAGCAAGCGCGGTGCCGAACCGCCTGAACCACATTGATGTACTGCCGGAGACCCAAGTTCTCCGAGAGGAAAAAGCTCTGACCGGGTCTCAGTGAGTTGTTAACTCGGATGAGTTAACTCCCCGGACCCGTACCGGAATCGGTACGGAACGTCCCAGTTTTGGCAAAGCGTGCCGTGGCTTACTAAGAGTAAGCAGTAAGCAGTAAGCAGTCGAGAAGACAGCTCGCCACCGCCTCTGGAAACATCAGTTACTGATTACTGTCTTACAGCTTACAGCTTACAGCTTACTGCTTACAGCTTACTAATCCCTAGCCCCAGCCATCACCTTGCTGGCCGGACCGGTAACCACAGCTCTCTTAGCCCGATTGGTGGACGCCGCAATAATCACGACGGCTACCACGATGACTGCGGCGCCCGAAATAGTCCGCCTATCCAGCTCTTCGCCTGCAATCGCCCAACCAAGCAGCACGGCGACCACCGGATTTACAAAAGGATAGGTACCAAGCAGCGCCGGCGAACAAACCCGCGTCAGATAGATGTAAGCGGTAAACGCAATGATGGCGCCGAACACAACTAAATAGAGCCAAGCTAGGAATGATTCGGCAGTAACCCGACCTAAATCGACCTGGCCGGCTTCACCAGTCGAAACGCTAACCAGGAGCAATAAGGCTCCCCCACAGACCATTTGAATACCGACTCCCAGGATTGCGGATGATGGATGGGCTGCCTTCCTCGAATAAAGGGAACCACCAGCCCAGAGCGCCGCTGCCACCAGTAGAGCGATAATCCCGGCGTACCAGTGAAATTGGTTACCTGGAGACATGGCCGATTGAGAGCCGGGCCGAGACAAGATCCACACTCCCGACAGTCCCAACAACAGCGCGATGCAAATCATCCCGCTCGGACGAGGACCGAGTTTAGTGAGCCACGCAAAAATGGTGAGAAAAACCGGAACCGTCGCCACCAGGAGTGCCGCAGTTCCCGACGGCACATATTGTTCGGCAAAAGTAACTCCTCCGTTGCCCGCCAGGAGTAAACAAGCACCGAGTATCAGCGCATCCCGCCATTCAACCAGTGACGGCATTTTTGCACCGCGAAAGAGCGCAAACAGAAACATCGCACCTCCAGCCGCGAGATACCGAGTCCCGGCCATGAAAAAGGGAGGGATTGACGCGATCGCCAACCTGATCCCGAGATAGGTCGAGCCCCAGATAACATAGACCGTTAGAAGCGCGGTCAGTACCAGGAGTGGATTCGGGCTCGCTATCTCAAATGACGAGGATGACTTCGTGGTCTTCATGATTAAAAGCGCTCTCCTAGATCGAAACTTATCTGAGGGCCGACGGGCAATCTGGCCAAATTCGGACCGCCAATTCTCAGAACACCGTTCTAAGAATTGAATAGATAGCCGAATGGCATTAATGTCTACTTCGTTTATCAGAACGTAGTTAAGAGCGAACTTGGTTCAATAAACACCGTCATCAGGTATGCCGTCAGACGATCTCAACAGAAAGCTATTAACTTTACTTCGTGAAGATGCGCGGGCCAAGTACGCCGAGCTGGGACGTTCCGTTCATTTGTCCCCTCCAGCTGTCTTCGAACGGGTCAAGAAGCTAGAAAAATCGGGGACCATTCTTCGGTATACCGTCGACCTCGACCCGAAAAGCCTGGAGTTGAGCTTATGCGCCTTCGTGCAGATCCGGATCCTCGACGACGTCACGTCTGAAGAAGTGGCTCAGAGGTTGACGGCGTATCGGGAAGTCGAGGAATGCCACTCGATCGCGGGAGAGGATTGTGTACTGGCCAAGGTCAGAACCACGGACCCAGCCGCTTTGAACCGCCTTCTTCTCGTAATAAAGAAGCTGCCCGGAGTGCAACGAACGCTGACCACGATCGTCCTATCGACGCATTTCGAGCGGGGGATTCAGCCTTAGGAGCTAGGAGATAGAATCTAGGAGCTAGGAGTGGGGCTACACCGGTAATCGTAATCGTCCTCGTCCTCGTCGTCGTCCTCGAAAAGCGATCTCTCCAAGGCGTGTGTATTACCACGGATTTCGATTGTCGGGGAAATCCACTCCAGGAACTGATCAGACTCAGCGCGCTACTGTCGAGGAGGACGACGAGGACGACTGCGAGTGTCACACGCCCTCCTAGCTCCTAGCTCCTGGCTCCTCACCACACAGTCCGCGTCCACCACACCGCCTGTCAGTACCGCCACGATATTCTCCGCGGCTCGGATTGCGGTTCGTTCTATGGAGGCGGTTGTCTCAGAGCCGATATGAGGAGTGAAGATGACGTTCGGCGCCTTAAACAACGGATTATCGGCTGTGGGAGGCTCGACCGAGAGAACATCTAGACCCGCCCCGCCCAATCTTCCCTCGTAAAGCGCAGCTCCCAGGTCCGCTTCATTGATTAAGGCGCCTCTGGCGGTATTGATCAGCAAGGATCCGGGCTTCATCAGCGCGAACGCATCCCGATTCATAAAGCCGCGGTTATCGCCGGTTAGCGGGCAATGGAGGCTCACCACATCCGCCTCGGTCAAGAGTTCCCGCAGGCTCATCGCTTTGACTCCAAACTTTGCACCAACGCTTGGGCGAGCGACCGTGATCACGCGCATGCCGAAGCCTCTGGCAAGATCCGCCACGCGGCGTCCGATACGACCTAGTCCGATTACGCCGAGCGTTTGTCCATCGAGCCCTTGTCCCTGATAAGTTGGCCGGTCCCAATACCCTGCCTGCATCCGTTCATTCAAATGCACTACTTCCCGCCGGAGCGCGAGCAAGAGAGCCATCGTCAGTTCAGCAACCGCAGCAGAATTTGCGTCTCCAGCCGTTGTCACCATCACCCCGCGTTTAGCCGCCGCGGCAAGATCAAGCGAATCAACGCCCACACCTTGTTTAGAGATGACTCTCAGGCTGGACACAGTCTCGATCACTTTGGCGGTTAACGGCGGATTACCGCGCATCAGAATGGCGTCGGTAGGCGCCCGCTGCAATTCCCGCACTAAGTCGTCCTCAGAGATCGGTCCACGCATCAAGTCCACTTGGGCGCCAATCTCGACTAGTCGTTGCAGACCCGCGGGATGAATTTCGTTATGGGTCACTAACACCCGGAATCGTCTTGCCGTCACCAGACAAAATCTCACGCAAAGACGCAAAGGCGCAAAGATTCTGAGAATCGACGCGAGCAACTTTTGACGCAACGAGCTCCGTAGGAGCAAAATCTTTATAGCTACGGCGATTTATTACGCGATCAGCTCCGCTAGGAGCGACATCAAGAGCGTTTCTCACGGCTAGCCAACGTTCCCAAATGAGATGTCGCTGCTACGGAGCTTGTGCCGTTTTGGTCAGCTGAAGCTATAAAGATCCGGCTCCTACGGAGCCACCTTGCGGCAGCTCACCGCACGGCTCAAAACCGGCGCGATCCATCAAAAAGGGCTATCTACCCCTGGCACGCCGAGTCCGCCGCCGCTACGCTTTGGCGCGGCCCGGCTGTGTATCGGTACAAAGTCTTGAGATTGGCGCGACGTAGGCCTTGCGAAGTCGGGTTTTCGCCCTACCGAGGCTCGTTCTCACCAGCCGCCTTCTTGATATACGGGGCGAACAAATCAATGGGGATCGGCAGAAAGGTCGTCGTATTATGTTCGCTGGAAATTTCTTTCATCGTTTGCAGAAACCGAAGTTGGAGAGCGATCGGCTGGGCCGAGATCATTGAGGCCGCTTGCACCAGTTTTTCGGCGGCTTGAAATTCACCCTCCGCGTTGATGATCTTCGCACGGCGTTCTCGTTCGGTCTCCGCTTGGCGCGCCATGGCCCGTTTCATGCCATCCGGTAAAACCACGTCTTTGACTTCGACCGCCGTGACCTTGATACCCCAGGGATCAGTCTGGCGATCGATTATCTCCTGCAGATGTAGATTGATCTTGTCGCGCTGCGACAAAAGTTCGTCGAGCTCTGCTTGGCCGAGCACACTGCGTAATGTCGTTTGGGAGATCAATGACGTTGCTTTGAGATAGTTCTCCACTCGCACCACAGCAGCTTCCGGATTGATTACCCTGAAATAAACCACGGCATCGACTGTTACCGGCACATTATCGCGCGTCATTACTTCCTGCCGGTTGACGTCAATCGTAATCACTCGGAGATCCATTTTCACCATCCGATCGACGATCGGAATAAGTAAGATTAGCCCGGGTCCCTTTGTCCCTAGGAGTTTTCCTAACCGAAAGATCACGCCCCGCTCATACTCCCGCAGAATTCTGACCATCTGCGGCAGCAGAATTAACCCGATAACAATCAGGGCGACCACCCAAGCGAACAACAGACCGAATGCTTCAAACATGGCTAAATTTTAGGAGCTACCTTAGCGGTTAATCCCTCGATCGACTTGATCGAAACGTCTTGCCCAATTTGTACCGGAACTTCACTGACCGCATTCCAATATTCCCCTTCAAACAGCATCTTCCCACCGGAAGCATCGATTGCAGTCAGCGCACTGCCAGTTTTTCCGATCATGGTTTCTTTTCCCGCTTTTATCGGTAGCCGTTGTGCTCGAACTCCCTTGCCCACTACCAGCACAAAAAAACCCGCTGTGAGCACCACTCCCGGAACGATGTATTGCAACGAAAGCCGAAACACCGGGTCCCTGGGGTCGAACAACATCAGGGATCCGATAAAGAACGAGACGATGCCCCCGGCAGTCAAGACGCCATGGGTCGGCGCGTAAGCGTCAATAATAAACAGGGCGACGGAGGTGGCAATCAACAGTAACCCGGTGACGTTCACCGGCAGGACCGCGGCCATATAAAGGGCGAGCAATAATGCGATA
>JAFAIO010000360.1 GCA_019236675.1 Verrucomicrobiota bacterium
CGACGGTCTCATTGTAGATACCGAGAAACCCGGCTTTGACAGCTGGAACGAGCTTTATGCCGACTTCGGGCAAAGGCTTACGCTGGACGATTGGCGGGGCGCCACCGGTTACGTTGGCGGATTCGATCCGGGCGTTCACCTAGAGGACTTGCTCGGGCGAAAGCTGGATTGGCAGACTTTGATGCCCAGACGAGATGCCAGGAACTGGGAGTTGACTCTCAAACAAGGGGTGCTGCCCGGTATCCGCGAACTGATGCTCGCTGCGGTTGACGCGGGTATTCCCATCGGAGTAGCTAGCAATTCGGGTTTTGGATGGGTTAATGACGGTCTGGAAAGATTGGGGCTGCGCGGTTTTGTCCGCGCCATTGTAACCCGAGATATGGTGCTTAATCCCAAGCCGGCACCGGATGTGTATCTTAAAACGACCGAGACTCTGCAGGTTTCGCCTGCGTTCTCGGTTGCGTTGGAAGACTCTGAGCCCGGTTGTCGCGCCGCCAAGGCGGCCGGAATGCGAGCGGTTGTTATCCCGAATCAGTTTAGCGAGCGCCAAGACTTATCGATCGCCGACTTAGTGGTTCCTTCTGCTAAGGCGTTATCCCTTGAGCGCCTGGTCGGACTCCTTTAATTTCAGGGGGTTCAGTCTCTCCGCTAATGAAACTTCCAGAGCTCCGTGGCATTCTGCAGTACGTCACGCGTTTTCGAGACAAGGTTTTTGTTATTGCGATTAATGGCGAGATCTTAGAGTCGGAAAACTTTCCCAACATTTTGTTGGATATTGCCGTTCTTAGGTCGTTGAACATTAAAGTTGTGCTAGTGCACGGGGCGGCTTTTCAGATCGAAAGAGCCGCTGCTCAGCGAGGGGCTGCCGTTTCTAATATTGACGGGACCGGGGTCATTGACGCAGCCACTCTCCAAATATCGATCGATGTGGGGATACGGCTGACGAATGAGATCATGGAAGGGCTAACCCAAGTGGATCTCCGCGCCGCGTACGCGAATTGTGTCATCGCGCACCCGGCGGGCATTATTCATGGAGTCGACTACCAATATTCGGGGAAGGTCGAGAGAGTCGACACTCAATCGTTGGAGCTGTTGTTGAGGGAGGACTTTGTCCCAGTCATTCCACCCCTTGGATTTGATGGTGAAGGCCGGACGTTTCGGGTTAACTCGGATCTAGTTGCTCTCGAGGTGGCAGAGGCGCTGCATGCCACGAAGCTGATCTATCTGTCCGCTCACGACGGGTTGGTTCTGGATGGAGAAAGAATTGGCCACATCCTTTCGACAGAAGTCGCGGACGTTATCCGAAAGCGGAAAGCCGAGCTCTCCACGAATTTAATGTCCAAACTGGAGCACGCAGTACGAGCGTGCCAATACGGTATACCGAGGGTCCATCTGGTAAACGGCAACGTCAACGAAGCGCTCTTGGCGGAGATTTTTAGCAACGGCGGAATCGGGACAATGATCTACTCCAACGAGTACGAGCAGATCCGGCGCCTATACAAGAAGGATGTCCGGGCAGTTGTTTCCTTGATCCAACAGTCCATTCGCGATGAGGAACTGGTGAGGCGGACTCGATCCGAAATTCTGGCGGATATCAATGACTACTGGGTGTTGGAGATCGACCGCCATATTGTTGGGTGTGTGGCGATCTACCCATACCCGGTTGAGAAAATGGCGGAACTAGCTTGTCTTTATGTGAGCAGGTCGAGCGAAAACCAGGGGTTAGGACGGAAATTAATGTCCTTTGTCGAGAATCTGGCACGCGAGCGCGGCTTTGAGCGGCTATTCGCTCTTTCGACCCAAGCATTTGTCTATCTGCAACAAAAAGGGGGCTTTTCTGAAGCTGGTCCAGAGGTACTGCCGGCTGCTCGTAGGGCAAAATACGACGTTAGCGGCAGAAATTCGCGGATTCTGATCAAGAACCTACTGCCTGAGGCGGCGCCGAGGCTTTTGCCGGTTCCCAGCTAGCGGCACGAAGCTCACGCGCAATTGGAGGGGAGCAGCTCTCGCCAGTGGGAACGGAAGCGCCGCAGATTAGCGTGGCGTCCCAGTCTGCACGTGCGGCAACAAGCGGCTCTCTAGAATGGCCACCGCGTGGGTTCACACGCGGATGCACTTGTTTGCTGTTGATTAGAAACGCGTCGAGACATTGCGAAGCGCCGCGGCCGTTTCCGGGAGCCGCCTGGCAGCCCGCTTTGTGGTGTAAGAACAACAGTCGCTCTGGATATGCCCTTGGGACTGTAACGCGTAAAAGCGGCTCCCCTCCTGGGACCCTTATTGCGGGCTAGATGGCCCTCTGCAATACTCGACACCTATGGCCGATTTTGGGCACAGCCCCTTTGCTTTAACCGTCGATGTCATCGTCCTCTGCCTTTACTTCTTCGGGATCGTCGGGATCGGGCTGTGGGCCGGTCGGAGAAATCGAACCCTTACCGATTTTGCACTGGGTGGGCGTTCGATCCCCTGGTGGGCGGTCCTCGCGTCGATTATCGCTGCCGAGACTAGCGCGGTCACATTCTTAGGAACGCCAGCGGAGGGCTTTAAGACCCGGAGTTTTATCTACGGGCAGTTAGCGATCGGCACGGTTCTGGCCCGCATCATCATCGCTTTCACCTTTATCCGCCCATACTACCGCTACGGAGTTCAAAGTATTTACGAGTTTCTTGAGGTCAGATTCGGCCCCATGACGAAAAACCTGGCCAGCGGGATCTTTCTGCTGACCCGCATTCTGGGGATCGGGGTCCGGCTTTACCTGGGGGGAGCCATCATCAAAGTAGTCTGGGAATACCTTTTCCCAGGGACGCCCATCGATATCTGGATCTACTTCTGGGGAATAGTGTTTGTGACCGTCCTAACTACGATTTACACAGCGATCGGGGGAATTAAAGCCGTCGTCTGGACCGACATGATTCAAGCTACCTTAATGGTTAGTTCGGTTTTGTTAGCTATTGGCCTGATTCTAACTCACATCCCCGGGGGATTAAATACAGTGAAAGAACAGTTAGGAGGGATCCCTCCCTTCTTTCAAAGTGGCATTAATCATCCTGATAGTTTTTGGGCTGGTTTGAAGTCCATTCTGGAAGAGCCGTATACCTTGGCCGCAGCATTAGTTGCCTCTACTTTTTCTACCATGTCAACTCACGGCGCGGATCAGGATATGGTGCAACGAATGTTAACAGCACGCGACTTTAAGCGGTCCCGGATTTCATTAATTCTTAGCGGTCTGGCTGACATCCCGATTGCCACCAGCTTCCTGTTGGTGGGCATTTTGCTGTGGGTTTATTACCACGTTAATTCATCGCTAACCATACCCCAGGCCGAGAACGAGATTTTCGCGCATTACATTGTAACTCAGATGCCAATCGGGGTTCGGGGTATTATCGTGGCAGGTGTTTTTGCGACGATGATGGGATCGACTTCGGCGGCCCTGAACGCGTTAGCCACCAGTTTCACCAAAGATTTTTATTTGCCCTATTTTGCCAGGGATAAGACCGCTGAATCCACTGTCTGGGCGGCTCGGCTGGCCACGCTGGTTTTTGGAGCACTGATGATTTTAGTGGCGACGGTGACGGCGAACAGCGTTCTGCATGACTCGAAGCTGACCATTCTTCCCATCGCGTTGGGGATCATTGGCTACACCTACGGGGCGCTGTTAGGTGTCTTTCTGGTCGGGATGCTAACCAAGACTCGAGGTAAAGATCCAACTAACATCGCGGCTATGCTTGTCTCCATCGCGACAGTTTTAGTAATTGGACGGGTAGAAGTACCATGGTTAGATGTCGGCGAGCTCGTACAGCATGGTAAATGGGGGGTAACTGGTGTGAATCTTGGCGGTTGGCTGCCGGCGGGCTTCCCTAATGTGGCTTTCTCCTGGTGGGTCTTCATTGGTTGTGTGGTATGTTTTTTGGTTAGTTCTATTTTTAAGACACCAAAAAGACAGTTGGAGCGGGCAAAAGAGCAGTTGCAGCGCATTGAGGAGGCAAAGATCGGGTAGAAAGGGGAAATTGAGGTCCGTCAAGAGAGAGTTGAGGACTGGGAAAAATATATTGCATGGTAGGACCGAATTTTTTCTTGCCGCTTATTCGGGCGGTAAGTAGTCTATCCCTTGCTCGACGGGGTAGATGGCGGAGGCGCAGCGGTGAATAACTTGTGAATAAGAATGTTGAGCAATGGTCAACCCGAGGGGGAAGGAGGGAGACAACGGGTTGGATGTGACGGTGACGAATGCCGGTGAGCAGGATCAGCCACCGGGCGTCGATAACGGTAACCCTCTAGACCACAGGGAGTTAGCGGGTCTCTAGCTCAAGTGTTGAATCATCCGACTTCTCTAAATTTAAGATTTTCTGGTCATTTCACGGAGGGAAATGTCATCAACGGTAGCACGGGAATGGGCGATATAAATGTGGATAAGATGCCGATAGAACAGAGCTTTCGACAGACCTGGGATGAAGTTGCAGCGGGAATTCGCCCTCATGTTAGCTCGGACGCATTTCAAAGATGGTTTGCGGCGATCGAACTAGCACATGCGGACGAAAAACAGCTGATATTCCAGGTGCCGAACACCATCTATCAGCTTTGGATCGAGAGTAACTATCTGCAGTTGCTGCAGGCTGCGGCGATGCAGGTGCTCGGCGGGGAGCGCGAGATCAAGTTTTGTGTGGCCGAGCAACCCGCGGGCCCTGTTTTAACGGAACCGGAACAACGTGCCGAACCCGAGACGAAGGTCGCCAAGGTGGCGGACAAGGATCCCGAGGCGACAACGGTTCACGGGATGAACCCGCGCAACACGTTTGATACGTTTGTGGTTGGGTCGAACAACCAGTTTGCGCATGCAGCGGCCTTGGCGGTGGCTCAGTCCCCCTCAAAAACATACAATCCATTGTTTATATATGGGGGGGTCGGACTGGGGAAGACGCACCTGATGCAGGCGATCGGCCAGCAGGTGGCAGATCGGAAGAAGAACTTCAAGGTGATGTATCTATCGAGCGAGAAGTTCACCAACGAATTTATCGACGCAATTCAACATAATACGTTGGTCAAATTCCGAAAAAGATATCGGCAAGCGGATGTGCTGCTAATTGACGATATTCACTTCCTGGCCGGGAAGGAGCGTTCCCAGGAAGAGTTTTTTCATACTTTCAATACTTTGTTCGACGGCAGAAAGCAGATTGTTCTCTCCAGTGATCGGCCGGCTAGTGAAATCGCTAATCTCGAACAACGTTTGGTATCACGCTTTGAATGGGGGTTAACCGCAGAGCTCCAGCCTCCGGATATCGAGACTCGGTTGGCGATCTTGCGTAAGAAAGCGCAGTCGCTCCAAGTGCAGCTTGCGCCCGATGTGTTGGAATTTCTGGCTCAAAGAGTACGGACTAACGTTCGTCGTCTGGAAGGGGCTCTCATGCGGGTGGCATCTTTCGCGTCCTTGAGTGGACGGGAAGTGACGAAAGAAGTCGTGGAGCAGCTGCTACGGGATATCCTGCAAGAAGAGGCCAAGAAAACCATCACCATCGATCAGATTCAGCGAAAAGTGGCAGAGCATTTTGACGTTCGGCTGGCTGATATGACGAGTAAGCGGCGTCCGGCAAACATTGCGTTTCCCCGGCAAGTTGCGATGTACTTGGCCCGACGGCATACCAAGTCTTCATTGAATGAAATCGGCGATGCGTTTGGAGGCCGGGATCACGGGACCGTTCTTCATGCCTGTAAGACGGTACAAGAGAGAATGGGCCGGGAGGACCAGGTTCGTCAGTTAGTATTTCTGCTGACCAGCCAGCTGGAGCGATAGCGGAAGCGAATCGGCGACGGGGGCGAAAGGGCGAGACAGCGAATGGCGATGGGACGGCGGAGGTTGATGGGAGAGCTACGGTGGCAAGGCGCGAAGCGCTGATAGATATTAGCCTAGCCTGAGTCTGCGAGGCCTAGGTATTGGGTCCAAAAAAAGCATCAGCCCTGCAGGCGTGGCAGAACGCGGTGATTGCGGGGGCGGTTCTCTTGAATGAAGGCCGATCCAGTTCAGGCCATCTCCGAACCAAAGCGCCGATCTCTTTCGCGCCTTCAGCGCTAGCCGCTTTTTTTCGCCCATACCTAGGCCTCGCAGACTCAGCCTAGGCTAAATTCTTTCCGCGCTTCGCGCCTTTTGCTACCGCAGCTTCGCTGCTAGACACGCATCTTCACAACCGTTCCCTCGCGGGGAAAGATTGACCTTCTGACAAATTTTCTTTAATCAGCGGAGAGGATTCCGCATTTAAATTCTTGTTTCTTCGCGTCCTCATGCTTATTGCCAACAACTTGCGGAGCCACTTCGCGCGTGATTTGATAAAGCTCAACCATGAAATTTAGCGTCAGCAAGGACAAGCTACTCGAGGGTCTCTCCACCGTTCAGAATGTGGTCAGTACGCGGACTACTCTACCAATCTTGTCCAATGTGCTGCTTCAAGCCGTCGAAGGTGAGTTACGATTGACAACTACCGATCTCGACGTGGGCGTCCGAGGCCGCGTGGAAGCCCATGTGGAACGGACTGGAGCCACGACTTTGCCTGCGCGGCGCCTCTTCTCGATCGTTCGCGAGTTACCGGCCGCAGAGATTTATGCGGAAGTAGATACGAAGAACCTCGCTTCCATCCGGAGCGGCTCCAGCTATTTCAAGATCCTGGGGTTACCGGAAGAGGAGTTTCCGCCATTGGCTCGGTTCGAAAATGCTAAAGAATTTTCGATCGCCCAGAAAGATCTTAAGGATGCGCTTCGCAAGACTTCGTACGCGATCTCCACTGACGAAACCCGCTACGTCCTGAACGGCATCCTGTTTTCCTTCAAAGAAAACAAACTCACGGCCGTGGCGACGGATGGTCGGAGACTGGCGCTGGTTGACCTCGAGTTGGAATTTCCCCGTAGCCAAGAAATCGATGTCATTGTTCCTACCAAGGCAGTCTTAGAACTACAGCGCCTGGTCAAAGAGGAAGGAGATGTCAAGGTAAGCATCGGCGAGAACCAGATCGCTTTTGAGCTAAACGATGCGCTCTTGGTTTCAAAGCTAATAGAAGGCAACTATCCGAATTATCGACAGGTAATCCCGGCGGAGGCGAAAGAAAGAATCACGCTGGAGCGAGAAGTGTTTCTGAACGCGGTCCGGCGGGTTTCGTTGCTTGCCAGCGAAAAGTCGAATTCGGTGAAGCTGATATTTAGCAAAGGGAATATGGATATCGTGGCGGTGACTCCCGACGTCGGCGAGGGTAAAGAGTCGTTGCCGGTTATGTACAAGGGCAAGGATTTCTCCATCGCATTCAACCCTGAATTTCTAATGGCGCCGCTTCGCAATCTTCCGAACGACGAGGTGTTTTTGGATCTCATCGACGAGATGAGTCCAGGAGTCATTAAGATCCACGGCGCTTTCCTCTATGTATTGATGCCGATGCGGCTGAGTTAGGAGCCAGGAGCTAGAATCTAGGAGGTAGGAGGTCCTGTTGTCGGTGATGCTGAGGATGATGCGGACCACTTGGCTCATGTACGACGGGTTTGGCAAACGTCTAGGTGGTGATCGGATGGGGCGTCTGGGCACCCGTAAGCCCTGACCTCCTAGCTCCTAGATTCTGGCTCCTAGCTCCTTTCCAGGTTGCTATCTTCGATTTGTCAGCTAGCTTTCGCATCCTCGCTCACGTGGCGGAATTGGCAGACGCGTACGGCTCAGGACCGTATGGGGAAACCCGTGGAGGTTCGAGTCCTCTCGTGAGCATTAATTAGGGTCCCGGCCCATTTTGATCGCAACCCTTCGGGCCGTGGCCGGCTGGCTGTTTTTCCGCGTTGATCACTCCTCACGTATCAATTTAGATATGTTCGTCGCCAGTGCCAGTGCGGCTCGCACCGCTTTGAAAAACAGCCAACTGGCCGACGGCGAAAGTTATTTATGGGACAGGACACAAGGATGCCATCGCCTTTTTCTGCGGCCAACTCGAAGTCGATTCGAGAGATGTTTGCCGGTGTAGCACCCCGTTACGATCTCGCTAATCAGGTCCTCAGTTTTGGTCTCGATCGAAGTTGGCGAAAATACGTCTGTGAACGAGTGGCTACGTGGAAGCCTACCCGGATCCTCGACTTAGCGACCGGGAGCGGGGTTTTGGCTAAGGAATTGGCGAAAATGAATACCAACTCTCTCGTGGTTGGCGCTGATTTTTGTATTCCCATGCTCAAGGTGGCGCGGAAGCGGGATGTTGAGCATTTGGTGGTAGCCGATGGATTGGCTCTACCTTTCGCGGACGCTTCTTTCGATGTTATTACAGTCGCGTTTGGTTTGAGGAACATGGCTTTCCTGGACCGCGCACTTGGGGAAATGGCTCGGACGACACGTTCGGGCGGACACATCATCATATTGGACTTCTCGTTACCGTCGGGACCTCTGCTGCCGGCTTATCGATTCTATCTTCATTTTATTCTTCCCCGTCTTGCCGGTTGGCTGACCGGCGAGCCGGCCCCCTATCAGTATCTTGGAGACAGCATCGAAAGTTTTCCCCGAGGCACAGCGATGACTGCGTTGATCGAGCAAGCCGGATTCGTGAAAGCCGCTGCTCGCCCGCTTTCCGGGGGGATTGTAACCGCGTATTTGGCGGAACGGGGGTAGTAAAAAGTGGTGGAGCGAGGCTCCCGACCTTTCACAAAAGGTGAGCAGGCGATTGTTGTTGTTGAATCTGTAACATGCAGGGCCGTAGAGCTGCCGAGCCGTCGGCCAGCGTGAGGCATCGCCCGCCGTGCAGATTCTGGAGGCGGCCAGAACCAAACATTTTTCGAGCACCTGGATCTCAGCCGTACCCCTAGTCACGGCTCGGCGGGCGCAGTGGCCTAACGATATCGTCTTCTTTTTCCGCGTCGCAGTCCGCCGGTGGGTCGGCAGGGTCGTTCGAGAGCCTCGCCCCACGAGCGAAACGCTCTACCGCACCAACGGATCCTGCAGGTTTTGGAAGTCTAACGCGCGGATTAAAAAGGTACCTGGTAGCGTGGAAATGGTGGCATACTCGTCGCCTTGGGCGGCTTTCTCGCCGATCTGGAGAACGATCTCTTTTTGGTCGCTCTTCCTGTGAATGACGATTTTTTCGACCTGAGGTTCGGCCGCGAGGCTTTTCTCCGAGACCCATGCCGTCGACTGCAGACCACTCAGCGTATTAAGGAAACTCTGAATGGAGAGATCGTTCTGAGAACCATTTTGCCCTTCGACGACCCATTGCCCTTTTGCGTTTCGCGTTAGTACGACCGTTGCTCCATTTTTTGTGACTTCAACGGACGCTAAATCACTTCGTGGCAGATTAAGAATCTCATGAGACCTGAAGCTGAAGTCATTTGTTGGGAGCTGATCAACGATTCGTTTCGGCAGCGAGACAATGTAGGGTTCCTCTTCTACCCGGGCGTAGTAATTCTCGCCTTCCTGACGACCAACGGCCAGAGTGGCAATCCTGGTTTCTCCTGCGTTTTCTTCAGCCGTGTTCTCCGACGAATACGAACTAAAGGCGAACTTCAAGGTGGGTGCATCCAGACCGTAACTAGTGAGGTCACTGGCGCTATCGGACACGAAACGACTCACGTCATTTGAATTGAGTGTATTAAACAGACGGTCTACCGCGTCAGCGTCTGCGGGCGCGTCGTTCTGGTTCGAGATCAACCAGTGCCCCTCTTTTCGACTCAATTGGGCGGTAGTTTGACCTTTGGTCGTGATGGTAATTCGGTCAATCAAATCGGGGTTGAGACGCACTATTCTGCGATCCCGCAAGTCATTTGGTTTTTGTTCCAAGGTTTGCGCCAAGCGCTCGTCCACAATGAACGTGGAAGGCCTGTCCGACACCCGGACATAGATATGCCCAGGCTGATTTGAAACGGGAGCACCGCAAGCGATCTTAACTTTGGATTGCCCCGAAAAGAGGGTGATTGCGCTCGGAGAACTCTCTGTTTCGAGCTCGCCGCCGCCTTCCTCGTCCTGGAACTGAAGCACGGGCGTCTCGCTTATTTTCTTAAGCATACGATTAACCGCGCCTTGACTAGCGCGAGCCTTTATCGGCCGCTCAATCTGCCACTGGTCCTGTTGCCGAGTTAGTTCGATCTCACCGGCGGCTTGAGTTAAGACGATCCGATCGATTTCAGGATTAAGGAAGGGAGTCAGCTGATGGTCTCGAAATGAATCGGGAGGTTTGGAGATAAGGTTCTTTAAATCATCATCGGTAACAAAAACATCGTCTTTTGAGTCGATGCGCACATAACACGAGCCCTCCACCGCTGTCTCTCCTCCAAATTGGACCTCGATATGCGTTTGCTTCCCGGTGCAACGCAAGACCAGGCGCGACCTCAGGACACCAAACTGCTTTAGATAGTTTCTCTTTTGGTCGCCCTTTCCGAGGTTGCCGACGGTATCATCCCGTTTCAAGAATTGCGTGGAGTAGAGCAGGGTGTCGACAACCTTCGGATCAGCCCGATCAACAACGGGTGCAGTCAGGCGCCAACCGTCGTTCGTTTTTAGTAAGCGAGTCTTGGTGTCCCCGTTCTCGATTTCCAGTTGGGTGACGTCGTTTCGGTCGAGGTCCACCAGGTAAGCGCTGCGAGCGAGTTGTTCCCGGCTTCCCGGGCTCCGGCGATCGAGGATCCAAATGAAGATCGCTAACCCGATGGCGATCACTAAAAGAGCCAGAGTTGTGCTTATCTTCATGGCTTAACGCCGTCGCGCAGTCCACATGAGGATGCCGAACACGGCGGCCAGCATTGGTATACCGGCTACAACGATCAGGACGATCTGATCCAATTGACCCGGCTTCAAATCCAGTGTGTAGATGGGTGTCTCCTTAGGCGGAATAGCGAGCAGGGTCTGCCGGTCCGATAGCCAATTGATGCAGAGAAGGAGAAAATTTGTATCCGGTACGGAGCGACTAAGGGATTCGTCACGAATAAAATCGGCATTCCCGATTACGACCAGCCTTGACGACGAACGGACTTGAATACTCTGATCTTCTACCGCGCCTTTCTCCAATGCCCAACCAAATGTCAGTGGCGGCTTTAAATCTACGCCGGGATGAAAAACCGGGTCGGCGCTGTTGGTCAGGAAGTCGTCCTTTTCGCCCCAGTAAGAATCGATCGCTGGCAACAGTGCTTTTGTAGCCCGAATCCCACCCTCCTTGAGCGCACCCTCGTTAACATCGATCGATCGAGTGCCGCCGGGAAAGAATCCAACCACTCCAGCCAGCGGCTTCAAAAAAGGGGTTGCACCCAAGAAATGTGTATAGACGTCAAGAGTAAGTCTGTCCTCCGTCTGCGTCTGAAAATTGGAAACGATCAAGTCTTTGACTGGCGAAATCCCGAATCGGTTCAACAAATTGTCGAGTAGCGGCGTTTTGGCTCGTCCGTTCAATAGAATCAGAAGCCGGCCGCCTTCCTGCCAATATCGATGCAAGATAGCGGCGTCAGGTTCAGTTAGGTCGTACTGGGGTCCGGCTAGAATCAGGGCGGTGAATTCAGTCGGAATCGTTTCCAGGCCCTCCAATCCAAGTTCCTGAAGGACGATATTTTGATGTTCGAGCGCGCTGCGGAAACGGCCTAGATCGGCATCATCTGTTACCGGAAGCTCACCATGACCGGTGATCAGGGCAATTTTGGCCTGTTTTTCCTCCGTTAGCTGAATCAGGGCGCTAGTAATAACCTGTTCACCTCTGAAGTCTTTGGCGACAGGGGTTTGATCCGAATCGAAGGCTTCGGCATCGGCATAATCGGCCATGGTTGCCGTCGGAATGCTTTTTTGTTTCCCGTCGTAGTCCAGGAGAACCATGTTATCGATACTATCCTTCGCTCCGAATTTGTACTTGTCTCGCAGCTCTAGCATCCGCGTGAGATTGAGGTAGGGATCGATCGTCTCGACGCGAACTCGGTGCCCACCCGCGTATTGATATTCTTTGAGCAACGCCTCGGTGTCAGCAACCAGCTCGGAGCCGGGGGACTTCGTTCCGCGCGGCGAAGAGAAAACATAAATCTTAAGTTCCTTCTTCAAGGAGCCTAGAACCCGCCGGGTAAGAGGTGAAAGGGTATATTTGCGATTGTGAGAAAGGTCCCACCGCTTAAAACGCTCAAAACTGAGGTAATTCAGCAGGAAAACAATCACGCCCGCAAGCGCGATCTGCACCCCGATATTCAGCGCAATCCTGACTCTAGGAATCTGGCGAGACGCTTTTTCGCGCATGAAAGTCTGCTCTGTGAGACGCTAAATCTTCCACCTGCGGTATTGGAAAACGTGATAGGTGATGAGTAACACGAAGGCCGTACAAGTTGGGTAGAAAACCAGGGGCCGGCTGTCAATCACGCCACGGGAAAAAGTGTCCATGTGGTCGAGCTGAGCGACATAGGAAGTTATTTCGCGCAGCATCGGCGAGCTGCCACTGATCGCGTATCCGATCATCGTCAGGAAGAAAATTCCCAAGACGAAGACCGACGCCATCATCGCCGCGATGATCTGATTGGACGTTAGCGACGACGCCAGGCAACCTAGCGATAAGTTGAACATGCCCATTATCAGTAACAGAAGATAGGGGGCCCAGAGTTGAGCGCCCGTGCCCGCTGCCTCCCGATTTATCAGCCAGCCGAAAAGCAGGAAATAAAGCAAACTCGGTAACCAAAGGGTTAGATAGAACAAAAGCCCGGCGAAGAACTTCGACCCTATCACCTCCCAATCCCGAACCGGGGCCGTCATCAAAGTCTCAATAGTGCCCAGCTTAAATTCCTCAGAAAACAACCGCATGGTGATGACCGGGAAAACCAACAGGTATGCGATCCAGAATGAAACCTTATTAAAAAAGATCTGAACCACGGTGAGCTCGGATGGTCCGTGGCTCAGCGGCGCAATCGAGAACCAAAACGCGAGGCCGTTCAGGATCAGAAAAAAGAACAGCACCACGTACGCGATCGGCGAGTAGTAAAACGCAGAAAGCTCTCTGATTAGCAGGGCCAAGACTCTTCTGATCATCGACTAACCTTCTGTGTGCGTGAGCTCCACGAACACGTCTTCCAGTGTTGCTCGTTCTTTACTCAATTCCCGGATAATCCATTTTCGTTCGACGGCCAGATTAAAAATCTCCTCTCGCAAATCCGAGTTTGCCTCGATGCGGACTGAGCCCTTTCGCCAGGGACCGTCGATTTTCAGCTGAACATCTTTCACGCCGGGGATCTTCAGCAAGTATTGGGTAGGATCCTCGCTCCCGGTTTTAATTTCAAGGTTCACTAATCCTGCCGTGCGCAGCTGGGTTACCAAGTTATACGGAGTATCGGAAGCTTCGATTTGCCCGCGGTTGATGATCAGCACTCGGTTACATGTCGCCTCCACCTCGGACAAAATATGGGTGGAGAGCAGGATCGTGTGTTGTTGCCCCAGCGATTTTATCAATTCACGCACTTGGCGGATCTGATTTGGATCTAATCCGATAGTCGGCTCGTCTAAAATGAGCAGGTCCGGTTCATGGATCATTGCTTCTGCGAGTCCCACCCGCTGCCGAAACCCTTTTGACAATCCGGCGATCTTTTTGCGGCCGACCTCCTTCAGACCGCACAGCTCTTTGGTAGCGCCGAGCCTGCGCACCAGTTTTCGTCCGGAAAGCCCTTTGAGAGTGCCCCGGTAGCGTAAATATTCGTCGACTCGCATATCGTGATAGAGGGGAACGTTTTCTGCCAGATAGCCGAGACGCCGTCGAGCCTTCAACGAATCAGTAAATACGTCAAAACCGGCTACCATAGCCCGCCCGGAAGTCGGAGGGAGATAGCTCGCCAGAATTCTCATGGTCGTGCTTTTGCCAGCTCCATTCGGGCCCAAGAATCCAACAATCTCTCCGCGAGCAACTTCGAAGCTGATCCCCTTTATCGCCACGATCCCCGCGTACTGCTTCGTCAGATGTTCAACTTTGATCATCGACAGCAAGAGACCACTCAATCGGAGTTGCGCGACTCCACAGGAAAGGCCTTATTTTTCTGATTCTTGGCACGTGAATTGGCTTGGTCAGGAGGCAAGCTCGGTTCCACTATAGCTCGGATTTCTCACAGAAGCAGAGCGGTTGCAAAGTTCTTAGATTGGCACTTCTGTGAGAAGTCCGGGCTGCCGGGAAACGAATGAGACCGGAGAATAATGGGGAGCGCCGTTCCAGCCAAGTATTAATGACGAGAGGCTACACGCCGCCATGACCGGCTTGATAAATGCTTCCAGCGCAAAAATAGAAACCTTTTCGTGACCGAATGCGTTGAATAAAGAAAACAGGACGTTCCCTCAGGGACTATGAAACTACTCGCTGTCCATCCGAGCTGTTTGATGTATTCAAAGATCTATCTGCGCTTGGAACCCCTCGGTCTCGAGCTGGTTGCTGCCGCATGCCAGGAAGCGGGCCACGAGGTCCGGATCATCGATTTGCAGGCGGATACTCAGCGAGACTACTTCCGCATTATTGATCAATGGCAACCTGATGCAGTCGCCTATTCCTGCAATTATCTGGCAAATGTCCCGGAAATTCTTGATTTGGCCAAAGCCACCCGGCCAAAGCTTCCGAAGAGCCTGATTGTCGTGGGCGGCCACAGCGCATCTTTCACTGCCCAAGAATTATTAGAGCACGGAGCGGGCGCCTTGGATTGCGTCTTGAAGGGCGAGGGAGAGCCCGGGATGACAGCCTTACTTGAGGCGGCCCGGAATGATCGCGCCTCTCTGCATAAGGTTCCGGGTGTGGTTACCCTGGAAGGGGAAGGTCCCAGGCCCGAATTCGTGGCTAGTCTCGACACCCTTCTTCCTGCTCGAGATTTGTTACGCCATCGCCGGCGATACTTCATCGGCGTGCTCGATCCCTGCGCCTCCATCGAGTTCAGTCGCGGGTGCCCCTGGGACTGCGTGTTCTGTAGTGCCTGGACTTTTTACGGGCGGAGCTACCGCACAAAGTCGCCGGAAAGAGTGATCGAGGAGCTTGCTAATATTCGTGAGCCCGGGGTTTTTCTACTGGATGACGTCGCCTTCATCCAAGCAGACCACGGGATGCGAATCGGCGAAATGATCGCCAGCAAAGGGATTCGCAAACAATATTATTTGGAGACTCGCGGGGATATCCTGCTTCGCAACAAAGAAGTATTCCAGTTTTGGCGTAAGATCGGCCTGGAATACATGTTTCTTGGGATCGAAGCGATTGACGAAGAGGGGCTTAAACAATTTCGCAAACGCGTTAGTCTTTCTAAGAATTTCGAAGCGCTGGAGTTTGCCCGCTCACTGGGGATTTCTGTTGCGATAAACATCATCGCAGATCCGTCCTGGGATCGAGAGCGGTTCAAAGTGATTCGGGATTGGTGTATGGAAATTCCGGAGATCGTCAACATCAGCGTCAACACGCCTTATCCGGGCACAGAAAGCTGGAGAACGGAATCACGCAATATCAGCACTCGCGATTATCGCTTGTTTGATATTCAACATGCGGTAATGCCCACGCGTTTGCCATTGCCCGAGTTTTACCGCGAGCTGGTCGAAACGCAGCGAGTGTTAAGCATCAAACATCTCGGTTTTTCGGCGCTACGCGAAGCAGCAGGTATGGCGGCAGCCAGATTGCTGCGCGGGCAAACAAACTTCGTGAAGATGCTGTGGAAATTCAACAGCGTCTACAATCCTGAGCTCCAGATCGTGGATCACAATCAGCCGGTGAAATACGAGATTTCGCTACCGCCCGCTCGTTCAGAAAACTTTGACCGCAAAACGATGTACATCCATGCCGCCCACGGGCGGACCGGTCGCCAAATCGATAATTCAATGGAGGAATTTGTGGACGATAGCCGGATGGGGGCGGCTAAGGAATAGGGCGGGGGGCGCGGTTCGCAGGTAGCGCTTAGGCAACATCTGGTGTGGCTTCGGATGTGACTTATGGGACTAATGGGATCCGCTAAACCGCGAGTTGGCAGATGGCGACCGCCTTTCACCTTTCAGCTCTCACTTTTCACCTTTCGCTGGGCTCCTGGGGGCTAGGTCGTGTGAAACCCGCCATCGATTGGCAAAGCCAGGCCGTTCAGCATCCCGGCGGCATCGCTGAGTAGAAAACAGACTACGCTGGCGATATCTTCGCATTCGGCAAATCTGCCTAGCGGGATCCGGGCTAGCATTGGGCCGCCTTTCGCTGGGTCACTCCAGGCTCGTTTGCCCATCTCGGTCAAAACGACCGTGGGATTAACCGAGTTGACCCGAATACCGTGTTCCCCAAGTTCTACTGCCATCACTGCGGTTAACTGATCCAGGCCGGCTTTGGAAGCGCAATAGGCTGCGTGATCGCGCAAGGCTTGGAATCGTGCCATGCTCGAGACGTTGACGATTGAACCGCGGACACCGCGGGCGATCATCCGAGCCGCAACGATTTGGGAAACGATCACAATTGCCCGCAGATTGACTGCCATGGTCGCATCCCAGGCCTCGACCGTTGTTTTCAGGAAAGGCTGTAAGATGGCAATGGCCGCATTATTGACCAGGAGATCGATATCGCCGGCCTCCTCGGCGGCTCGCTTTGCTTCGGCCGGATCGCCGAGTTCCGCAATAATCGTTTCACAGCCGATTTCATCCTTTAATGCTTTTAGGTCCGACTCGGTACGGGCGATTGCAACGACCTGAGAATTGAACCCGTGGAGCTGGGCAGCAATTTCACGGCCGATACCTTTACCGGCGCCGGTTACGAGGGCGCGACGATTCTTGAAGTCGAGTTGGTAATCGTTGGGGGCGTCTTTCATCGAAGAAAATGGTTGGTGGGCGAGTGGAGCAAGTAAGCAGTAAGCAGTAAGCAGTAATCAGTAAGCAGTAATCAGTAGCCAGTGATCAGTAAATTCAACGCTGCGGTCTCGCCGCCAACGGCCTTTTGTCGCCTGGGTGATCTGCGTCAATCTGCGGTTGGTTTTTTCCGCTCCTATTCGCGTCAATTCGTGTCCATTCGCGGTAATCCGGGAGCTGGGTTCGTTCTCGGCGTTGCGATTTGCACTGACCAATTTTTAATCAAAATTCGTTTGGGGAGTCCGCTTATTCGTTTAAATTTCTGGTCCTCTGCTCCCTGAGAGCAAAAATATGAGAACATCGTATTTGAACGATTGGAACGCCGGTCTTTTGGACGAATATCATCAACGTTGGAAAAAAGATCCGGCATCGGTCGACGCGACGTGGTCCGCTTTCTTCGAAGGGTTTGAACTCGGGAATTCACCGACTCGTAACGGACATAAGACGGTTACGGCTCCTGACGCTTTGCCGGTCGACGCGGATCTGCAAAACCGAGTTGATGCACTGGTCACAAATTATCGGATTTTGGGCCACACCCAGGCAAAGCTGGACCCGCTGACTGCTGCGGTCCCGGTTCAACCGGCTCTGACTCTTGAAGCGCTTGGTTTGGCCGATGTAGCCGGCTCGACAGAGGTTGCGTCTCGTTACTTTCAGAATGGTAAGCTATTCAAATTAAGCGACTTAGTTAGCGCCCTGAATGCGATCTACTCCGGAACCGTCGGCGTGGAGTTTATGCACATTCAGAACGAACAGGTACGGGAATGGGTTCGGGAGAGAATTGAAGCCCGTCTTGATGCGTTCCGGCCGGACGCGAGCCAGCAGAAGCAGCTACTGCGTTGGTTGATGGAAGCTGAGACCTTCGAACAATTCGTTCATACGAAGTTCATTGGTCAAAAACGCTTTTCGTTGCAGGGCGGAGAAAGCTTGATGGTGGTTCTTGAGACCATCTTAAGCGAGTGCCTAGGAGCCCATGTTTCGGACATCATCATGGGGATGGCGCATCGTGGGCGTCTGACTGTTTTAGCTAACTTTTTGAAGAAGTCGTATCCGACGATTTTCAAAGAATTTTCGGAGAACTATATCCCCGACTTGGTCGCCGGTGATGGAGACGTCAAGTATCACCTTGGATACGAGAGCGTTCGGATCTTGGAGGGCGGATCAGAGGTTGGTATCCATTTGGCTGCCAATCCGAGCCACTTGGAAATTGTAAATCCCGTAGTGGAAGGGAAAGCTCGAGCGCGCCAGCGGATTGTTGGCGACACGGAGCGACGTACAAAAGTACTTCCGCTTTTGATTCATGGAGACGCCGCATTTGCGGGGCAAGGTGTGGTTGCGGAAGTGTTGAACTTATCGCAGCTGCCCGGTTATGAGACCGGAGGCACCGTCCACATTATCGTTAACAACCAGATCGGTTTTACGACTTTGCCGGCGGACGCTCGTTCAAGTGCGTATTGCACCGACGTAGCAAAAATGATCGAAGCGCCCATCTTCCATGTGAATGGCGATGACCCGATCGCAGTCGCATATGTGGCGAAGACGGCCTTCGAGTTTCGGCAGCAGTTCGGACGCGACGTTGTCATCGATATGTACTGCTACCGGCGATATGGGCACAATGAGACGGACGAGCCGAGTTTTACTCAGCCCCGGTTGTACAAGACGATCCAGACGCACCCAGCGGTAACCAAGATTTTTGAACAACAGCTACTGGCTTCCGGCGTAATGACCGAAGAGGATGCGGACAACCTGGAGAACGAATTCAGGCGTTTGCTGGAGCGAGCGCTCAACGAGGTGCAAACGAGTGAAATCACCTCTCGTAAAGACCTGCAACGCAGCTTTGAGGAATCGACCGCAGTTTTTCAGCCCGAGTACACGTACCGCGAACCTGCTACCGAGATTTCTAAAGATCTTTTTGACCTGATCGTCGATCGCATCACGAAAGTGCCGGAAGGCTTTCGGATCCAACCGCAAATTCGAAAGATGCTCCTCGACCGCCGGCGCAATCAGCACTCCAGCGGTGGCCCCTATGATTGGGCTTACGGTGAAGCGCTCGCTTTCGGATCGTTGTTAGTAGAGGGGACTCCGGTTCGGCTTTCCGGGCAGGACAGTCGGAGAGGCACATTCAGCCACCGTCACTCGGTGTTGTACGATATCGAGACCCGCGAGCGCTATATCCCGTTAGCAAATCTGACCCCGGGCCAAGCCCGTTTCTGCGTTTATAACAGCATGCTTTCCGAAGCGGCTGTACTGGGATTCGATTACGGTTATTCGCTCGATTTCCCACAGATGCTCTGCTTGTGGGAAGCGCAATTTGGTGATTTCGCGAATGGCGCTCAAGTGGTGATCGACCAGTTTATCGCTAGCTCCGAATCCAAGTGGCAGCGGCCGA
>JAFAIO010000364.1 GCA_019236675.1 Verrucomicrobiota bacterium
TTCTCGGACGGATTCCGGACAAAGTTTCGGGTAGCGGCATTCTCATCCGCGGTGGTGCGGTTTATGACGTGGCCGCCGCGAATGACGGCTTTGTAACCCAGGTGCTTGTCAAACCGGGGGATGAAGTCTCTTCCGGACAAGTAGTCGCCACGATGAGCCAAAGCGAGCTGGACCTTAAAATCAAGACGACCGAGCTCGAGCTCAAAGGACTGCAGGCCCAAGACACGGACATGACTCAGCGGGAGACCAAAAGCGATGCCGCCGCCATCGCTGATTACGAAAAAGAGGAAAAAGCGTTAGAAGATGCTGAGAAGAGTTATCGCGTCCAGATTCAGGCAAACCAGACGGAGTACGATAACCAATCGAACCTGCTCCAAAAAGGGTTAACCACCCAAGCCAGTGTTAACAAGGCCCGAGACAATCTGTACTCGGTCCAGCTGCAATTAGCCGACACTCAGGTCAAGCAAAGTGAGATTAAGACCAGCGAGATCAAGCTGGCTAGAGAAACGCAGACGGCGCGAAACGAGCGAGCCAAGGAGATTAATAAGACCAGTCTGGAGCTGCAGCAATATCGCGAAGAACGCGACTCGGGTACAAAAGTAATCTGCCGCTACAGCGGACGCGTGATCGAGAAGCTGGTGGAGAGAGGTTCTCCGGTCAGCTCTAAGGATCGGATTATCACGGTGGAGGCGGAAGATGCTCCTATGCAAGCCGTCATCTATGTCCCTGGAGGAGAGGGTAAGAAAGTGGTAGACGGCCAGGAAATTCAGGTTTCGCCCTCGACGGTTAAGGCGGAGGAATACGGATTTATCTTGGGCAAAGTCACCAGTGTTTCCTATTTCCCTAGCACTCCTGAGGGCATGAAAGTGGTTCTAAGAAACGAGGAGTTAGTCAAAGAATTATCATCAAAGGGTGCGCCCATTGAAGTCACCGCTTTACTTACCAAGGATTCAACGACCAAAAGCGGTTACCGATGGTCTTCTTCCCAAGGGCCGCCGACCGGGATATTCAGCGGCACTCAGGCGACGGCGTCAATCGTGGTCGATCGCAAACCGCCCGTCGAGTTTGTAATTCCGAAGATTAAAGAAATCCTGGGCATCAAGAATTAGATGAGTTCCCCAGCCGTTTCGCCGGAAGTAGTATTACCGGGCAGGGTGCCCACCCCCACGCTCCTACAGATGGAGGCGGTCGAGTGCGGCGCGGCTGCCCTGGGAATTATTCTTCGGCACAACAATCTTTGGCTTCCGCTGGAGCAACTCCGGCTTGAGTGCGGAGTCGGCCGGGACGGTAGCAAGGCGAGTAACCTGCTTAAAGCAGCCCGCCGTTTCGGAATGGAAGGCAAAGGTATCCGCTGTGAACTGGACGCCTTGCTACGACAGAAGCCGCCCGTAATCCTCTATTGGAACTTTAACCATTTCCTGGTGTACGAGGGTGTAAGCGAAGGGATGGTGCATTTGAACGATCCCGCCACGGGGCCCCGTCGCGTCACGGTGGAAGAGCTCGAAGCGTCTTTCACTGGAGTCGTGTTGGTGGTTGAACCGGGCCCCAATTTCACCCCCGGCGGAGAGAAGCCTAGTCTAGCGGCAGCTTTGCGCCGCCGGGTCTCGGGTTTCGAAATCGGTCTTAGTTTCGCCCTGCTAACGGGGCTTCTCGTCATCCTCCCGAATATCGTAAACCCGGCCTTCACCCGGATATTCATCGACGAATATCTGGTTGGCGACAAAACGGACATCTTGCGGCCTTTGCTGTCTACCATGGCCGTCTCGATCCTGTTCATGATCTTGCTGGTGGCATTGCAACGGCATTTTCTGCTCCGACTCGAAACGAAGCTGGCTCTAACCACTTCGGCGAAGTTTTTTACCCACGTCATCCAGTTGCCCATGGAGTTTTTCTCGCAACGGTACGCCGGAGAAATCGGATCGCGCGTCTTGATCAATGACAAGGTGGCAAAAGTGCTATCCGATAAAATGGTGACGACCGCGTTAGACATGATGTCACTCATTTTTTTCGCCGCCGTCATGATCCAGTACGATCTCTGGCTGACTCTGGCCTGTGTCTTCTTTGCACTGTTTAATGTCATCGGCATGAAAATCGTGCAACGCCCTCGGGTTGACGCGAGTTTCCGTGTACTTCAAGAGCGGGGTAAAATGATGGGCACCTCGATGAATGGCGTCCAGATGATCGAGACATTGAAAGCTACGGGAGGTGAAAACGAATTTTTTGCACGTTGGGGAGGATATCAGGCCAAGACAATTTCTGCTGAACAAGAGATGGATTTTTACGGTCAGACGTTGTCTGCCGTGCCGCCTTTTACGAAAGCGTTGATCTCGGCCACGATTCTCGGTCTGGGCGGTTGGAGAGTTATGGATGGACATTTGACCATCGGTCTCCTGGTCGCGTTTCAATCGCTCATGGACGGTTTTACTAAGCCAATCACTTCGTTCGTGACTTTTGGTAACGCTTTGCAAGAAACCGGCTCCGACCTGAACCGGTTGGACGACGTTTTGCGTTATGAAATCGATCCCGCCTATCGGCAGACAGAGAGCGATCCCCGTTTCAACTCCACCATCAAATTGAGCGGCCTGCTTGAGGTCCGTAATCTGACATTCGGCTTTAATCCACTGGCGCCGCCTTTGATCGAAAACCTTAGCTTTAGTATTCGGCCAGGCCAAAGGGTGGCGCTCGTCGGCGGAAGCGGTAGCGGCAAATCAACAGTTTCGAAAATAGTAGCCGGCCTTTTCCGGCCCTGGAGCGGCGAAATTCTCCTGGATGGAGTCTCCCGGGATAACATTCCGCGCCGGCTACTCCACAATTCAGTCGCGATGGTAGACCAGGACATTTTTATGTTCGAAGGGACAGTACGGGACAATCTTACGATGTGGGATAGCGGGATACCGGACTCCCATATCACCCAAGCCTGCAAGGATGCAGCCATTGCCGACATTATCGCAAGCCGGCAAGGAGGACTTTCCAGCACGGTAGCAGAAGGCGGGGCAAACTTTTCCGGCGGTCAACGCCAACGACTGGAGATCGCTCGATCGCTGGTGAACTCGCCGAGCTTATTGATTTTGGATGAAGCCACTAGCGCTTTGGATCCGAGCACCGAGGAACAGATCGATCAGAACCTGCGGCGGCGAGGCTGCTCCTGTTTAATCGTAGCGCATCGGCTGAGTACAATCCGAGACTGCGACGAAATCATAGTCTTGGAATACGGGAAAGTGGTGGAACGCGGCTCGCATGAGTCCATGAAAAATGCAGGAGGCCCGTACGCGAAATTGATCAGCCATTAGAATGGACCGCTGATACGTCCAGTCTTATGCCAGCCATTTCGGCAGCGATTAGTAATGCTCTCATTCAAGCCGGCGAGCTACAGATTCTCCGGCTGAACCAGACTTTCGTCATCGAAGGATCCGAAAACGTCTGGTTTATCGCCAGCGGCCGGATCGATATTTTTACCGTACAACTCGAAGGTGGTGAAGCTACCGGACCGCGGTCACACTTCCTCTCGTTGGAGGCTGGCTCGTTGATTTTTGGGATGGATTTCACCAAGCGAGAGCATGGTTACTGTTTTCTGCTCACCGGCCATGAAGGCTCGGAGCTGGTCCAACTCCGTCGAGATGATCTGCGACGGCTAGCCCGTGACCATGAATACGCCGCTACTCTCAGCCAACTCATCGATCAATGGCTCGAACAGCTTTCTGCCAGCGTCTCGCGCGATGCCCGGCCGCTACCAAAAGCCGATGAGGTTCTAGTCGGCGGTAAACAAGTTCTATTGCCGCGCGGCAAGATCGCCAGAGCACGGCGCGGGATTGTGTGGATACAGATCCTGCGCGGAGAAGCCCTTTATATGGGAATGGAAGGCGTCTCCTTATCGGGTGAAGGGGTTCCGGTGCTTCCGCTTTCTGCGGATACCTGGATCGAATCTTACGACGATAATCTGCTATCTTGTTTTTCTACTCCGGCCAGCATTACTCAAGCAACCTTCTGGATGGGTTTGGGACTCTTTCATGAGGTGCTCTGCCAGTGCGAGTTCATCAACAAGAAACTCCGGATCGTTGACGACTTTAATCGGTTGCGGGCTAGAGAAGCTTCGGGTTTACGGTCGCGAGATACCGCGTTGCGGGAGATCGCCGCTGTGCTGGCTCCTGGTAAAGACAATCGAGCCGCACTCTTATCGGACAGTTCCGGCAATCCATTGGTCATTGCCTGTAGAATTGTCGCCGAGGCGGTCGGCATACAGATCCGGTTGCCGCCCGACCTCCATCAAGTCAGTGACAAGCTCTCGGCTGTCGCCAAAGCCTCCCGATTTCGTTTCCGGACCGTGGCCTTGCGAGGTGAATGGTGGGAGATTGATCATGGACCATTGCTAGCGTTTCGAGAGGGTACCCGTGAACCAGTGGCAATCGTTAAGAGCGGGCCGGCAAGCTACGAACTGGTAGATCCGGGGACTCTCGATCGCGTACCGGTAACTCCGTCAGTCGCGGCCACATTCGCCCCATTTGCCGCTTCATTTTATACTCCGCTGCCAGAAAAACGGTTAGGCGCGCGAGAGCTCATCAAGTTCGGGTTGCAGGACTGCAAGGCCGATCTTCGGACAATCATTTTTATGGGCGTTCTGACCGGCCTCCTAGGAATGGTCACGCCTTACTTCAGCGGGCAAATCTTTGATAGTATCGTCCCATCGGCGGATCGGAGCCAGCTCGCTCAGTTTGCGATCGCATTGTTCGCCGCCGCACTTGCTACCTTCGCGTTTGAGTTGACTCGCGCGATTGCGGTCCTTCGCCTGACCGGCAAAATGGATTATTCAGTCCAAGCCGGCGTTTGGGATCGCCTATTAAATCTGCCGTCGACTTTTTTCCGGGACTATACGGCAGGCGATCTGACAGACCGCGCGCTAGGCGTTGAACAGATCCGGCAAGCGATCTCCCAGTCCGGAACGCAAGGAATCGTCGGCGCGATCAGCGCCGCCATCACTGGGCTCTTCCTGTTTTCTTTTAACTATAAAATGGCATGGACCGCGATCGCCTTGCTGGTGATCTCGGTCTTGCTGCCGATGTTCATCAACTACCTGCAATTACGAAACCAGCGGGTGATGTTTCGGGTGCGCGGTTTGATCACTGGCCTGGTTCTGCAGCTAATCAACGGGGTAGCTAAGCTGCGAGTCTCTGGCGCTGAGGATTCCGCGTTCCGGGAGTGGACACGGAAATTCTCTACTCAGAAGCGGCTCTCCTTCCGAGTTGGTTTCCTAGCCAATATCGTCCAAGTATTCAATCGGGTTTTTCCCCTCCTGGCGACGGCGCTGCTGTTTTATATGTACGGTTACTTCAAGGACGCAGCGGCCCAGAACCAGGAAAAATTCACGATGACCACGGGTCAATTCGTGGCGTTCAACGGAGTCTTTTCCAACGTGCTATCCAGCATGTTGTCGCTAAGCGGGGTCGTGCTCGATCTGCTAATTATCTTTCCCCTCTTTCAACGACTGCGGCCAATCATCGAAGCCCAACCAGAAGTGGACGAAGCCAAGGCTCATCCCGGCGAACTTAGCGGCGAGGTGGAGGTTTATCATCTGTCGTTCCGGTACAGCTCTGATGGGCCGTTGATCTTGAAGGACCTTTCCCTGCGAATCCGCCCCGGCGAATTCGTAGCGCTAGTGGGCGGTTCCGGATCTGGAAAATCGACCTTGTTGCGGCTCTTACTCGGTTTCGAGAAGCCAGAATCCGGGGCTATTTTTTATGATAGCCAAGAACTTTCTTCCTTGGATCTGCGGGCAGTACGACAGCAGATAGGCGTTGTGCTGCAGTCGAGCAAACTGATGCCGACTGATATTTATCGGAACATTATCGGCTCGCATTCAAACCTGAGCGTTAACGACGCCTGGGAAGCGGCCCGGATGGCCGGCCTAGACCGGGACATCAAAAATATGCCTATGGGTATGCACACCGTCGTATCCGAGGGCGGCGGTACGTTTTCGGGCGGTCAACGGCAAAGGCTGATGGTGGCCCGAGCGCTGGTCAATCGGCCGCGCATTATCTTTTTTGATGAAGCCACGAGTGCGATGGACAACGAGACGCAGAGAACCGTCACGGAGAGTTTGGACGCAATGCAAGCGACTCGCATTGTGATCGCCCATCGCTTAAGCACGATTATCAACGCCGATCGCATTTTTGTTTTGCAATACGGTGAACTGGTTCAAAGCGGAACCTATACGGAATTAATGAATCAGGCTGGTCCTTTCGCCGACCTCGCCAGACGACAACTAGCTTAAGCCTCACAAACGGAACGTGCGTTTTGGCGCAAAAGAGTAAGAATTGTCTCGATGTAGGTATCGGGCGAGAGTGACACTAACTCGTGCGTCTTGATCTTATGAACAGCGATAGCACCGCCAATGTGGTTCCGTTTCCGCCCACCAAGATTAATCGCGGAACGGACCCCACCATGACGGACGTCGGGCTGCAGGTTCGCGCCAAATCGATAGAGAAATGGGGGCCTAACCAAGCGGTTGATCTTGTGGGTGTCAGCTCGAAGATGCGGGACACGCTGGATAAAGCCTCGAAATTCGCCAAGTTCAACCAAACGATCCTGATCACCGGCGAGAGCGGTGTAGGCAAAGAGTTGTTTGCAAAAGCCTGCCACGTGCTCAGCGCCAGAATCAAGGCCCCGTTTGTGGTGGTCAACTGCCCTCAATATAGCGAGGGCAATGTTACCGTTAGCGAGCTATTCGGGCATGTGAAAGGTAGCTTTACCGGTGCAGTTGCCGATCACAAGGGGTTGTTTGACGCCGCTGATGGAGGCGTCGTCTTCCTGGATGAAGTAGGCGATCTTCCTGGCAGTGCTCAGACCATGCTGTTGCGAGCTCTCGCCGAAAAAGAAGTTAAACCGCTAGGCTCCAACAAGACTTATTCCGTCGACGTCCGGGTAATCGCCGCGACGAATCGACCTCTGCGCGACATGATCGGGACTGGTCACTTTCGCCAGGACCTTTACTTTCGACTCCGTTATTTTCCATTAGACATCCCCGCTTTGCGCGAACGCGACGAGGATTGGAAGCTATTGATCAGTTATTTTGTTGATAAACTGAACCAGGAATACAACCTCAAGAAGGCATTCTCTCCCACGTCGATTAAGTTTCTGGAGCGGTACCCTTGGCCCGGCAACGTTAGAGAGCTCAGGAGCATTGTCACTATCGGCTTCTCGATGGCCGAATCGAAGTACATTGAACCAGATCATTTTGTCAGTGAACTGCGACAACCGAACCTATCCGGGCTCGACGCCGGCAAGAGCGAATTATTCGAGACGATGGTCGAACAGGGACGGTCATTCTGGGATATCGTTCACGAGCCTTTCCTCGACCGTGATCTGAATCGGGCGCAGGTTCGAGAGGTTATTTCTCAAGGGTTACTAGCGGCAAGAGGTAGTTACCGCCGAATGAGCGTTCTCTTCAATATAAGGCCGGATCACTACCAAAAATTCATGGACTTCCTCCGGCACCATCGACTGAAGCCGGAGGAGTGAAGGGTTCGGCGTTTGGCCTTGGCGGTTCCGACAAAAGCGAGGTTCGCACTTCGGTGAAGCCAGCCGGAAACCTTCATTCTCAACTGCAAACGGGAAACCCCGAACGGTGAACGGCGAATCCCGAACGGCGAACTGGGAACGGCGAATGGCCAACTCAAAATGGAGCTATCGTCCCATTTTCGAGAGCCAATATCCCATTCGCGGGCAATCTCCGCGCGATACGGAAAACGGTCTTAATTAGATAAATAGTTGAACTACAAGGACTTGCACTAGGCAAGCCAGGATTGGCATGACCGTTGCTTAATACGCTCGCACAGACCGATGGAAGTCCCGGCTTCCAAAAGCGGCGATCCAGAACCAAACCAACCAGAAACCCAACACCCCAACTACTATTATGAGCGAAGAAACCAACAGACCAGAAGCGATCAGCGACGAGCAACTCGAAGATGTTGCCGGCGGTACGATGGACAACACCATTACCACAGAGAACTGCTCTGCGACCCTGAGCACGATCAACCTGTAATTTGTTTTACTGTCAACCAAACTCCTACTACCTATGAGCGAACAGACCAACAGACCAGAAGCGATCAGTGACGAGCAACTCGAAGATGTTGCCGGCGGTACGATGGACAACACCATCACGACAGAGAACTGCTCTGCGACCCTGAGCACGATCAACCTGTAATTTGTCTTGCTGCCAAAAAGAGGCTTCGCCTAGAGCCTCTTGAGAAAAAACAGATTTCAAGTCGTCATCAAAACCGGTGGCGACTTGATTCTTTTTATGTTAGGCCGGGGAAAGCCTTCGTCTACGCCCGTTATCTCGAGCGGATCTCGGGCCTCACAGAAATATTCGAGAGGCGAACGACTAGAATTTACACCCCACCATGAGCGAAGAGACTGACACCCCTGAAACGGTTACTGATGAGCAACTCGAAGAGGTTGCCGGTGGTACCATGGACAATTTCGTCGGAGTAAAGAACTGCACCGCGGCCCTGAGCACCATCAGTCTGTAGCCGGTTCGATACTGCGGAAAACCCACTACCAACTAAGAATAAAAGCCGTTACCATAACTTGGTGACGGCATGTTTTGTTTGGAGGAGTGCCACCACACGATTGACGGTCAGCAGTTAGGAGTTAGGAGTTAGCAGTCGGTTGTTCAGTCCGGGCAAACCGAAACGCAACTGCAGCCAAAATGAGAACTATTCGACTAATGGGACTTATGGGCTGCTGTAGAGCGGTATAACTGCTAACCGCTAACCCAAAAATGGAGCTGTCATTCCATTTTCAAGAATTCGGGTTCCATTCTTGGCGGTGATCATGCGAGGCAAGAAATCGCTCAACGGATCTAATCCGCTGCGCATCAATATGTTAAGTGATATAACCAATAGTTGGCACGCCCGTTGCTTAATTATGCAGGCAGACAGCCAAGTAGATGTCGGGCTTCCGAAACAGGAAGATTAGTAATGGATCCCAATTCAAACATCTCACGTAAGGATATCAAAGAGGCGCTCGTGCGAGCGGCCTTGAAAGACGAGGCGTTTAGGGAGTCCCTTTTAGCGAACGCAAAATTCGCGGTGGAGCGGGCATTGGGAACAACATTACCAGATCGACTTAAAGTTGTTCTTTTACAAGAAACAGACGATCTAATGTACATCGTTCTGCCGAAGGACTTCCCCGACGATACTGCCGATCTTTCGGACGCCGAGCTTGAAACGATAGCGGGCGGCTTCTTGAGCGCAGAAACGAACCCGTTATCTGGTCAGGATCCCACCCTCTGATTCATCAAGCCTGGCTTTCGAGAAACCAAAAACAACCAGAAACCAAAACACCCAACCACAATGAGCGAAGAAACCAACAAACCCGAATCGATCACTGATGAGCAACTCGAAGATGTTGCCGGCGGCACGATGGACAACACCATCACGACTGAAAACTGTTCCGCCACCCTCAGCACGATCAACCTGTAATTGATCTAATACAGTAAAAGGATTACAAGCCGTCATCAGCTGGTGACGGCTTGTTTTTTTATGTTAACCCCGGAAATCTTAGCCCGTGCCCGATTTCTCCACGAGCGGCTCCGGGAATTGTCTCAATCAGCGATTGAGCCTGCGGCGCCGAGCCCAGACTCGACATCCACTGTCGCGGCAGACCTGTCGGCACACTCGAGCGAGCCTGATAGTACTTTTCGGGTTCCGACCGAGTCGGCCTCGCAAGCGAGCCAGCGCTCCACGGCCGCGGGAGAGGCGGACCTGTCGCACCGTCTAGTCCGCCATAGCTTTAGCGACGGAGGAAGCGAAGCGGAGGCGGATTTCCTTTTTTGGAAGCAACAATTTTGTACCGGCGGCTACGATCGATTTGCTGAACGTCTCGAGTCGCTTGGAATTACCCCGCAAGAAGCTGTTTTTTTAACCCAGGAGTCTCTGCCCCGCGAGCAACTGGATGGAGGCTGGGCGGACATTTTCGAGAAAGCTCTTCGCCAGCCCGCCTTAAACGTTGAGGGAGCAGACGCTTTGCCGTTTGCCGCCCTTTGGTTGCCGCTCGTGTCGTTCGCCCGCGAAAGCGTGCAGCCGCATGCGACTGACGCCGCGCTCTTTAGCGCCACGGCTCTGGACGGGCTACTGCTTACCCTGTTACAGGATCTTTCGGAGTTCGCTGCCTCCCCTACTTTCGAAGTTTTCAGCCAGTCGCGCTCGGACCGTGAGGACCTGACCGATTTTATCCGGCGCGTCATCGAGAGCGGTTATCTCGTTTTATTCGACCGCTTTCCAATGTTGGGGCGACAGCTTAGCCGGTTGGTCACAACCTGGATCGATGCGACCAGCCTCTTTTTGCGCCGGCTTCAAGCAGACATCTTAGAAGTCAGAACCTTCGCTAAATCGCAACAAGCCCGGCTGACGACAACAAAAAGCGGGATCTCTGATCGGCACGACAACGGCCGCCAAGTTGTTTTGCTGACTTTCGATGACGGAGCGAAGGCGCTTTATAAGCCAAAGAACGTTTCGATTTCGGAGACGCTTAGAGCAATTGACCAATGGTTGGTCGAACGGGGATTCCAGCCGGGCTGGCGAGTCGCCCGAGTCGTCGCTCGAGACGGATATGGCTGGGAAGAATATATCGATCATAGTCCTTGCTCCAGCCATGAGGCGGTCCGGAGCTACTATCGAAACGGCGGAGAACTGCTTTGCCTTGCCTACCTGCTGAATGCGTTTGATCTTTGGCGAGATAACCTGATCGCTGCGGGCGACCGGCCGGTCCCTATCGACACCGAGTGTTTCTTCCATCCGGGCCGGGGGACCGAGGCCTCTTCGCCAGCCCAACACTCCGGGGCTATTGGCAAGGCGTCGGTGATTGAAACGGGTCTGCTACCATTGTGGCAACTCAGCGCTTCACACTTACCGGCGGATTTTTCAGGACTTGGGACCGGCATGGTTGACCTCCCGGAGCTGAAGATTACTAAGTGGGAGGACGTTCATTCGAACAATATCCGGCCGGTAACCAAGCCGATGCCGGCTAAGCCCGCGACCAATACGGTTCGCTGGCAAGACCAAGCTCAAGACGTTCGAGAATATCGCGCCGAGCTAATAGACGGCTTTTGCGCGCTTTATCGCACCATCCTCGATCACAAAGCCGACTTTGTCCGGTTCCTCGATCAGTTCGGCCATGCGGAGACCCGGTTTATCTATCGACCAACTCAGGTCTACGGCCTCTTACAGAAAGGGGCTCGCTCCTCAAGAAATTTGACTTCAGGGGTCCGGCAAAGCGCGATATTCGAACAGCTTTATCGGGTTCCGCTTAGAGAGAACGGCCTTACACCCCAGACCAAGGAGCTGACCGACTTCGAAGTAGAGTCATTGCTCGGACTTGATATCCCAAGATTTAACGTTCGTTTGGATACGCGGGATTTGCGCAGCGCCGGTTTCTGCGTCCGCGACGCGCTACGGCGAAAACCGCTCGATACAGTCAGGGAGCGGATTTCGGCTATGGACGACGGAGACCTCACTTTCCAACTCGAAGTGATCCACGAGTCTTTGAACCGTTATCCTACTCAGATTCAGCGCCCTCTGGACAAAAAGCAGGCAACATCAATTGCCAGCGAATGGGCGGACCAGATTCGACAGCGGATGAATCCGGCGCCCAGCAATCACCTTTGGGAACTGCCCAGTTTTTTACCTCCGGACATCGGTACCCCTGAGCGGCAAGGAATTTATTTAGGGGACATGGGCATCCTGATCTTTTTGGCGGCAACCGAGAAGATGCTGGGTTTTAAGTGTTTTCCGGAAACCTCACATTTTTCCGGCCGGCTCAAGGAGTCTGCGTCGGCGGCAGATTATCCGATTGGTATCTGTAACGGACTTGGCGCATCGATCTACGGCTCGTTGCTGTTGGGCAGATTGACAGGACAAGATGCGTGGACAGAACTGGCCCTCTCTTTGAACGCGAAAACCGGCGCTCTTTCCACGATCAACAGTCTGGACATAACCTCTGGCGTTGCCGGTTTTCTTCTGGCGACAACCCGATTGTTTGAAGTAACCCAAGACCGGAAAGCGAGAACAAACGCTGAGGCAGCTGCCGCGATTCTGGCTGATCGTTTCGACACGAATTCAGGCTGGCAGCAACCAGATGGTAATTGGTATCTAGGATTTGCTCACGGGCTAGCCGGAATCGTGTTTGCACTGGAGCAATACCAGCGTGTTGCCGGCGATGAGCGATGCCAGCTGCTGATCAAGCAGGCGCTGGCACTCGAAAGCGGGCTATTCGCCGATCATTCCTGGCCAAACCTGCTCCGCGGCCCGCGACGAAGCTTCAAGAATTGGTGTCACGGTACAGCCGGGATTCTGATGACGCGTGCGGCGGCAGGAGCCTTAGAAAGCCTTGCTCCCGACGAATTGACTCACCTGGTAGAGAAATTAGGCCAACGCGGCCCGTCAGACCATTGGTGCTGTGGCAATCTCGGAATTGCAGAAGCGCTCAATTACATTGGCCGGCAGGCAAACCTTCCCGAAGCCCAGAAAAAAGGCGTCGTTTTGCTCGAAGAGACTTTAGAGCGCGGCCTCAAGGGCGGTTTCTTTCGGCTTGAATCGACCCTGGGCGAAAACTTCTGCTTTTCAGCGAGTCTATTCAGAGGGACTGCCGGGATTGGTTATTCGCTACTTCGTTTCGCGTATCCCGGGGAGCTGCCATGTATCCTGGCGTTTGAAGTGTAAGAGCCAATCAGGCAGGTCAGCGAAGGCGGAAGGACGGGAACGATGGGGAATGGCATGCCCGCTGGGTAATTCCCGAGAGCGGACCAGAAGCCCCCGGGCATTATAGACCGCTTTGTAGCGCCTTTTCCGCGACATGCTCGACCGAGTTGTTCTTGATGAGCCGTGATAACTCATTGAAACCCACGAAGGCGGTCGCAGACCCGAGGACCAAGAAGAATACAAATACTAGCACTTCAATCTTGGCGAGCCTGGGCTGAGTTGCTTGGGCGGTCAACTTCCACAAGCGGTGCTCGGGTGTGTCTGAAACAGCTTCGGATTTTTGTTTTGCCCGTTGGACTCGAGGTTTGGCCGGGCCGCTCCGGTTGAGTAGGAGCTGGATCGGGGCATAGGTTTCGGCGATGGTAGACATAGTTGCTTTCGGTTTGGTTTATACTGGTGTGGCGGGCCTAAAATGGCCTCCACTGCTTTACAGAGGATTTGCGGCACCGGGGTTTCAGAATAAAAAAGCCCGTTTCCGAAAAGTGTTCGGCCGGCTGCCGAAGGCGCTAAGTAGCCTAAAAGGAGCTAGGAGGTAGAATCTTGGAGCTAGGAGGGCGGTGCGCGCTGTTAGCGCTTTCGTCTTCGTCCTCGAAAGGCGATTCTTCCCACCGATAAAACAACAGAAACCGGAATAGCCGCAAAAGAGCGCAGAGAACGCAAAGAAATCGGCTAAACGAAGTCCGGGAGGAAGTCACGGCGGAAGTTGGAAGTCAAGGCAGGAGTCCCCAAGCCGAATTTAGCGATCAATTACCAGCTTGCGTTTTCGGTAACCTTTGAGGCCTTTTGTCGCGCCTTTTTGCGTTCTTTGCGCTCTTTTGCGGCTATTCCAGTTTCTGTTTCCCTGGTATTTCCAGCTATGGACCTGACCTTCACCTTAAAACGCGACCCGGCGCACGAAGAAAGGAATCGCATCATTGATCCACTGATCGCGTATAACGAAACAAAAGCTGGGCCGCGCAACTCGAAAGAATTCACGTTTGCGGTGCATTCCGAGACCGGTGAATTTGTCGGAGGACTGCTAGGCTCTACCCACTGGAACCATTTCTTTGTGTCAGCAGTCTTTGTCGACCAGCGGTATCGACGAGCGGGAATCGGCCGCGAACTCCTGAAACGCGCGGAAGCGTGGGCGCTTGAGCAAGGGTGCCATGCGATCTGTCTCGACACCTTTGATTTTCAGGCTCCTGAGTTCTACGAGAAACTTGGGTTTGATGTCTTCGGCAAACTCGAAGACTATCCGCCCGGCCACCAACGCTACTACTTAGTGAAACGGATCGGGAGCGTCGAGAACGGATAAAAGTAGCTCAGTGGGTGATTGCGGCCGACCACTGGACGAAGCACTGCGCTCGACGAGACAAAGTTCGTCCCCCACCAGTCACTTCTCACGTGTCACATCCAGTCACTGCTCAGCAACAACCTTGTTGTTTTCGCCCAGGGTCTCGATTTTGGGCTTCCCTCCATTCAGACCTCGACGATAGGTGATCAAATTGTCGTGTCCGACCAACTGGATAACGCCCACAGCATCCAAGGAAATTTTGTTGTCGTGACCCAAAACTTCGACTTTGGAACATTCGCCCGAGATCGTGAGCTCATCGTTGTTACCGGTGATCTCAAAATGTCTACCTTCGCCCTGATAGGTTTGCTTCTGATCCGAGGCAATCACTTCCTCTTTGGCTGCCTGGTCGGCGCCGGCGTTATACCCGAAAAGGAGCGAGGCCGACGCGACTGTCGCTAACGTCAAACGGAACAAGGGCGGTCTGTGTTTCATAGAATTCTTCCTGAGTTCAATGGAAATACACGCTCTGACTACTCTAAGTTTCAGCTAACTACATGTGATGAAAGTCATTTTCCCGAATCCGTTGAACGACTTCCTGTCGAGTTTTATGGAAGCCAATCGCAAGGGTCGTAGTTAGAATTTCTCCCGGTTGTTCTTCGAGACGGCTAGCGAATTGTTCGAACTCCGCATCATGCAGGAGGCGCAGGCCGTAAAGGCCGTACATCTGGCCCTCTGCGGTTCCGTGCGCAATGATCCAGCGCATCCGCGCGGCCGCATCCCGTTCTTTAAGCAGGAGATGCAGCTCTCGCTCGTTAGCAGCCCGGCCGAAGAACAAGGGAAACTGATACAATTCCCAAGGCCCAATCACAAAAGTCTGCGCTCTTGCCAAATCATTCTGCCATAAGTCCGGCGAAGATGCTTTTGCCGGTGTCGCCGCGAAACCGGCGCAAATCAGGACTAACGTAAGCCACGAGCCGAATTTCATTACGCGTTCTATACAATGAACGTCGCCCGGGAGAAAAGAAGGAATTCATAGAAGGAGTTCAGGAGTTGCAGGAGTTCAGGAGGAGCGATGGGTCGGGCTGCGCCGTTTTCTCCACGATCTCGCCCATTCTGAACTCCTGAACTCCTATTCCGCTTTCTCGACCTCGTTATTTGAGCCATGTGCTTCCGAAACGACCTCACCAGAGCTTAGAGATTGCTTGTAAGTCACATCGTTATTCGAGCCGTGGAATATGACTTTGGTAACCTGGTCGATCTCGACGTCGTTGTTAGAACCCTCGATCTCAAGTTGCTGGGCAACGCCGGTAAGCACGAGTGAATTATTACTGCCGACCAGTTTGACGTGCGGCCTGTTGATCTGTCGTGTCTGGTTATCGTTGGTCAAGGTTACGAGCTCAACCTCGGCACTATCCTCAGCGGACGGACCTGGCGTTGAGGCATTAGCGGAACCCACGGTCGCGACTTGCTTGGCCTCATTATCCTGCCCGATATTCGCGATGGTTGGGGTCTCGCCGCGGAGCGCGTGCACATAAGCTACCCGGTTCGAGACGCCGATCATCTGGATGTCTCCCACCCGCTCCACTTCAACCGTATTGCTATTGCCTATGACCTTCAGACTCGAACATTCCCCGTGAATCTGGACCTTGTTGTTGTCACCGGTGATCACCCTGGGTTTGCCGTCTCCGTTCAAAGAAAGCGTCTGATTATTAGAGGCAATCAGGGTTTGATTAAGAATCGGGACTTCAATAGTAACGGGCTGCTGCGCCCGGGCAATCTTCCCGGTCGCCATTAAGATTCCAATCGAGAGCGCGGCTAGTACGGCTGTCCTCATAGGTCTGAATTATCTGAGCGGTTTGTCGGTTTCAATCCTAGGCTTAACGCCTCATAGCACCTACCCCTCTGCTCGGCAAAAAGTTGCGGAAAATTAACCGCGAATGGGCGCCAATGAAGGTCCGAGAACCCGTAAACTAACCGCAGATGGACGCAGATTTACGCGGATGGATGTACTTCCTTGGTTCAGTTCGGGGACTTTTTAGGAGGTCCGGCGTTACACTCGAGATGCCCGATGGATTTCATCCCAAGAGGACAAACGTCAACCGAAGCCTACGGCCGGCAGTTCTTACATGAACACTCGCCGAAGCCGATATCATCTGCGTAAATCTGCGTCCATCTCCGGTTGGTTCGAAGCCTTCGGTCTTCGAATCCATTCGTGTCCATTCGCGGTTCCTTTGTGTTGGATTTGGTTGCGGCTCCTGATTTGTCATTCTATTGGCTTCAATGAGGATTCTCTACCTGGACTGCTTCTCCGGGATTAGTGGCGACATGTTTGTCGGGGCACTGACCGATCTGGGAGTCGCGCCATCGGTATTCGAATGGGAACTGAGCAAGATCACGCTCGAAGACCATCACTTGCATTTCGAGCGCCAACAACGCAAAGGGATCGCGGGAGTCAAATTCGGGGTGCACTCCGGCGCAGTCCACGTCCATTCAGAACACGAACATAGCGAGGAACTTGATCACCGGCACGATGGAGATCACCATCACGTTCACGACGAGCATGGGGATGCCCATGACCACAGACCGGACAAGCAGGAGGTCATCCCTACCGTTCACCGGACCTATCGGGACATCGTCCAATTGCTCGATGAAAGCGATCTTTCCGAATTTACGAAGAAACATAGTCTGGGCGTCTTTCACCGCTTGGCGGTTGCCGAAGCGAAGATCCACGGATGTTCTATCGACGATGTGCATTTCCATGAGGTCGGCGCACTCGATTCGATCGTGGATGTAGTTCTGACCTGCGCCGGCATCGAAAGCCTGGCGGTTGCCGAGATCCATTTTTCTCAACTGGTGGACGGCCAGGGCTCAATCCATTGCGCTCACGGCGAATATCCGATTCCGAGCCCGGCAACGATCGAAATTTTGACCGGCCTGCCGCTCTCACAAATTGCTGTGCCCTTTGAGTTGATTACGCCTACGGGCGCCGCGCTGGTAGCTGAGTTTCAGAGCTCAGTCGGCACGTTCCCGTTAATCCGGCCTATCAAAACCGGCTACGGCCTGGGCAGCCGAGATCTCCCGGAACGGGCAAACGTGCTTCGCGCAATCCTGGGGGAGAGAATCGCCTCCTCCGGTCCGGAATGTTTAATTGAGGTACAAGCCACCATTGACGATATGACCCCTGAACTTCTCGGGGCAGCGATCGAGAAGATAAGGGAAGCCGGGGCCGCGGAAGCCTTTTTCTCGTCGGTCCAAATGAAGAAGAGCCGGCCAGGGATTTTGCTCACCGCTCTTTGCCGCCCCGACCAGCTGGTGGAAGTCCAAGAACTCATCCTTCGGCACACATCGACCTTCGGAGTGCGTTACCGTGAAGTTGAGCGTTTAGCTCTCGACCGGACCTTCGTCTCTGTGACCACTCCGTACGGACCTCTGGCAATCAAGCTGGGCATGCTGAGAGGCGAAGTAATTCAAGTGGCGCCCGAGTTTGAGGATTGTCTCAAAGCGGCGGAGAAAGCAGCTGTCCCGGTCAAAACCGTCTACGACGCCGCCCTGCAAGCGTATTACGAAACGGCCCACGGTTCCGAAGCGGTTCACCGGTAGGGATGAGCTCCCGCTTAGCAGGTCTGGGCCCGCCTCCTCTACAGGTCGGCACGTTGACACACAGCGTGTTTGTTTCAAGCGCCTGGAGCGGAGCCGCTTCGGCATGTGCCAGGCGACTCCGCGAACTTCGTCTCGACGCTAGTATGGCCGAAACGCGTGGAAACGGGCGGCTCCCGCGAAGTACCCAGCGTGATGCAGGCTCTATGATCCCGGTGTAGACGAATCGACGGCCACGCGTGAATGGCAGGCGCTGTGGTCGTTCCCGGGAGCCGCCTGCTTTCACACGTGTCGGCGGGATCAGCTTTGAGTCAAAGGTTGCGAGGGCGGCGGGACACATGCCAAAGCGGCTCCCCTCCAGGCGCTGGGCGATCGCAAATCACATGAACGCGTCACACAATTCCAGGACGAGGATGAGACCGGATGAGCGGGAGCTCATCCCTACAACAGAAAAAGTTGTTGAAGTCGTTCAACAATAGGCGTTGGGTGGTTGCTGGTATGAGCACCGAAACTCTTGAGAAGCTTTCACAGCTTGATCAGCTCAAACAGTTCACGAAAGTCGTAGCTGACACCGGCGACTTCGAGAGCATTCGCCAATTTAAACCACAGGACTCGACGACCAATCCAAGCCTCATTTTCGCGGCGGTTTCGGAGCCTGAATACAGCCACCTGCTGGACGAGGTCATCGCTAACCTGAAGGACTCCCCGCTATCCGGTGCAGCAAAGATCGAAGACGTAATCGACCATTTGCTGATCGCATTCGGGTTAGAGATTTTGAAGATTGTTCCGGGCCGGGTTTCGACCGAAACAGACGCGCGACTTTCTTTTGATCGGGAAGGTTCGATCAAAAAAGCTCGGCAGCTGATCGGCCTTTATGAAAAGAACGGAATTTCACGCGAACGCGTGCTGATCAAGATCGCGTCCACATGGGAAGGGATTAAAGCGGCGGAAGAGCTCCAAAAGGAAGGGATCAATTGCAATTTGACGTTGCTCTTCTCATTCCCTCAGGCGGTAGCTTGCGCCGAAGCCGGGGTACGGCTGATCTCGCCATTTGTTGGTCGCATTTATGACTGGTACAAAGCGTCGACCGGAAAAGAATATCATGGCGCTGAGGATCCGGGGGTTATTTCGGTAACCAAGATCTACAATTACTACAAGAAGTACGGCCATCACACCGAGGTGATGGGCGCCAGCTTCCGGAACACGGGAGAAATCATCGAGTTAGCCGGATCGGACCTGCTGACAATCAGCCCGAAACTTTTGGCTGAGCTCAGCGGCTCGAACGAACCGATCACGCGTAAACTCTCGCCGGAAACTGCAAAATCAAGTGACCTGGAGAAGGTGACTTTTGACGAGAAAGCGTTCCGGTTCGCGCTCAACGAGGATGCGATGGCGACTGAGAAGCTAGCGGAAGGTATCCGCAAATTCTCGGCCGATATCTTGAAACTCGAGCACATGATCGCGGCTAAGTTGTAAGGGGCTGGATCGATCCCAGTCTTGCCGAGTCAGGCCCCACCACTTGGTGGGGCGAGGAGCCCCGAACGTCCCAAAAGGTGTTCGCGGAGCAGCTGGTATTGTACTACTGAAAGACCCGGCTAGATCTGAATGCCGGCCCGAGCCGGACTTTTCGCGACCAACGGCGGGTTCGGCGTGTGATTTTCGCCCGCCGCAAGCGAAGGGGAGCCGCATTCCGCTTTATCAGAGCACGGGACAAGCGCTCCAGACGTGACGCGCCCAGCCGCGATTTAGCTGCGGCTCCCTTGAGCGCGTCAACAGTCACGAAACGCGCCACGTTAACAGGCGTGGTACGGTTCCGCCTCCGCAGCCTTCGGCGCGACAGGTTTCCGGGGCGTCGCGGTTGTGGCACACGAAACACGCTGCGCTCAGTGTTAGGTCAGGCAAACGATCCCCGGCGGCGAGCGTAATGCAACACCCTCCGTCTTGCTTCCCCCAAAAAATCCTTCCGCTCGGAAATTGCAATCCGCGTCGGCGCGAGATTTATTCTCGGTTTGATTGTGACGTCTCAGAATGACCCATCGTCTGCATAGTTATCTAGGCTATTCTTATCCAGGCCAATTGACCGAACTGGTCAAACGGGCTTGGCCTGCTGATCTCTTGACCTACCTACCGAACGATTGGCAGCTCCGATTACTGCTGGACGTCGCCTATCACGCCAGCCTGTTGAGAGAAGAGCAACGCCCGGTCACTTTCCGTGTATTACTGGGCCATCCGGAAGACGTCGTGAAACCCGATCAACCGCCGACTGCTCTAAGCGGGATCTCGTTCGACCGGCCCCGCCCCTTTAACGAGCAGGAAGTCAGGCGGATCTGCATGGCGGCAGATTTCTTTCGTTCCCTGGTCGCCGTAGCGCCGTACGGAGATGAGAAGCTCAAGATTTGGGGGATTCTTTTGTCCGGCACCAGATGGGTTAATAGTGTCGACGGGGGCCGTTTCACCGGTTACCCGTTGCCGACGCGTGTGGTGATTCATGCGCTTGGTCCAGGTCGTATAACGGTCTTTGTCGGTCATCGCCGGATAGCAGCCTTGAGCGGCGGGCAGCTAGAAGCGTACGCGTTTGACCTGTTCCAGTCTAACTGGCTAAAGGAATCGTTCGCTGATGTGCGCAAGGAAATGCAGCATTGGCTTGCCCGGGCTGAAGACCATCACCCATCTGTAAGGGTCGATATCGACTTCATTCGAGCGGTTTCTCAGAATATCAGTCGCCGGACGCTCAGCGTGGTAAGAAACGCCAAACATGGCGGTACCCTGGTTTTTATTGAGCCGGAGGATGAAGCCGAATTTAGTGCCCCGGGTGGCCCAATGCGCTTCAAGTATCAGCTGGCGAAAAGCCCGCTTCGGACTCGGTACCGGAACCTTCTCAGATCGGCCGTCCTGCGACTTAGTCAGTTAGCGGTCGCTAACCACGTTCAGAACATCGGCTGGAATGAGTACCAAAGCTTCGCCGACCGGCAGCTGGGTGAATTGGATGAGGCTTTTTTCGAGTTTGCCCACTTTTTAGGTGACCTGATGTCCGTCGACGGAGCTTTAATATTAAGTAAGGACTACGAAATCATTGGCTTCGGGGCGGAACTCCTCGTAGAAGCCCCGTGCCTGTCCAGTGTGCGACGAGCGATGGATCTCGAAGCTACGATTTGGGCGAATGAGTCTTTAGACGACGTTGGGACTCGCCACCGGGCGGTCTACCGGCTTTGTGATCAACATCCGAAGTGTCTTGCCATCGTGATTTCTCAAGATGGTTCGGTGAGGTTCGTCAAGAACCATAACGGCACGGTCACCTACTGGAACCAGCTGTCTTGGTGACCTCCACCCAAGCTCCTAAAAGGCGAACGCGCCTCGCGCTCTCACTTGGTGAGGCTCGACGAATCGCCTTGGCAGCCCAAGGGTTTGGACAGCCGAGGCCGGCGAAAGCTACTAAAAGACACTTGTTATCAACGATTCAGCGCCTTGGCTTAGTGCAGATCGACTCGGTAAATGTTCTGGTTCGAGCCCACTACTTCCCGGCCTTCTCCAGAATTGGGCCCTATCCAACTGAGTGGTTGGACGAGCTCGCCTATCGGAAACGCCAGCTCTTCGAGTATTGGGGACATGCAGCATCGCTGATTCCAGTGAGCCTGTTTCCCAGCTTCCGTTGGCGGATGGAGCGGGCCAAACAGGGGCACGGGGTGTATCGAGGTTTGGTCGATTTCGCGAATAAAAACGCGGCGTTGATCCGAGAGGTGCTAGAACAGATCCGGCAACACGGTCCGTCTGGAGCCGGCGATGTTGAAAAAGCGATAAGAGAAGAGCAATTAGCCAAGAAAGCCGGGTGGTGGGAATGGAGCGACTCCAAAATTGCGTTGGAATGGCTCTTTTGGTCCGGCCAAGTCACCACTAGGACCCGGCGGAATTTTGAGCGGGTGTATGACCTCACTGAACGCGTCTTTCCGGATCTTTACAATGGCTCTATTCAAGATCGGGAAACCGCCCAGCGAGAACTGGTTGTAACCGCCTCGCGCGCCCTCGGGGTCGCCACCGAAAATGATCTGGCAGATTATTTCCGGCTCAAGACTAACGACGCCCGTCCCCGGATACGAGAGCTGGTTGAAGCAGGTGACCTCCTAGAAGTAAAAGTCGAGGGCTGGCACCAGAAAGCGTATTTGAACGCTGCGGCTCGTACCCCTCGAGCGCTCGAGACCGCAGCGTTCTTGTCGCCATTTGATCCGCTGCTTTGGGAAAGGAACCGGACCGAACGCTTGTTCGGATTTCGTTATCGTATCGAGATCTACACACCCGCTGCTCAGCGGCAACATGGTTATTATGTCCTACCGTTTTTGTTTGGTCAGAACTGTGTGGCACGGCTCGATCTGAAAGCCGATCGTGCGAACCAAACACTACGAGTCGTGGGGGCATTTGCCGAGCCACACACCGAGCCGAAAACTTTCGTGCATGCAATCGGGGCTGAGCTGCGATCCCTGGCGGACTGGCTTGGGCTAGAAAAAATCGCGATCAGCAAGAATGGAGATCTCGCTCCCATGTTACGCTCAGCATTAGCAGCAGTGGGACGAAGCGCTTGAACGACTTGGAGGGAGCCGCTTTATAGCTTGGCAGTTCTATAGGTTTGCAGCCGCCGAAAGGCTTCGGGGTAAAGCAGGCGGCTCCCGGGAGCGTTTCGTGATGCGTTTGCTGTGAGGGCCGTCCGATTTTGGTGCACCGATTAGAACGCCAGGTGGTGCAACACGCAGAGACGTTTCCGGGAGCCGCCTGCAATCACCTGATAGACCTGCCACGTCGCAAAAGCGGCTCCCCTCCATTGCCGTCGAGAGCCTCGTCCCACTCTACTTGAACTCCTCAGCTCTTCCGCTCATATTGGCCGCCGAAAATGAAGCAGGCTTTAATCGCTCTAGAGGACGGGCGGACCTTTAGCGGGGAATCGTTTGGCGCATCCGGCACCACAGTCGGCGAGATCTGTTTTAACACGTCGATGACCGGTTATCAGGAGGTCCTGACGGATCCCTCTTACCGCGGTCAGATCGTCACGATGACCTATCCGTTGATCGGTAACTACGGAACAAACGATCTCGACAATGAGAGCAGTGAACCGCATGTCCGTGGGTTTGTGGTGGGAGAACTATCTCCGATAACTAGCAATTGGCGCGCCGCGGGATCACTTGATGATTATCTTAAGCGCTGGAGGATCCCTGCTGTCCAAGGGGTAGATACCCGTGCCTTGACGAAACATCTGCGTGTTCTAGGCGCGATGCGGGCTTGTTTGACGGACGAGTTGTCCCAGGAAGAAGCGGTGGCCGCCGCGCGTAACGCCCCGCCTATGGTTGGATCCGATTATGTTCGTGAGGTCACAACCCCTGATGCATTCGAATGGGACCCCGAAGACCGTTTGAGCCGAGAATGGACTTTGATTAAGGGCGCCGACACCGCCGAGATCACGGAAAACGGTCAGGCGTTCAAATCGTTACCGCCGAAGCGGCATAATATCGTCGCTTACGATTACGGCATCAAAACCAACATCCTGCGCCGACTGCGCCAGCATGGGTTCGGAGTGCGGGTAGTCCCGGCTGGGACTACAGCTAAAGAGGTGCTGAGTTTGAAGCCAGATGGCGTCTTCCTATCCAACGGCCCGGGGGATCCGGCTCCACTGACCTATATTCACAAAGAACTCAGGGAATTGGTCGGCCGATGCCCCATCTTCGGGATCTGTCTCGGCCACCAGCTATTAGGTTACGCTTACGGCGGGAAAACATTTAAACTGAAGTTTGGGCATCGCGGTGGGAATCAACCGGTCAAAGACCTGACGACTGGCAAAGTAGCGATTACATCACAGAATCACGGATTCGCGGTGGATCCCGATTCGTTGCCTTCCGACGTGGAAGTTTCTCATATCAACCTGAACGACGGCACGGTCGAGGGTTTGCGCCACTGCAACCACCCTGTGTTCAGCGTTCAATATCATCCTGAGGCTGCCCCTGGCCCGCATGACGCCACCTACTTTTTCGATCAGTTCAGCAAGCTGATCGACGAAGCGGAGGCGCAAAAATAGATCACCGCAAAGACACAAAGGCCACGAAAACGAAAACAGAGAACAGAAAACGTGAAGATCGAGGCTCTTAACAAGAGATCTCTTCCTTCTAACCTCCGTCTTCTTTGTGCCTCTGTGGTGAAATTCTGGTTTTAACGGTGAGACCGCCAGGCCAACAGAGGAGCATGCCCGCGGTTATCTGCCCTCACACCGAGGCCTGGGACGGCTCGTCCCTGGATGGTCTGGCAAGTTGTTGGTCTACCGCGAGTCGCCTTTTTCTGGCCGACAATCAAAGCGGCCGGCCACCGGTCTGGGGCACCGAAGTGCGCGTAGGCTGGCATCAGGATGAACTTCTGGTGTTGTTCATCTGCCAAGATCCGGACCCATGGGCAACTTTTAGCAAACGCGATGATCCCCTCTGGGAAGAAGATGTCGTCGAGATTTTCATCGATCCGTTCGGCGATTTGGACTGTTACTTCGAGTTCGAGGTTAATCCGTTGAATACCGTATTGGATGTCTTTGTTCGACGGGTTCGCAGCGGGATGCGAAAGGATTTCAGTTGGAACTGCGAACGGCTTCGTACCGCAACAGGTTTGTTGGCTTATGGGTGGGTGGCAGGACTGGCGATCCCCTTCAAAAGCATGGGCGATTGCAACCGTTCGGGTTGGCGCATCAACTTTTGCCGGATCGAACGTCCAAAGGATCAACCTCGCGAGCTTTCGGCTTGGTCGCCGACTTTTAGCGGGACTTTTCATTTACCGGAACGGTTTGGGGCGCTGAGATTTGAAGGAGCTAGGAGCTAGAATCTAGGAGCCAGGAGACGTGCGCCATCGGCAATCGTAACCGTCCTCGTCGTCGTCCTCGACTGTGGGTGAGTAGAGTCACTTAGCGAGCCATGTCACAGAGTGGATCCGCGGGGTTAGGTCAGCGAGTTATAGGAACGGTTCTCCCTAGCTTTATCACGGGTGTTCGCGTCGTGGGGATCGCCAGATCTCCATTAGAAAACCAAGCTACATACTCACACTCGAGGACGAGGACGACGACGAGGACGATTACGTTGGCCGATGGCGCACGTCTCCTGGCTCCTAGATTCTAGCTCCTAGCTCCTGGTTTTTTCCTATCTCGTTTGAAAACTGGAGCTTGTGAAGACAATTTCCAGTATGCCTAAGGAGGAACCTCTGGTTATCCAAGGCACGATCACCGAAGTCCTACCCAATACGATGTTTCGGGTGACGTTGCCAAATGGCCAGAAGGTTCTCGCCCATATCAGCGGAAAAATGCGCAAAAATTTCATCCGCATCGTCCCTGGCGACAAAGTGGAAATCGAGATCTCCCCTTACGATATGAGCAAAGCCCGCATTATTTTCCGAGAAACATAAGACCGGCGTCGAGGGCTTGCCCGAAGTTAGTACAACCCTTCGACGTTGATTTTCGCGACTAAAATCCGAAAGTGTTTTATAGTCCAGAGGTTAATCCACTCTCCACTTACAAGACATAATTTTGGCACGAACTATGGAAACCAGTCCAGACTCAGATGCAGCAGCGGGCAGATCAAAAGAACATTTGAAAGCTGCGGCTGACGATTTCAAAACTGCGGCTAGCGCCAAAGC
>JAFAIO010000429.1 GCA_019236675.1 Verrucomicrobiota bacterium
CCAAAGTGGTGCCCGTTGATACCACGGGCGCCGGCGATTGTTTCGTGGGATGGCTAGGCGTCGGTATTGCAGAAGGCCTTGACCTGGAGCGCGCTGTCCAGCGAGCGGTTAAAGCCGCCTCACTGAAGGCCACTCGCGCCGGAGCTCAGGACGGCATGCCTTATAGGGAAGAGGTGGTGTAGCTCGCCCGATGCGCGTTAGAAATGACAGATGACAAATGACAGATGACAAACTCGCGCGAATTTCGATCTGTCATTTGTCATCTGCAATTTGTCATTCTCCTTGCAGTCCGCGCTCTAATAGAAATAGTTCGGCGTTGCCGTTTTCCGGCAGATTTGATGAAAAACCGTGTCCTTTGGGTCCTCCCACTGCTTATTTTTTTGTGTTCGCTCTCTCCGGCAAAAGATTGGAAAACCGTTCGGTTCGGGGTGGATGCTAGTTATGCTCCATTTGAATCGAAAGCGCCGAGCGGCGAGTTAGTTGGATTCGATATCGATCTAGGGAACGCTCTTTGCGCGAAGATGGGCGCCAAGGCCGTTTGGGTGGAGAATGATTTCGACGGCATGATACCAGCGCTACAAGCCCGTAAGATCGACGGGATTCTTTCGTCCTTAGCGGTGACCGAGAAAAGAAAACGGCAGATCGATTTTACCGATATTCTTTTTGCCACACCGACCCGAATGGTGGCGAAAACAGGATCGGATCTTTTACCGACGCCCGAGTCGCTGAAAGGAAAGTCAGTCGGAGTCGAACAGGGGACCGTCCAGGAAACCTACGCTAAGACCTATTGGGAACCCAAGGGCGTGAATATTGTCTCTTATCAGAACCAGGACCAGGTGTACGCCGACCTCAGGTCGGGTCGACTCGACGCAGCGCTTCAGGACGAAATTCAGGCCGAACAAGGTTTCTTGAAGAGCCCGCAAGGCCAGGGCTTCGCTTTCGCCGGGCCAGAGGTCGTTGATGACGAGATTCTCGGGAAGGGAGCAGCCATTGGCTTGCGTAAGTCCGACCAGGATCTAAAAACGGTGTTAAATAAGGCTTTGCAAGAGATTCACGAGGACGGGACTTATCAGGCCCTGGAGAAAAAGTACTTCGACTTTGATGTTGCTCCAAAATAGAGCCGTTTGGCGTTTGGCGTTTGGTGGGGCGAGGCTCCCGAACGATCTACGTGCATCGCGAAGCCGCCGGTTCTGGAGCAGGTTTGCTGAGGTTAGGACGAAGAGCGCGCCGAGCCGTGACCCAGGTACAAGATTACGGCTCCGACTACGCGGGCCAATCATCGGCCAGACGTCAACCGGTAAAGGCTACGTCGGACAAGTCGGCGCGTTCTTAGGCTTAACACATTGGTCGAACGGGCCTCGTTCAGTTGCTTTGGTGGAATCGTCAGTCTTTCGGGAGCCTAGCCCCACCGTTACGCCAAACGCCCAACGGATCTCGTGAGCGGATATCTGCAACAGCTTTTGGTCGGAACTGGCGTCACCATTGAGGTGGCGACTATTTCACTTTTGATCGCTTTCGTTCTCGGGCTCATTGGGGCGGCGGCCAAGCTCTCTTCGAATCGTTGGTTCGCTTTGGCAGGATCGGCCTACACGACTTTGATCCGTGCGGTTCCCGATCTGGTGCTCATGCTACTTCTGTACTACAGCGTCCAAAACTGGGTAAACGCAATCACGGACCTCTTGGACCAACCCCAGATTGAAATCGATCCCTTTCTCGCTGGCGTGTCTGTTCTTGGCTTTATTTACGGCGCTTATTTTACCGAGACGATTCGGGGTGCCGTGAAAGCAGTTCCCCGGGGCCAGCTGGAAGCTGGCGCGGCATTTGGCTTGAACCGATGGCAGATTTTTTCTCGAATCTTGTTCCCCCAGATGATGCGGTTTGCGTTGCCAGGAATCAGTAACAATTGGCAAGTGATTCTCAAAGCCACCGCTCTGGTCTCGATTATCAATCTCCATGAAGTCATCTATGCCGCGCAGGCTGCCATCAAGGGCTCGAGTTGGCCAGGGGGCGCGCAGATGCTTTTCTATTTATCGATGGCTGCTCTGCTCTACCTGGTGTTGACGACGCTATCTAACTTTGTGTTTGCCTATCTCGAGAAGCGTTACGCTGCTGGCTTCGAGCAATTGGCTCGATGATTGACCTGATCAAACAGTATTGGCAGTCGTACCTGTGGGGTTCGCCGACCCATGTCTCTGGTCTGGCGATGACCTTATGGTTGACTGTCTCCTGCTGTACGATGGGGTTCGCTCTCGCTTTGCCCCTATCGGTTGCCAGAGCAGCAGGACCTTCGTGGATACGGTGGCCTATTTGGTTGTTTACTTTCGTCTTCCGAGGAACCCCACTTTACATTCAGTTACTGATTGTTTACTCGGCTATCTACGGGCTCGAATTTGTCAGGAACACGCCCGGTTTCGGCGCTTTCTTCAAAGACGCTCTAAACTGCACCATTCTCGCCTTCACTGTAAACACCTGTGCGTACACAACAGAACTACTTACCGGTGCTGTGAAAGCCACCCCTCGCGGCGAGGTGGAAGCAGCCCGTTCCCTTGGACTCTCAGGGATCAGCCTTTATCTCCGGATCGTTTTGCCGTCTGCTTTGCGCCGGGCTTTACCGGCTTATAGTAACGAAGTCATTCTCATGTTACATGCTACCAGTTTGGCTTTTACCGCCACGGTCCCGGATATTCTGAAGGTGGCTCGAGACGCCAATGCCGAGTATTACCTGCCCTTTCCCGCCTTCGGTATTGCTGCGCTTCTTTATGCTTGTTTATCGGTGACTTTTATTTCGTTGTTCCGAAAAGCGGAACAGAAATGGCTGAAGCATCTGTCCACGACATGACGTTCATCCGAGCCCTGACTCATGAATAAATTGGCAGTTGAAAACATCCATAAGAGCTATGGGACAACGGAGGTCTTGAAAGGGGTCAGCTTGGCTGCTCGGGTGGGTGAGGTGATCAGCATTCTCGGATCTAGCGGATCCGGCAAAAGCACGTTTTTGCGTTGCATCAACCTGTTGGAACAACCAAATCAAGGAGCGATCTGGTTAGATGATCAGGAGATCAAGCTGCGGCTGGGTAAACAAGGAATGTTAAGAGCAGAAAACCAGCGAGCATTGCAACAGCTGCGGACGAAGGTGTCGATGGTGTTTCAAAGTTTTAATCTCTGGTCGCATCTGACTGTGTTGCAGAACATTATCGAGGCGCCGGTGCATGTGAAAAAAGTCTCGAAGCCGGAAGCAATAACGAAAGCGCGCGCGAATTTAGCGAAAGTTGGCCTCAGTAGCGACGTGGAGAAGAAGTATCCTGCGCAGCTTTCTGGTGGCCAACAACAGCGGGTCGCCATCGCGAGAGCGCTTACCATGGACCCGGAAGTTATGTTATTTGATGAACCAACTTCGGCGTTGGACCCTGAGTTGGTCGGCGAGGTGCTAAAAGTAATCCAGGCGCTGGCAACCGAAGGCCGGACCATGATCATCGTGACCCACGAAATCAATTTCGCGCGTCATGTTTCGAATCGGGTTGTCTTTTTGTCCGAGGGCAAAATCGAGGAAGAAGGGCCGCCGGATCAAGTGCTGGAGCGGCCAAAGAGCGAGCGGCTGGTGCAGTTTCTGTCCGGGACGCGGTGGCACAGAGAGACGTGAGGGCGCATGGGCGTGACGGCGTATCGGCGTAGGGAACGTGGGGACCCGGGAACGGTAAGGCGAAAAACTCGGCGCGCCCAAGGTTTGGTTTCTTTGCAACGCTAATTCGCGCCGGTTTTGAGCCGTTGTCGCGGCGCCGCAATCGCAGACCTTCGCTGAATTGAGGGCCGTTCTGTTTTCCTGGGCGGTATCATAAAGCCACGCCGCGGCTCAAAACCGGCGCGGATTAGCGCAAACAGCAACAACATCATCGGCGCGCCGAATTTTTCGCCCTACCCCTCGGGTCCCCGCCATGCGCGTCGTCCACTCGCCCAACCGCCGACACGTCGAAACGCCGGTACGCCTACACGCCGTTACGCTTCCTACGCTCCCACGATTTCCTCGAGATGGTCCAGGCAGATCTGCGACCAACCCTCGAGCAACTCGCGTTCGGCCTGCAATTGGCTCGGGGCCAGGAACTCGACCTGGGTGATCGCGCTTTCACGCTTTGCGGCCTCAGGTGCATCGAGCTCCACGACATGCACGACTCCCAAGTGCACTTGTCCGACGTCGGTCGAATCATCGTTGATCAAACCAACAATCCGATGCGATCTTGGCGCCGGGACTTGGATCTCCTCATCAATCTCACGCTGGACGCCGGCTAGATACGCTTGGTGATCCAACGCGAATAAACCTTCATCCTGATCGTTCATATGGCCGCCGATACCGATCGAGTATTTAGCAACCAGCCGTTGTTCGCCCGAGCTCTTGCCGCGCCGGTACCGTAGGATTTTGCCGTCTGCTACGATCAACGCGTAAGGAATGATTTGTTTTAAGCTCGCATCAGTCTCGGCCGAGGAACGCGCAGCGAAAAAGTTGTTCTCTCGATCGAGGAGCGATGGAAGATAATGGTCCACGCTCGACGAGAAACCTTGGAACGCGCCGAGCGAATCAAAGAGCGCTCGCCGAACTACCAAAATCATTTCTTCTTTCATTCGTATTCTCCGGTGTAGTCCCAGTTACGGTGACGTGGGTCACGACCTTCATCCAGGTCGAGGTAGTCGAACATCGTTTCAATATCGATTCTATCTTCGAATCCGCTTTCCTTTAGTCGTTTTTTCAGGCGGGCCGAGGTTTCGTCGCGCCAGCCTTTCTTGCGCACCCAATCGTTCCACATGGAGATTTCTTCATCGGTGGGTGTACGTCCGCGAGTAAAACACCACTGCAATAGGTCTTCGTCAGTTCCTCCCTGGAGAACGCGGTCGGTGAATTCTTTGTAGTCCACCCGGAGAAATCGGCAGGTCCTCCCATCGAAACCCAGACCTAGCACTTGTTGATAATCGGCGGGCAGAAGGTTGGTTGCGTTCAGCCGGATCTTATCAATCATGCGAGCAAAATAGTAAAGACCGCCGGTTTTGACGTAAGGACTGCGGAGGTTTTCAACCTTCATCGGATCCGCACAACCGTACATGAGCTTGGGGCGGGCACAAGAGGTCGAGCAGCGTGTCGGCGTGTCGGCGTGTCGGCGTGTCGGCGT
>JAFAIO010000541.1 GCA_019236675.1 Verrucomicrobiota bacterium
ACGAAATCCTGCGCCCGGCCTCCCCTGACGCCAAAAAACGGATTTGCTATGAGGGGTTCATCGCTCCCGATCAACTGCCCGAGGTCTTTGCCCGCGCTGATGTATTCGTGCTGCCGAGCCGTCACGACGGATGGGGAGTCGTGGTCAACCAAGCCATGGCCGCTGGTTTACCGATCATTTGCACAGAGGCTGTCGGGGCCGGATTTGATTTGGTGCAGGATGGCGTGAATGGCTTTCGAATCCCAGTGGGCGACCCACAAAGATTGCTTGAAGTGATGAAGTTCTTTTTGGAGGACAAGGAACGGCAACTCAGGTTTGGAGCGGCCTCTCGCTCATTTGCCGCGCAGTGGAGTCCACAGCAGGGCGCCGAAAAATGGCTCACGGTCTTAAGGAAGGTGATGGAGCAAGATGCGAATCCTACTAGCGTCTAGCAACTCAGGCTCGCGCGGTGGAGGTGAGCTGTTCCTCTTGAGCTTAGCGAGTGCGCTTTCCGCGTCCGGGCACGAAGTCATACTGTGGGCATCGCAGCATTCCCGAATGGATGAGCTTTGTGCTCGTTTCCGTGAATTCGGTCCGGTGGAGCGTTCGCTTTACGCCAATACCTACGACCGGCGGTTCCGAGTGATGAGTGCGCTATTAGATTCGGCGGTTTCTCGCCGGGTAGCCACCGAGTGGCGCTCGCTTGGACCGGAGGTGATTCATTTGAATAAGCAGAATTTGGAAGATGGTCTTGACCTTGTCGATGCCTTGGCGAGAACACACTTGCCTGCGGTCTGCACCATCCACGTCACTCAAAGCGCCGCTTATTTAAAAGCTAAGTTCGCTCGCCTTCGTGATCTTGTCGCCCGGTGGACTTTGCGCAAGATAAACGCTCGGCTTGTAGCGGTCGGCAAGTCGCGGGCAGAGGATCTGGCTCGGTTCCTTCAAAGACCGGCTGACCAAATAACTTGCATTCCAAATGGAGTACCCATCCCCAGCCCGGAGCAGCTTCTCCGCAATCGCGCAGAATATCGCAACCGCCTCGACGCCAAACCGGACGAAGTTGTCTTTCTAGCGGTCGGTCGAATGGTATCACAAAAGCGGCCTCTGCTATTCCTGCAAGTTGCGCAGATGATTCTTCGCAATATGGCGAACGCAAGATTTTGCTGGCTAGGGGATGGTCCCCTTAAACCGGAATGGGATCGGACTGTGCAGCATTTAGGCCTGGCTGAAAAGATATCGGCGCCGGGGTGGGTGGCAGATCCGGGACCCTTCTACGCTGCCTCTGATGTCTTCCTTCACCTGGCCGCTTTCGAGGGCCTGCCGCTCGCGGTCTTGGAAGCGATGGCAGCAGGGCTTCCCTGCTGTCTGACCCCAAACTTAATAGCAGAATTCGGCAATTCCCAAGGCCTGGTCAGCATCGACTGCGAAAATCCGGGTTGGCTAGAAGAATTGCAGAAGCAGGTTAGGCGACGATACCTCGGCGACCTGGTCCGGAAGAGTGCGATCGAGCTGTTCTCGGTGGAAAGAATGGCGTCAGACTATCTTGACCTCTATCGGGAGGCGCAATGCTGAATTGATGAAAGTAGGATTCTATTTTCCTCCCGCTCACCAGCGTCTAGGTGGGTTGGATCAGGCGATTCTTGGTTTGCAGCGGCATCTGGATTGTTCGGTAGAGCTCGAACCCAAGGACCCATCCGCGTGCGATATCATTCACTTTCACGGGCTTTGGCAACCTCAGTTTCGAAGGATGGCTCTTCGGTGCGCATCTGAATCAATCCCCTACGTCGTATCACCACACGGCATGCTGGAGCCGTGGGCGTGGCGGCATAAGTGGTGGAAGAAGTTCCCCTACTATTTTCTTTTCGAACGCCGATCCCTGGCCGGTGCATCAGGCATTCTAGCTACGAGCGAACTGGAAAAGAATAATCTCCAACGTTTCGGCGCCTTCCCGAAGATCGATGTAATTCCTCTCTGCACCACGACGGAGCACGGTCCAGACTACGCATCCGCTCGCCGCGAGTTGGGTTGGACAGACGATGAGTTTGTTCTCCTTTTTCTTTCCCGGCTGCATCCGAAGAAAGGGCTTCATCTTCTTTTGTTAGCGCTCCGCAAACTTTCCCTGACTCGACCGGCTCTTCGAGTTGCCGTGGTTGGTGATGGATCGAAAAATTATAAGCAGAGACTCGTCCGTTTTATCCGGCTAAACCAGAGCAGACTGCCAATAATTGAATTCTTCGGACCGGTTTGGGGACCGCAGAAATGGGCGTTTCTTCAAGGTGCGGACCTCTTCTGCCTGCCCAGCTTTTCTGAAAATTTCGGTCTGGTGGTTCTTGAGGCATGCCAGGTAGGAACGCCGGTTCTAACCACGGTCGAAACTCCTTGGCAAAAGCTCCTCCAGGATTGGGGATTTCCTGTGGTGAGGCCATCGGCCGAGGCAATTCTTGGTGGTCTAACTTACTTCCTCGAGCGAGGCAAGATCCCGCCGGTCGAGAGGAACTCCCTGGCAGGACAAATCCGTCGCAGATTTGCCAGCCGATCCGTGACGGTTCAGTACCTCAACTACTACCAAGCGATTACGCGAGGATGCTGTTCAGCCCGACTTGGGAATCACTAGTCGCTTAGTGCGCCTTTGCAAAGTTAGGTAACCCAAAGATAGTTCGTCCCTGGTCGATAATTATGAGGACCGACTATCCACTTTCCGCAATTTTCGCGGAGAGTTTCGCGCGCCTTCACATCATTCTTGCTTCTTATGATTTATGATCACTATAGTTATCATAATGAAGCAGTCGAAAGCGTTGGGCACTTCGAACACGATCTCCACACATCAAATGCGATTTCAGTTTGAGCGCGTGCTGAAGGCGGTCAAAGCGGGAAGATCTCTCACGTTAACGTATCGCAATAGACCTCTCGCCCGCATTGTCCCGATGCAAGAGCAGACTTCGATTCCCGAGGATGACCCGATTTTTCGCCTGGATGAGCTCGCCGAGCCGATCGGCCCGCTGACAAACGCCGAAATCGACACCCTCGTGTATGGCCAATGAAGTCTTTTTCGACACGAGCGGTTTTCTCGCGGTGATCGACCAATTGGACCGGGTGCATCAAGACGCTGTGGCTTGGACCCGTACCCGGGCCGGCCGTATGCGCCCGGTTACAACTGAATGGATTATAGGCGAAACCTGTACGTTGCTAATTACCAGGAAACGCCATCACGTCGTACCCCAGTTTCTCGACTATATCGACCGCAGTAGTGCGTTGCTCTCGATCAACCCAGACGACACTTTATTGCGAGCGGCCAGGCTCATGATGCGCCGGCAAGCAGACCAAGGTTTTTCTTTCGTCGACTGCGTTAGTTTCTGTCTAATGACCGAACGCAAGATCGTAGAGGCCTTGAGCACCGATGCTCTCTTCCGCAAAGCCGGCTTTTCACCGGTGCTCGCATCTTGATCTAACCACGCTGAAAAGCGTGCCGCAAAATATCGCCGGGCCGCCCGGTGATCCCTTTTGATATCGATGCTCCAAGCGTTTCGCACGGTTGCTCGCGCACCAATCCTCAAGTCGGTTAGCTCGCTGACCCCGAAACCATTACCGTCAGCGCCGACTTTTTTTGTGTTTACAGCTCGCAAATCGCACAGCCAGGAACCATTCGCTTATTATAGTAATTCTTATCCTATGGCTCCTTCTTTACTTGTATATTTTCGATAGCGCAGTGCCAAAAACTAACCTAGCAAGCGGGCAGGTTTTCCAAATAGATAGGTTCTATCAACTATCCGTTTTGCTGAAAGTGATGTGGGAATTTTCCGCACCCAGAGGCGCGCTCCAGGACATTTTGTCGGTGCAGATCAGCACTACAGCTTGGCGCTGAAGATCCTTTACTGGTCAAGGCTACTGGAGCGCTCTGCTTTTTGCGCTGAGCGAACTTTAGCGCGCAAGGCAACCAGCTACTAACAATTTTTCGGAATGTGGATAGCGATCCCGTTCACCAAACTACTTAACAGCGAGCGCCCAGCACTTACTACTCACAACTCGCAAGCTGCTCGATGAGAGACAGTTAGATTATTACAGTAATTATAATGATATAGCACGTCACAAAATTGTAATATTTTTATTGAATTTCCATAAGCCAAACTGGTAGACGCCAACCCGGTAAAACGATCGGTTTGGAAAGATTCCTCCAGGGCTCAAAATGAATCCGCAGGTTCGTTCGTCGATTTTGTTCAGTTCTGCCGAAGGTCCGGTTTTGGCAGGATGGGAGCGAATCCCTTGGGATTCGAGCTGGCTGCCGGCGCTAACTTTGCTGATCACTGATCTGCTCTCGTGGCCAGCCCTGTTTCTCTTGCTTTCGCAGCTCAGGATGGCTTTCGCGGGTTCGATCGGCCAATTCGGGATTTATATCCTAATTCTGCCAGCGGTCTTCGGTTGTCTTGCGCTGAATACGGTCGGCGCTTACGACCGGCGATCACAGATGCTGACCTTGAATTATGCGATCTGGCATTTTCTCAGCCTTTGCGTCGCCTTTGCACTGACTGACTTGGTGCTCTCTGAATTTCTCACCTTCGGAGATCTGATAAAGCCGAGCCGCCTAATCTTCTTGATTGATTGTGTCGGTTTCGCATCCGTGACCTTGATCATACGGCGATGGCATGCTCGCACTTTGCGCGCTCATCAATCTCGCCAAAACTTCGTGTTGATCGCTCCGGAACGGACCGCAACCAAGTTCGAGAAGAACTACCGTCGCCACGGGATGCCGCAGGAGTTGCGCATTCACCCTGAGTGCCCACATGGCGAAAACGGCCATGAAGCAGAACATTTCGGAGCCGCATGGGAAGAAGTGTTTGCTCACATGGATCGGAATACCGCGGGTCTCATCCTCGGTATCCCCACCTCAAAAGTCGACCCGGATCTGGCGCGGCTTCTGGCGTTGCTCAACTTTCGCTGCGTTCCGGTCTACACGATCGATTCGTTTTTCGAGCTCGAATGGCGCCAAGTTTCTGTCGAGAACATTGAACCGTGGTGGGGATTCTCCCAGCGGTCAGCCCTCGTCCGCAATTCCGTGTTTGATCATTTAAAGCGCTGGTTCGACGTACTGTTCTCCGCCGTTGCTTTACTGATACTGCTGCCGCTCCTCCTTATTGTGGCACTCCTCATCCGCTTGGATAGCCGCGGACCGAGCCTGTTCCGCCAGACCCGCATCGGTCGAGACGAGCGGCCTTTCACCCTGCTCAAGTTTCGCACGATGCGCATAGCATCGGAAAACGATTCCATCTATACCACCAAGAACGACTCTCGCATCACACGCATTGGAAAGATTCTCCGGCGGACTCGACTGGATGAATTACCCCAACTCATCAACGTCTTAAACGGCGAGATGAGTCTGATTGGCCCACGTGCTGAGTGGATAAAGTGCACGGAAATTTATGAGCGTGAACTCCCCTTCTACCACTATCGCCATCTAGTCCGGCCAGGCATTACCGGATGGGCGCAAGTTTGTTATGGCTATGGCGCGAGTAAGGACGACGCAATGGAGAAACTGCGTTACGACCTGTATTACGTGCGCCACTGCTCGTTTGTACTCGATCTCACGATTATCTTGAAAACCATACAAATCATGGTTGCCGCCCGAGGTAGATAGGTTTCAAACTATGGCATCCACTCCCCGCCTAGAACGTATCCGCAGTCGCCAGTACACTCTGGTGTTTTTGTCTCTGTTACGTCAACATTGCTCATTTGTAGTGTTGGCGGTCTTCCTGTTATCGGTAGTGAAGCTATGTGGGCAGAACTATCAATTTTCGATTCGAAATCCCCAAGAATCCGAGATTAGTAACTTTCGACCTAACGTTCGAGACGTTAGCTATATCAACATCGGTCCATTCCATGGTCAAGCAGCGATTGGTCTGGGTTATCTTTATAACGACAACGCCGCCGTCACGTCCACTAACCGCCTATCCTTGAATCAAATCTTTGAGGACTTAGCGGTTGACCTGGCCTGGGTTATCACCCCGTCCAATCAGTTGAATTTCACGACAGACGCTCGACTGCAGGAGAACTTTTACTCAAACGGACGAAATCGACTTAACCTCCAGATTCTGCCTGGGTCCGAGCTGCAATTTAAAGGGACCGTGGGTCCTGTGACCATCAGAGCTTTTGACCAGTTCGCTATTTTGCAAGATCCGGTAACTGACCCAACCGTCACGGGCGTAACCAATCTCGACGTGCTTATAAATACGGTAGGTGTTGCCGCGGTGGTCCCGCTTCATAACGCCTCGTTTGGTATGGAGTTCGATTATACTTATCGTGACAATCTTGGTGGTGCGACATTTTCTGGCACCTCCTTCTATCGAGACAGTCTCCGCCTTGCTGCCAACTACAATATTTATCTTTCTAATGTCCTCTGGTATGGAGTCGAGGCTAGCGCCACGGATAATATCGCCACCAGAGATTTCCCTGACGTCCGCACCCTTAGCATCGGTCCGTTTTTGCGCGGGCAAGTGACTCGCC
>JAFAIO010000041.1 GCA_019236675.1 Verrucomicrobiota bacterium
CATTCGACGAATCCGGCAGGCCCATGAGGTGCGCCAACAATGGACGCTCGATCGCGACCCCGGGCGATTGGTTTGGAGCGAGAGCGACGGCCTGCCCGGACTGATTGTGGATCGCTACGGCAGTAACCTAGTGATTCAGACGTTGACCGTCGCCATTGATCAGCGGAAAGATCTGATCGTTCAAGCCCTCGATACCCTGTTCTCGCCCACTTCAATCATCGAGCGCAACGATGCCGCGGTGCGTCGAGCCGAGGGCTTGGAACTCAACACGGGAGTCCTGAAAGGCGAACCCCCGGCGCGTCTCCACATGAGTATCGCCGGGATGGATTTTGAGTTGGAGCTATTGAGCGGGCAAAAGACCGGGTTTTACCTCGATCAGATCGACAATTACGGAGAAGTGGCTGTGCTCGCGTCCGGTAAACGGGTGCTGGATTGTTTTGCTAACCAAGGGGCCTTTGCCATTGCTTGCGCTAAAAACGGCGCTGAATCGGTGACAGCAGTTGAGATTAGTGAAGCTTTGGCAGCCGGTATCGAGACGAACGCGCGATTGAATCAGGTCTCATTGACGGTTCATCCGAAGAACGTTTTCGATTTTCTCACCGAACAGGTCGCTAAACAGGAAATCTACGATTTGATCATCTTGGATCCGCCATCGTTTACCCGTTCGCGGGAAACTTTGGAAAGCGCCCGGCGCGGCTACAAAGAAATTCATTTGCGGGCAATTCAGTTGTTGGCTCCGCAGGGTCTGTTAGTGACTTTTTCGTGTTCACACCACATCAGCCAATCCGTTCTTTCGGATATAGTCGTCGATGCGAGCGTCGACGCCAAGAGACACCTGCGGCGGATCAAATCGCTGTCACAGCCGCTTGATCACCCGATCTTGCCCCATTTGCCCGAGACCGAATATCTGAAGGGATTTGTTTTTCAGTTGCTGCCGGGACGGTGATTGCGTGTGGGCGTGACGGCGTATGGGCGTATGGGCGTGTCTAATCGTGCTCGAAAGCCGTGGACGGCGATCCCAGATGGGATTTATGGGGAGTCATTAATCCCAAGGGTCCGATTGGTTCATCCTTAATCACCGCCCACAGCTTTAGAGCGCGACGACGAGCGCGATGTGGGGATGCGGGTACACGCTGTCACGCCGATACGCCCGTACGCTCTCTTATGGGCTTGACACAACGGTTTCCGGTCGCGGAGAGGGGATTTCTCGGATATTATCCAGGGATGTCAGAAGGTACGAAAGAGCCGTTCCTGGATCTCTCGAACGGCGACCCACCCTCGCCGGATGAACTGGATTCCAAAGTTCAGCGCGCCCAAGAACAGCTCCTGCAACTGAAGCGCCAGCAGGAAGCAATCGAGCGACAGAAACGCGAGCTGGAAGAGCTCAGTCGGAAGCAAGAGGAGCTAGAAAAGGGACGCGCAGAGATGATCGAAAAACTGAGCCGATCCCTCGTGGTGATCGAACGCCAGACTTACGAAACCGAGAAGCGAGTCGAACAGCTTAAGGGTTCGGCGACTGCTTTTGCGCAGCATCTGCGAACACTGGAGCGAATCAATCCCAAGACCTGGACCAATGGCGATTTGCATCGCGAATTGAGCAAAGGTTTGAGCGCGGTGGACGATGCCAGGGCCGAATATTCGAAATCGATTACCAAGATAAATGCGGAGTCGGAGAACGAAGTTCTCGAACCGATGGGAACATCTGATTTTGCCGAGTACCCGACCGAGGAGGGAAGTTTTGCCACGTGGTTTAAGAGGGGGCTGGCATTTACTCTGCCTCTCATCATTTTTGGTCTGATCGCGCTGGCAATCCTCTTTATCGCGCACGCTGCCTTAGCTAGGTGATGCATCGAAAACAATTCGGCCAAACGCCGCTCGATTCTCAAAAGCAACAGCTCGCCAAGCAAGAAGAAGCTCTGCGGCAGCAAATGGCCGAGCTTGAGAAGGTTATTGCAGATGCGCCCAAGCTGGCCGAGGAACGGTTAGAACGAGAACGCCAGGAGCGGATCGCGCGTGCGAGCACGCGGCGCAGCCCGTTGGATTCTCCTGACATTCTCGAGGATGTCCGCCACGAATCCGACGTTTTAGTCGACCGACCACCCAGACCACGCCGGGCACAACGCCGCGCTGCCCGCCTGCGGCTGGTGGCTCTAGTGGTGGCTGTGCTCGGGGCGAGTAGTATCGTGGTGTATCTCGTGATGCAGCTGATGAACCATTTGTAGCGCCGTCATCGCCGGGATCGCCGTGAACGCCGGGAACGGTCGCAGGCTAATAAACGATTGCCGATCCTGATTTCGCCTTCGGTTTCACACACGGGCTCAGCCCGCAGTGGTAGACGGATTCCGTTCCCGGCGTTCACGGCGATCCCGGCGTTGACGGCGTTCTCCCGACATTCTATTCGTTAAGACTTCTCGATGAGCGCGACAAAATTCGATGTGCGATATATCGCCGAGCTTGCTCGTATAAAGCTGGAGCCTGCCGAAATAGCCACCTTCGAATCGCAGCTTGGTCACGTGCTTGAGCATGTCGAGAAACTTAACCAGCTCGATGTGAGTGAGGTTGAACCGACTGCGCATAGTTTCCCGATCTACAATATCTTTCGTGAGGACCAGATCCGGCCGTCACTCGAGCGGGAAGCCGCGCTGGCGAATGCACCGCGTCAAGCTCAAGGCTTATTCATCGTAACAAAAGTGGTGGAATAAGCGTGGCACTGTCTTCACTCACCGTTCACGAAGCTCTGGACTTGCTTCGGCGAAAAGAGATATCGCCGAAAGAGATCGTTGAAGCTCTAGTCAAACGAATCCAAGAGATCGACGGGGCAGTTCATGGGTACTTATCATTCGATCCTGAGCGTGCTTTAAAAGACGCAGAACACGCTGATGTTTCGCTTCCGTTGGGAGGTATTCCCATTGCTATCAAGGACGTAGTTAGTGTCCAAGGTCACCCCTGCGGCTGCGCTTCCAAGATTTTACAAGGGTACATCGCGCCGTTCGATGCCACCGTAATCAAAAAATTGCGGGCAGCGGGCGCTATTCCCTTCGGGCGGACAAACATGGACGAGTTCGCCATGGGATCGTCTACCGAAAACTCCGCATTCGGCCCGAGCCGTAACCCTTGGGATGCGGACCGGACTCCTGGAGGCTCAAGTGGCGGATCCGCGGCTGTGGTCGCTGCCGATGAGGCCTTGGCTGCGCTTGGCTCTGATACCGGAGGGTCCATTCGCCAACCTGCTGCCCTCTGTGGCTGCGTGGGTGTTAAACCGACGTACGGAAGAGTGTCCCGGTACGGTCTGGTCGCGTTTGCTTCGTCTTTGGACCAGATCGGACCACTTACAAAGAACGTCCGTGACGCGGCCCTCATCATGAACGTCATCAGTGGGGCGGACCCCTGTGATTCGACGACTTTGGACGAGCCGGTTCCCGATTACACGGCAGATCTCGACAAAGGAGTAAAAAATCTCACGCTCGGTCTGCCCAAAGAATATTTCATTAAAGGGCTTGATCCTCAGGTTGAGGAGGCCGTGCGAGCCGCCGTGGCGTGGTACGAAAAACTGGGCGCGAAGATCGTCGATATTTCGCTTCCGCACACGGAATATGCGCTGAGCACTTATTACATCATCGCTCCGGCTGAAGCCTCGGCAAATCTCGCTCGTTTCGACGGTGTCCGTTATGGTTTTCGCGCAGACGGGATCACCGGATTGTCGGATCACTACGGCAAGACCCGGGAAGAAGGTTTTGGCCAGGAAGTCAAACGCCGGATTATCCTGGGTACGTATGCGCTGAGCTCCGGCTACTACGATGCTTTCTATCTTCGGGCACAAAAGGTGAGAACTTTGATCCGGCGCGATTTTGATGATGCTTTTGCCACAGTGGACGCCATTCTGTGCCCGACTTCTCCGACGCCCGCTTTCAAGCTAGGAGAGCGGACCGGCGACCCCTTGCAAATGTATCTGGCTGACATTTTCACTTTGGCTGCGAACATGGCAGGCATTTGCGGGATCAGTATCCCATGCGGCTTTGCTGAGGTCGACGGGAAGAAATTGCCGGTCGGCCTGCAAATTCTAGGTAAAGCTCTCAATGAAGCCACCATGTTCCGAGTGGCGAACGCGTATGAGCAAAGCACCGATTGGCATCGGGCGAAGCCGCTTTTTGGGGCAGAAAGTGAAAGGTTGAAAGGTGAAAAGTGAAAGCGCGAACCATCACCGAGACCGGAGGGGCGTTGCATTCCGCGTGCAGTTTTCACGCATGTCGGCGCCTATAATCGTGTCAGATATGGCGCTCGGAAAGACGCGACGCCCCGGGGGTGCAGCCGGGTTCCACGCGCTTGGTTGGAAAGATTCCTCGATCCTGCCACATCAACAGGGAGCCGCGGCAAATGTGTCCATCAGTGACTCACGCGATAGACCTTTTCAAAGGCTAAAGGCCCGATAAATTTAATGCGGCTCCCCTTCATCCTGGGTTGTGCAACGCCTCTTACCTGAATCAAAACATGGTTCCCTGGCTGCATTCACGGCGAGCTTGCAGCTCACTCGTCCGATCCGCGCAACGCCGCCAGAACATTCAGGTCCTCCAGGGTCGTCGTATCCCCCGTCACCTTACCCCCGGCCGCGATTTCTTTCAGCAGACGCCGCATGATTTTTCCGCTGCGGGTCTTGGGTAAAGCTTCGGCAAATCTGACGTCATCCGGCCGGGCGATAGCACCGATCATGGTGGCAACGTGTTGGCGGAGTTGATCGCGCAACTCCGGTAAGGCAGTTGTTCCCTGTTTTAAGGTCACAAAGGCAACCACTGCTTGCCCTTTCAATTCATCCGGTCTGCCAACGACGGCTGCTTCGGCGACACTTGGGTGGCTTACTAAGGCGCTTTCTATCTCCGACGTTCCCAAGCGGTGGCCGGCAACGTTCAAGACGTCATCAATCCTACCCACGATCCAGAAGTAACCGTCCTCATCTCGCCTGGCTCCGTCGCCTGTGAAATAATAACCAGGAAAGTCGGACCAATACTGTTTCTCGTAGCGGGCCTCATCTCCCCAAATAGTTCTCAGCATGGATGGCCAAGGCCTGCGAATGATTAGTTTACCCCCGACATTAGGAGGCACTTCTTTACCCGTTTCATCCACCACGGCTGCGTCGACGCCAAAGAACGGCAAGGTCGCGCTGCCCGGCTTGGTCGGAATTGCGCCCGGTAATGGAGTGATCATGATTCCACCGGTCTCTGTTTGCCACCAAGTATCGACGATCGGGCAACGGCCGCCGCCGATTACCGTGTGATACCAGATCCATGCCTCAGGATTGATTGGTTCACCGACTGTTCCGAGCAGCCGCAGAGAAGAGAGGTCATGGCCCTTTGGATAAGAGTCTCCCCATCGGATAAAGGCACGAATGGCGGTCGGCGCGGTATAGAAAACCGTGATCGCGTACTTCTCGATTAGCTTCCAGAAACGATCTAGCTCCGGCCAATTGGGAGCCCCCTCGTACATGAAGGTCGTCGCCCCATTGCTGAGCGGTCCGTAGACGACGTAGCTATGTCCCGTGACCCAGCCGATGTCGGCGGAGCACCAGTAAAGGTCATCCTCATGAAGATCGAATATGTATTTTGAGGTGATAGTGACGCCAAGAAGGTAACCGCCGGTTGTGTGCAGGATTCCTTTTGGTTTACCGGTCGAGCCGCTGGTATAAAGAATGTACAGAGGATCTTCCGAGTCGAGCGCTTCCGGCTCGCACTGTGGGTCGACATATTCCATCTCGCGATGCCACCAGACATCCCGTCCTTCAGTGATCGCGATCTCGTTATTCGCCCGGCGGAACACGATGACCCTTTCAACAAGAGTGTTGTCCTTCAGCGCTTCATCTACATTCTTCTTCAGTGGAACGATGGCGCCTCTTCTGTATCCGCCGTCGGCAGTGATCACCAATTTTGCTTGGGAATCGTTTAATCGGTCTTTTATTGCCTCGGAACTGAACCCCCCGAACACGACCGAATGCACCGCCCCGATGCGAGCACACGCTAACATCGCGATCGCTGCTTCCGGGCACATCGGCATGTAGATGATGATCCGATCCCCTTTTTGCACCCGGTTGCGTTTTAAAACGTTAGCAAATTTGCAAACTTCGCGATGCAACTGCTGATAGGTCAACGTCCGCACTTCTCCTGGTTCCCCTTCCCAAATGATGGCGGCTTTATTTCGTCGCGGCCCGTTCAAATGACGATCCAAGCAATTTTCCGAGACGTTCAGTTTGCCGCCAACGAACCATTGGGCAAACGGGGCTTCCCACTTCAACACCGTGTCCCACTTTTTTCGCCAGAGAAGCAGCTCGGTTGCCTGTTTACTCCAGAACCCGTCCGGATCTTGGATGGACTGCTGGTAAAGCTCCCGGTATTGGTCCAGGCTCGGAATTAGTGCTCGCTGCGCGAAACCATCGGACGGCTTAAAGACACGTGTCTCTATCAGGTGCGATTCAATCGTATTGCTCATGGGGGAGGAGGGGACTTGAGGGTGATCAGAACATCGCGCAAAAACTTGGAACCGAAAGGGGGGCGGCGCTCAAACTTTCACAACCGGAACGGGATAGCGTAACCTTAGTTCATTCTCCAATAAGATTTCCACATAGTGCAAACCATATCGCTGGAACTGCACACCGGTAAACAGATTGACATTAGTAACGTGGCTCTCCAGGTCTTTTAATTCGAACTCAATCTGGGACTCTGCCAATACTTGCTCTTCGTCGGCACCCAAGATCCGGGAAACCTGTCGGAAACGACCGATTCCGCCACACCAACGGGTCCAAACACAGAGCTTCAAGATCGCGACCGGGAGCACCCTGGCGGGGATCATATTTATAATGCCGACCAGCGTCTGCATACCGTTGACTTCCTGCCTGACATCTTCACAAATCAGCGAGGCCTGCAGATCGGGAGAAACGGTGGTCAGTTCATCCATAGCAACAAATAAACGCCGGCAGCGCCGACAACGCCGGGAGCGTATTCAAGGGGGGCGCGGTGAAACGTGAACTGCGAAAAGTGCTTGGCCGTTGCCGGCGTTCTCGGCGATACCGGCGTTGTCGGCGTTTCCAATTTCGGAGGGCCATGCTTAAACAGCTGCTTCTCCGCGCTCTTCGGTTCGGATTCGAATGGCTTCCTCGATCGAAATTACGAACACTTTGCCGTCACCAATTTTCCCCGTCCGAGCTGTTTGCACAATGGTCTCGACAGTCCGCTGTACCCGGTCGTCAGAAACGACAATCTCAAATTTAACTTTTGGTAGAAAATCGACGGTGTACTCGCTACCTCGGTAAATCTCTGTGTGGCCCTTTTGGCGTCCAAACCCTTTCACTTCGCTGACGGTCATTCCTTCGATACCAATTTCCGTCAAGGCTTCTTTGACATCCTCCATTTTGAAGGGTTTAACGATCGCCTCGATTTTCTTCATAACTTGGTCAAGGTGAGATACGAGGTACAAAAATGCAAGGAAGGAGCAAGGGGCGACGCGGCGAAACGGCGAATGGGCGCCCCGGCGGAAGAGCGAAACGGCGAAACCGGCTTAATAAACGGGTCAGGATTTGGCAGGCTACCGAGCCAAAGTGGATGGGACATACACTTACAGCGAAGCGTTCACATTAGTCCCATAGGTCCCATAAGTCCCATCCGTTCGCCCACCCCACGCGCCCTTCGTACTCAGAACGCTCCACGTCGACACGGGTTTGCCCTCTTCACAGGTGCACCGTTTCGCTCCTTCGCCGCCTCGTCTCCTAGCTCCTGATCCGGTCCATGGCGATTTGCCGGACTACTTCTGGCAACAGGTCGTGTTCGGCTTCCTGTATTCTGGCGTGTAAGGAAGCCGCGGTGTCGTCCGGCTGGATAGCTATTTCTCGCTGGCCCAGTATGTGGCCGGCATCGACCGCCGGCTCTACGTAATGAACCGTACAGCCGGTGACCTTTTCCCCTGCATCCAACGCCTGTTTCCAAGCTTCTAATCCTTTAAATTTCGGCAATAGAGAAGGGTGGATATTGATGATCGACTTGGGGAAAGCTTTCAGCAACGGCTCCTTTAGAACGCGCATAAATCCGGCTAGAACCACCAACTCCACCCCAGCTTCCTGAAGCAGGCGCGCGATATCGTGCTCCACCTCTGCCTCCAATCGAGTCCGATATTTGCCCGGGTTTACGAATAGAGCGGGCACCTGAAAGTCGCGGGCGTAAGAAAGGATGCCGGAATCCGGCACATCGGAAATCACCAGTCGAACTTCAGCGGGCAGTTTCCCATCAATAATCCGCTCCATGATGGCCTTGAAATTTGAGCCTTTGCCCGATCCCAACACCCCGATCTTGAGTCGCCTATTCATGTGTTCTGGATAGCATTGATCAGCCGGGTGGTAGATCGGCCAGGGACGAGAGGCACGATCTTGATCTCGGCGCCTACCGAGCGTAGCGCATCGACCTCGCCGCGGTCCAGGCTATCTATGGAGTAATCTCCTCCTTTGACGTACAAATCCGGTCGCAGCAGGGTGACTAACCGGCTCACCCTTTCCTCCCGAAAGATTACAACATGGTCCACCACTGCTAATGCCGCTAAAACTTCCGCTCGATCAGCCTCCGAATTAATCGGTCTGTTAGGTCCTTTTAGCTGGCGAACCGAATCATCGCTATTGAGTCCGACCACCAGAATATCCCCCAACTGTTTCGCCGCGGTTAAATAGCGGATATGACCAACGTGAAGGATATCGAAGCAACCATTCGTGAACACGAGTCGTTGTTCCGCACAAGTCTTTCTAATTACGGCCGCCTCGGCCTCAGGCACGATCTTGCCTAACATGTTAAAAACGGGCGTTTTCAGTTGCAGTACCACTTTCTGAAAGTAAGTCTAACCGAATTCCAGTTCATCAACTCCTATGCATGACCCGCGTTACGATCAGTTAGCCGAAGTGCTGACCGGGTATTCCACCCGACTACAAAGCGGAGAAAAAGTCCTCATTGATACTTTCGACGTACCGGTTGAGATCGTCACCGCGCTTATCCGGAAAGCGCGTGAAAAAGGGGCTATTCCTTTGGCGAACCTGCAGAGCAACGTCGTCAACCGGGAACTACTTCGAGAAGCGGAAGAGAGCCAATATCAATTGATCGCCGAATTCGAGATGGTGAGGATGAGGGGCGTCAGTGCATATATCGCTCTCCGGGGCAGTCACAACATCACGGAACAGTCAGATGTTCCACCGGATCGGATGAAGCTTGCGATGAAGCTGCTGAAACCGGTGCTGGATCAGCGGGTCAATAAAACCAAATGGGTGGTGTTACGTTGGCCGACTTCTTCCATGGCTCAGATGGCGGGAATGAGCACGGAAGCATTTGAGGATTTCTTTTTTCGAGTCTGCACGTTGAATTATTCAAAAATGGCAGCTGCCATGAAGCCATTGGTAGCGCTCATGAATGATACCGATCGGGTCAGAATTGCCGGCCCCGGGACGGATTTGAATTTTAGTATTCGAGGCATTTCGACGGTCGCCTGTAGTGGGGCGCATAATATCCCTGACGGAGAGGTTTTTACTTGTCCCGTGCGGGACTCTGTTCAAGGTCATGTCCAGTTTAATGCGCCCACGATCTATCAAGGCACTGCCTTCGATTCGATCAAGCTGGCTTTCAAAAACGGGCGAATAACGGATGCGACCGGCAATAATACGACCCGAATTAACGAGATCTTGGATACTGACGACGGGGCACGGTTTATTGGCGAGTTCGCTCTTGGGTTCAATCCATTTATCCTCGAGCCGATGCGTGATATCCTATTCGACGAAAAGATCGCCGGTTCATTCCATTTCACGCCCGGGCAAGCTTATGAGGAGGCGGATAATGGTAATAGAAGCCAAGTCCACTGGGATCTGGTTTGTATCCAGCGGCCCGAGTATGGCGGTGGTGAGATCTATTTTGATGACAAGCTGGTCAGGAAAGACGGCAAATTCGTTCTGGAAGAATTAAAGGCGTTGAATCCGGAGAATTTGGTGTAGGTAGGGAAAATTTGGAGCGCTGCCTCGCTTGCGAGGCCGTCCCAAGCAGCGGCGCACCATATACACCCCATCTAAGTCTGCGCTCTTAGTCGCGATGTCTGCCTCTTCGCACAAGTGAGTGTGGCCAGACAGAAGCAGGGGCTCGGAGGGTGCCCACCGCGTCGGCTCGCAAGCGACGCAGCGCTCCACGGCTTCCGCTCACCCTCCCTTCAACACTGGAAAAATCGCCAGAATCTCGTCTCGGGTTGGGCGGCGAATGGAATGGACGTACACGCTGCGCTCCGCTTCCCGTATGGTCACTTTGAAGCTCTCTTTTTCACGTTTCCCGAGCAACCCTTGCCCTAAAGGCGAACTGTAAGGAATCGGAAGGATGTCGCCTTCACTGGGAACATGGTGGTCTCGTGCGCCGGCTACGAGGAATTTATCACGTTGACCATCCAGATCGATTTCCACCACGGTGCCAAGCTCGACCGCCTCAGGTAGACCGTCGTTGACCCAAGTTAGCGGATCCACCAGCCGATGTCCCTCCGTTAACAGGTGATCCATTTCCCGGGTCAATCGTCGTTGGATCCGGCCCATTGTCCGAAACTTTTCTTTAGCGGCTTGGTAAGGGGCGTTCTCGCTTAGATCTCCGTCCAGCTTGGCTACTTTTGCTTCGCGCAAGGCTTCATTCTTTTGCGCCTGGGCCGATTCAAATTGATCGCCAAGTTCCCAAGCGCTGACCGTGGATAGAATGATCTTCTCTTTCACGTGTTAGAAATTTGTTCACAAACTAGGATTGATACAAGGCCTGCAAACCGAAGAAAACTCACGCAAAGCCGCAAAGAAAAGAGACAAACTAAGAATAGCCGCAAAGAGCACAAAGAACGCAAAGAAGAAGTGAACCTCTTCCCATCCGCGTCCATTTTACTCCGGAAAATTTCGGGGCTGCGATTGGTCGGTCTTTCTTTGCACTCTTTTACGGCTATACCGAATTTCCCCTTACCTTCGCTTGAGATTTTTCTGTTCTCAGCCCTGCTCTTCTAACCAAGTCCGTATCAGGCGGCGAGCGATCGTGTCCAGGTGCGGGAAACGGTTGGAAAGTCGGGCTAGCACATTGCGGGTCTCTTCAACGCTGAACCAGCGCACATCCGCGAGTTCGCTCCCAACGACGATCTCGGTTGTAATCGCTTCCGCGAAAAATCCTAACATCAAAGATTGCGGGAAGGGCCACGGTTGAGATCTGAAATAGCGGAGGTTTCGGATCTCGATTCCGCTTTCTTCTTTTACTTCTCGAGCGACCGCTTGTTCGGCGCTTTCCCCGGCCTCCACGAATCCAGCGAGTGTTGAATAGACATCCTCGGGCCAGCTGGGTTGTCGCCCGAGCAAACAGAAACCAGGCCGATGAACCAGCATAATCGTCGCCGGATCACTCCTGGGGAAATACTGGTGTTCGCACTCCGGATTGGTACAGATCATGACATGACCGCCTTCGGTAGGCACCGTTGGATTTCCGCAACGGCTGCAAAATCTCTGCGTGTCGTGCCAGTGCAGTAAAGCCCGCGAATAAAGCAAAGCGCTCCGTTCTTCCGGGGACAATGTTCCTTTAAATTCGCGAAGCTGGACAAAAGCGGCTGCATCTTGCTCGAGACCGAGTGCACGCAGGGCCGCGCGTTCCGTATCCGCATCGGCCACATTCACGGCAAACAACCCCACACCATCCGGCCGTAGCCCCAAAAAAATAGGATTAGAAAGTTGTTTAGCATTGGAAGCCGGGATCAGAACCGGCCTTCCCCGACCGCCCTGATCAAACAAATTTTGCCCGCGCCAGACCGCGATAAACACGGCTCCATTGTCCAAAAGTTCTGCCAATCTCTTAGAGTCGGCCCTGAGCTCAACGGCTCGTTCCACTATCTCAAATCGAGACGGATCAGATGCAGGTTCCATGGTAAAGTCTCTACCAAAGAAGAAACGGGATTGGTGTGAGCGTCAACGCTCGAATCGCGATGGTCGACCGTTCGGAGGCGCTATGTGAGAATTGCTGCCGCGAAAGTAATTAGTGATCAGTGAATCAGTAATCAGTATTGAGGCCGCTTAGCCGATTTTCGCGAGCTTCCGAACTGATTACTGACCTACTGATTACTGATTACTTTCATGAACGAAGCCGACGACGAAACACCGTCCCACGAAGTCCTTGGGTAATACAACGTCCCGCGGTACATTGCTTGTCATCGGATGGAGCAGCAATCGACCGAAGTTCTTCAGCGGTTAGACAAATACTTCGAAGAAGCCGAACCCAAACTCATCGCGTTTCGACGCCACATTCACCAACACCCAGAGCTAAGTGGCAATGAAACGAGCACGGCGCGTTTCATCAGCCAAGTCCTTGCCGGCGCGGGGATTCGGCACCGATTGGCTGCGAGTGATTGTGGCATCATCACGGAGATCGCTCGTGCGCCCGATCCAGCAGCGCCGGTCATCGCGCTGCGGGCAGATATCGACGCGCTGCCTATCCAGGAAGAAACCGATAAACTTTATCGTTCAAACAACCCAGGCGTGATGCATGCGTGCGGTCACGATGCGCATACTGCCATGCTTCTGATGACCGCACTTGCCCTCAAGCAGGAAAATCGTTTGCCTTTTTCCTGGCGCGCCATCTTCCAGCCTAGCGAAGAAGAGGGCCAAGGCGCTCAGCAATTGATCCAGGAAGGCGCTCTCGAAAGCGTCGACGGTATCCTGGCCTTGCATGTCGATCCCAATCGGCAAATTGGGAAAGTCGGGATTACGCCGGGACCCCGGACCGCTTTTTGCCGTGATTTCTTGATAGAAGTTCGCGGGCGAGGAGGACATGCTGCCCGGCCGTATGCCACCATCGATCCGATCGCGGCAGCCGCCCATTTGATCACGTTGATTTATCAGGCGCTGCCACGGAGTTCCGATGCTCGTGATCCTCTGGTTGTAACCGTCGGCATGATCCAAGGCGGATACACGAGCAACGTGATTCCGGATTTGGTTACCCTGAAAGGGACTATTCGCGCGCTTCGACGCGAGGTGGCGATGGAGGCTAGCGAAACTCTCGAACGACTTTCGGATGCGACCGCGCAGGCATTTAAGGCCGATATAAAGGTAGCATTTAAGAATCTATTGAACGGGATGGTGAACGACGAACTTACGGCAAATGCTTGTGCTAAGGTGGCTCGTCAGTTTCTCGGACCGGACAACGTGATCAGCGATGATCCACCGAGTCTGGGAGGCGAGGATTTTGCCGATTACACTGCGAAAGTGCCAGGCTGTATGATGACACTAGGAGTCGCTTTCCCAGGAAGAAAAGTAACCCCTCTACATACGGCCACTTTTGAGCTGAATGAAGCTGGTTTGTTAGTGGGCCCTAAACTCCTGGCGCGGTGCCTGCTCCATTGGAGTAAAAAGAGAGCGACTGTGTGATGCTGATCAAACTCGGTTACGATATCGCCCTGGGTCTTCCAGCGGCCACCACCATCGTCTACGTACTACATGTTCATCCTTCTCGTACCTCGGATCTAATAACTTCGGAAAATTTCCGAATTGAACCGAGCTTGCCGGTTGAAGAATATCTAGACACTTTCGGGAATCGTTGTGGCCGCGTAAATGCACCCGCCGGCAATGTCCGGTTTATCAGTGACGCCGTAATAAGGGATTCGGGCGAACTTGATCCTTATGTACCCAGCCAGCCGCAGAATGATGTTACTTCGTTGCCACTCGAGACCCTGGCTTTTGTTCTGCCCAGCCGATACTGTGAGGTGGATAGCGAATTGCTGGATTTCGCCTGGTCGACCTTCGCCTCAGCGCCGGCAGGTTGGCGACGCGTGCAAGCGGTTTGTGACTTTGTTCATTCGCAGATCCGCTTTGACTATTTGCAAGCGAGGGCCAACCGGACCGCGCTTCAGGCTTTTCATGAACGGGTCGGTGTTTGCCGCGACTTCACTCACTTGGCGATCACTTTGTGCCGTTGCCTGAATTTTCCGGCGCGCTATGTGACGGGTTATCTAGGCGATATCGGGGTTACTCCAAGCCCGGATCCTATGGATTTTAGCGCTTGGTTCGAAGTTTTTCTCGGCAATCGGTGGTACACTTTTGATGCTCGCCATAACGCCCGGCGCATCGGTCGAGTCGTGATCGGTCGTGGGCGCGATGCCGGTGATGTCCCCATCACCATGGCATTCGGAAAGCATACCTTGGAGCATTTTCAGGTAACTACTGAACAAGTTGACCGGGTAAACTCGCCGTTATCTTAAATTTCAGTTGCGAAGTAGCCCTTCTTCTGGTTTGCTCTGAACCTCTCTTCGAAAGGAGGCAATATGATCAACACGCGGACTAATTGGTTTTACTCGCAGCGTCATATGGTCGCATTGCCCCTCAATGGGATGGCCAAACCGTAAATCCGGTTCTGGACGCTCTTCCGCCGCGGTCGCGGCGTAATTCCTTCGGTCAACCTGAGTCGCGCTGAGCGCGCTCGTGGTGAGTCACAACAACCTGTAACTCGATCAGAGGCAATCCCTCTGTCGATTCGCCGTTAGCACACTCGATGATTACCACCGAACAGCCTGAAAGTGCCAAGACGACCCAAAAAAGGGCCGCAGGCTCCGATTTGCAGAGTGAGAAGATTATCGATTTCTTCACCGCTCGGCGCGCTCTATTAAAGGAAGCCGAAGCGGAGGACCGATTGCTCGGGTTAGAAGAAACGGTTCGCTTAGCTGCGGAGCAAAGACGCCGTTCTATCCGCTTGCCGGACCCGTTCGTGGACGCCGCGTTGCTGTTCATTTTGGTGGCAGCGGTGTTGCTGGCGCTCCTAATTATTGCCGGCTTTGGGTGAAAGTAAGGGAGGCGAGTGGGCGATGGGCGAATAGGCGCACGGCGAAACGGCGAAACGGCGAAGGGCGACCGCGGTAGGGCGAAAACCCGACTTCGCCAAGCCTACGTCGCGGCTAGTCTTAAGGCCTGATACGATACAGAGAAGGGCCGCGCCAAAGCGTAGCGGCGACGTAGGCTTGGCGAAGTCGGGTTTTCGCCAATTCGCCGGTGCGCCGTTTCGCCTATTCGCCCACTGGCTCCTACGTCGCCGCGACTTCAGCCTTCTTGCCGGCGAGTTCCGCTAGGAATTCTTCGTGAGAGAGCGGGTGCGAGAACATTGGGAAATCGTGTTCAATCGCGTTTTGGTGAGCTTCTTCGCTAACGGTCGCCGCACAATCTTTAAGCGTAACGACGTTGTAGCCTAGCTCGTAGGCGGTCCGCATGGTTGATTCAACGCAACAATTGGTCAAGAAGCCGGCTATCGCTACGTTCTCTATCTTTCGGCTGCGTAGAATGAAGTCGAGGTTGGTAGTAGCAAACCCATCTAAACCCCGTTTCCCCTCGACAATGATATCGCTGGCCTGCGGTTTGAGGTCATCAACAATTTCAGCTCCCCAAGTTCCCTTCTGGAACGTCTCACCGTCTTTGCACCCTTTGAGAATGCCGTAAGGGGTGTTGCTGATTTCGCGAAAATCGGGCGCGAACTGAATCGGAACGTGAACGATAGTGGCGCCTGCTTTTCTGGCTTCATTAACGGTCTCAACCGTGTTTTCGAGCATTCCGGTCGATTCCATGACCGGCTTCACTGCATCATGAAGTTTGCCGCCGTTCGTGGTGAAGTCGTTCTGGAACTCAATAAGGACTACCGCAGTATTTTTCGGGTTCATAGGTTTGATGGGGTCCTTTAGAACGTCTGCCGAGTCTGGAGGTTGTCAACGGGAACGCCGTCATCGCCGGCAGACAGAACAAAGCGATTCGCCGTCAGGCTCTTTGACCTAATCGATGACATCCCTCAGATCCCAAAAGGTCTAGTCGTCCAGACCCAGCTTGCTAAAGCGGCTTCCTCTGTGGCGGCTAACTACCGGGCTGCTCAGCGTTCGCGTTCGCGAGCAGAATTCATATCGAAACTCAGCGTCACTTTCAGAGCGAAGTTGACGGCGGTGTCGGCGTTGATGGCACTGGGGGCGATGACGGCGCTGTGGCGTTGCCACGCTTCCAAACATCACTATATCTTTATGCATGGCGCCCAATTCAGATCTAGCCGTTGATTGCGTCGAATGGTACAACCTGCACGCTGAATCGGTAGTCGAACGTCATGAATCTATCCGGGCTACTGACGCAAATGCGTGGTTACGAAAAGATCTTCCGAAATCGCCGGCGCTTGTTCTTGATGTCGGCGCCGGTTCGGGTCGTGACGCGGCTTGGCTTAAGTCACTCGGTCACAAGGTGATCGCGGTTGAGCCATCAACAGAAATGGCGGCCCATGCCAGAAGACTTGGCCGTTGTCGCGATATCGAGTGGATTGACGATCGATTGCCTCAACTCGCCAAAGTCTTCGCTAAAAATTCTCGATTCGATTTTATCTTGGCAAACGCAATGTGGATGCACCTGGCGCCGGACGAACGAGCGCCCGCGATCGCTTCTCTCCTTGGGTTGCTATCGTCTGGTGGAATGTTGGCGATCGCCTTTAGCGAAGGGACGCCCCAAGCGAATCGACCCTTTTTCGAATGTCCGGGAGAAGAGATTCTCGATATCGCGCTCACCGAGGGCGCGCAGCTCGTTAAGTTCAGAAAAAGGCTACCTGTGTCGATGTCTCCTCCCTCAGTTCAGATTTTGCTGCGCCAACCAAACTGAGCCAGGATGGCTAGTTGGCTTTTCATAAATCCTCGTGCTGACGGCAAGTAATCAGTAATCAGTAGGTCAGTAATCAGTATCGGCTGACCACCGCCAGCTTTCGGACTGATTAATGACACGCTGATTACTGATTACTTAGTTCCACGACCCGGCTACCCTCCCACATGCTGAGCCGCCCCTACGCTCCTACGTAGCGCGTCAAAGCAGCCCTAGCTCCTTCGCCGTATAAATAGCGCATCGCTTCGGTCAGGCAGTCTAAGAACACGGAGGATTGGGTTAAAGCGGCTGGGAATAATTCAGAGATCTCTAACAATGGACCAGGGTCCTCTTTGCCTTTCCGAGCGCGTTCCTGTAACCGATCTTTCAGCGGATCAATAATCTGTAGCTCGCGACCACGATCGTCGGTCCCGGTGAGATACCGGAACCAGGTTGCTACTGTAAAAATCAAAAGCCGATTCGGTGTGCCCGAATTCAAGCTCTCGACAATCGATGGGAGGACGAACTTCGGGATACGCGCCGACCCTTCCGTCGCCAGGCGGAGCAACGTGTCTTTGATCGCAGGATTTGAAAACCGGCGGATCAGGGTTCGTTTATAATCTTCGAGGTCGATGCCGGGCACCGGATCTAAAATGGGGGTGACCTCCTCATCCATCATCCGCTGCACAAAACGGACGATTTCGGCGTCCCCCATGGCTTCGTCGGCATATTGATAACCCACTAACATACCGATGTAGCACATGGTTTGATGACTGGCGTTCAGCAGACGCATTTTCATCTTTTCGTATGGCAAGACATCGGACGTCATTTCTGCGCCGGCCTCTTCCCAGGCGGGACGGCCATGAAGGAAATGATCCTCGATCACCCACTGGCGGAATCCCTCGGGTACAACCGGCCAAGCGTCATCGATACCGAACTTTTCCCGCACAAACCCGCGATGAGCGTCGGTGGTTGCTGGCGTGATTCGATCCACCATGCTGTTCGGAAACGCGCCATTCCTTTCCAGCCAGTTTCGAATTGCCGGATCCCGAAGCTCGGCAAAAGCCAGCAGCATTCGTTTCGAGACCTCGCCGTTGCTCTGCACATTGTCGCACGACATTATGGTGAATGGTGCTTGATCTCTCTTTCGTCTCCGATTCAAAGCCTCTATCAAGTACCCAAACGAGCAATCGGGTTTCTCGGGATGCTCTAGATCGTGTTTGATTTCCGGATGCTGATCGTCGAATTCACCGGTCGCCTGATTCAAATAGTAACCGCCTTCAGTAATCGTCAGAGAAACGATCTTGGTTTCTGGTGATGCCAGCTTCTCCAAGACGGTTTCCCGATTCTCCGGGGCGTACAGAAAATTGACGATTGAGCCGATCACTCTGGCCTGATCGTGCCCTAGTTCTCTCTCAACGACGGTATAAAGGTAATCCTGGTCCCGGAGGACGTCCCGAATCCGGATGTCATGAGGTAATAAGCCAATTCCACACAGCCCCCACTCCTGGTTTTCCCTTTTTTGCAGGAGATCGTCTGCGTACACCGCTTGGTGCGCCCTATGAAAACCGCCGACGCCCACGTGACAGATCGATTGGCCAACTTCTTTCCGATTATAGGTCGGTACTCCCACCTCGGGTGGGAGTGAATGCAGATTTGCTTGTTTAAGGGGGAATACGTTTAAGGCCATGGCTGGTAAAAGGATCGCACCTTAATCTCCGTCAGCCACCGGTTCAGGACAAGGCTTGTTACTCCAACCCGATCGAAATGCGTCGACTCGGCCAGTAGCCGCGTCGAATTTCTGTCGGACCACGCATCCGGTATCATTAGCGAGCAAGTGGAGACTAATCGACGGCTCGGCCGAGATGGTTTTGATCCGGTGCACGTCATTGTAAGGCGGGATCAGCTCATAAAATTCGCCCGGCTTCAATACTCGCAAGAAACGCCGGCTCATCCGCACGTTGTCGCCCGGATGTAAATGATCGTGATGTTCGACCTCGAATTCCTCTTCCTCTTGTTCTCCCTGGTAAAGTCCGACTAAACCCCAGGCGAGGTGATTGTGGATCGGGGTGGTTACCCCGGGCGGGACGACCAGGCTGAACAGCGAGAGGTCCTTCTCCAAATTTTGGTATAACAGCCACGATGCAATGCCGCCGCCCATCCCGCTGTTGGGGTTGATCTGGCGGAATTCTTCTGGTAGCCACGATTGGTCTTCCAACAGTTTTCGGTAGGGCGTCCGTAAAATAGCTAGACGCTTGCTCACGTCAGTTTCTCGCTCCAGGACCGCCTGAACCTCGGTGATGAAAGCATGGACTGAAGGTTCTTGAACAAAAAACTCGCCACCGCTCATCGCTTGAATCTCAGAAGCTTAGCCACGGTTGTCAATCAGGAGGAGCAGTCGCTACGCGAATAGCAAATAGCAAAGAGGCCAGGGGCTAGTCGGGGGACAAAGCAGTAGAGCCATGCTCTAAAGCGGTAGCGGCTGCTTCGTCGGACCTCGGTCGAAGACAGGTTAACCGTAATTTGCTATTTGCAATCTGCTATTTGCTATTCGCATAGCGACTGCTCCTAGCTCCTCGGCTCAGCCTTCGGGTGGCCTTTGCAGTTCCGGTCCCATCAGGACCCGGAATTTGGTTTTTGCGTCTGCGCTGTAGCGGGTGGCCTGATAGACAGACGATTGTTTCCCATCGGGCTCCATGACGGTGATCCGGAAGACGTGGGTGGTGTCGTCCGGCTTAAATAGCCAGGGAACTAAGGATGGCGTTGCCCGGATCAACTGGCCTTGTCCCATCCACTGTAATTCTTCGATCTGGGGATGCTCATCCTTAATCAGCAATACTGGACGCCGAGTGGTTACATCTTCTACCTCGACAACTGCCAGCTGGGTTTCTGGCCTTGGCCGAATGGCGAATTGCCACCGGACAAAATTCTTCCCCTCGGTTCGATAGGTGGTTAACCCCGCTTCCACTACCGCAAACCGATCGTTCTCCGCTTTGACGAACTCATTTCCGATCCGCTTGAAACTGATGACTCCGCGACCCACCGGGATCTGCTCAGTGACTTCCGGCTGAGTACAACCAACAAAACCGAGAAGGATCACCAACCAGATCGTGTTTCGCATAGGGTACTTTGGGCGCGAACAGGGGACCGAACAACCGCGAATGGACGCGAATAGGCGGATTCGGCAGCGGACGGAACGGTGTACGGATGTCGTAATTCAATAGCCAGAGTGATCGGATTGTAATACATTATTAATAAGTGTTACATTCACTAGTATGAACCTACGGCCAGCGCGTGAGGTGCTGTTTAGAAAGGAAGTCTACGCCATTGTGGGGGCGGCCTTGGAGGTCCTCCGAGAGCTCGGCCACGGGATTCATGAAAAGCCCAATGAGAGAACTTTGGCGGTCGAGCTGCGCCTGCGTAGTTTGTCATTTCAGCAACAGACCCCGTTCGATATCGTCTATAAAACAGTCAACGTGGGCCGGTTCACTCCAGACCTAGTCGTCCTTGGAAAGATCATCGTAGATACCAAGGTAATCGAAAGAATTACGAATCACGAAGGAGGTCAGATGCTTAACTACCTCAGGATCACCCGTCTGCCTGTCGGGGTGATTCTTAACTTTCGACACCCTAAACTAGAATGAGAGCGTCTCGTTTTCACCGATCACTGCCATACTGACGACGTAGGATGTACTTAAAGGCACTTTATTCGTGTCCATTCGCGGTTCAAATCTGCGTTCATCTGCGGTTAAAACGGTTTTTAGCTGCTGAGCGTCTCGGCAGTGGCCAGTTCCTCTTCTTCAGCTCCTTGGATGTACGTCCTACCTCGGTAGAATCTGGCGACGACCACGAACACCAGTGCGGCAATCAACATGAGCCCGGTGAAGAATGCGTAATGATTGGCTCCGTCAAGATTGATCCCGATGCTTTTCAGATTTGGTTTCCCGAAATCAATCAACGAAGTGACCTGGTTACCGACGCTGACCGCGAATAACCAAAGGGCCATGACTGCACTTTTCATTTTCTTTGGGGCCTGTGTATAAGAGAATTCAAGCCCGGTGATTGATACCATCACTTCCCCAGCTGTTAGCAGGATGTACCCCGGAACCTGCCACAGGAAGCTGGGCCTACCTCCGGCATCGACTTTGATTTGAATCCACCAGAGTACGACGAAAGAAGCCGCCGTCAGAAAAAGCCCGATGCCAATCTTACGCAGTGGAGTAAGAGGAAATATCCGATCGATCAGAGGGTAGATCCAGTAATTGAAGATTGGCACTAAAACTAGGATCAGAAAGGGGTTCAGGATCTGCACCTGTTCCGGATAGATACGTATCCCAAAGAAGTTGAGGTCGAGCTTGGTTGCCTGCAGAGTCCATTCCCCACCCGAGCTCTGGTCCCATAACGCCCAAAACACGGCTACGAAAGCATAGACAATCGCAAGTCGCAGTAAGACGAGCAGACCTTCTTTACTAAAGAATTCTCGAACAAACCCGAAGCCACCGGCTGGAATGTGGACGAACTTTTTCCGGCCCATCCAAAATATGATCGTTGCAACGAACATCAAAACGCCCGGGAGGCCGAAGGCAAAGTGGGCGCCAAACTTCGGATCGTTCAAGAGCAATGGGCAGAGCCAGGTCGAAAAAATAGAACCCAGGTTAATCGAGAGATAAAACCAGCCGAAAACCTTGGACATCAAATGTTGATTCCCTTGACCGAATTGGTCGCCAACATTCGCGGAAACACAGGGCTTTATTCCGCCGGCGCCTATTGAAATCAAGGTTAACCCGAGGAAAAGACCTACCCTGGTATCGTCTAAAGCGAGCGCTAAATGGCCAAAGCAATAGACTATGGAAAGATAAAAAATGGTTCGATATTTGCCCAGTATTCCATCGGCGAGCAGTGCACCGAATACGGGCATCCAATAAACGGCCGAAACGAATTGATGAAACCAGCCAGAAGCCTCGTCCTCACCCATCACCGCGCGCTGACCAGCGGCGTTCATGAGATAGGTCGTCATGAAAACAGCGAGGATGGTCCGCATCCCATAAAAACTGAATCGCTCCGCGGCCTCATTTCCGATGATGTTAGGCACGCCGGGAGGCATCGTCGTTAGCTGTTGATCCGGAACGGTGCGATATTTCCCGTGAGGTTGATTGCCGGCGAGGCTGGTCGCCGGAGATGAGACAGAATCGGACATAAGCCGAAGATTCTGCGTTCCCCTGCAAATTTTCAACCAAGAATGGACGCCAAGGTAGACTAACCCCGAATGGATCCCTCTACGCCTAGGGCTCGGGTCAAAGATGCGCCCGATTCTAGCTCCTAGCTCCTAGATTCTAGCTCCTAGCTCCTGTATCCTTTCCCAGCAATGCTCCACCTGCTTAACCATCCGCTCGGCGCTCATATCATTACCCATTTACGCGATCGGACCACTAAACCTGTGACTTTCAGGACATTGACTTACCAAATCGGTCTGCTGCTGGCGTTGGAGTCGACCCGGGATTTGCGGACGAAGGAAGCATTGATCGAAACGCCGTTAGAAACTTATCATGGGGCTGTTCTGGGCGATTCTCTGGTGCTGGTTCCTATTTTGCGAGCCGCAATCGGCTTAGTACAACCGTTCACTGACCTGTTTCCTGATGTCAGTATCGGTTATGTAGGATTAGAACGCGACCACGCAACCGCTGTCGCCCGGAACTATTACTGTAAACTTCCTGCGCTAGCCGGCAGGCATGTCCTGATCGTCGATCCGATGCTGGCAACCGGTGGTTCCGCGGTCCAAACCATCCATCTGGTGCAAGAGCATGGCGGACAAAACATCTCGGTTGTTTGCGTGGTCGCCGCACCAGAAGGTGTCAAAGCCGTAGAAGCGGTAGATCCGGCTATCCCGATTTTTGCAGCTACGCTCGACCGCGAGCTGAATTCTCGAAAATACATTTTGCCGGGGGTGGGGGATTACGGTGACCGGCTTTATGGGACCTAACGGGGCGTGTCGGCGTGTCGGCGTGTCGGCGTGTCGGGCGATTTTGCCTAGAACGCACAAATACAAAAAAGCCAGCCTCGTCGAACGAATAAAGTCCTACGCTACCAGCTGCAGGCAGAGTGCGCAGTGCTCGCTGCGGCGGCCCTAAACGCCCATACGCCGTCACGCCGATACGCCCACACGTATCTTTCGGAGTAACCTCACAATCTCCCGGCCTTCGCGTCCGGGAAAGGCGGTCGTGGGCTTGAACTCTTCGATCAGGCTAAAGTGGGGATGGAAGAGGTTTTCCAGTTCCGCTTTGGTAACACCGAATGGTGGGCCGCCGCCCTCTGGGATTTCGTCTTCGGGATCCCATGGATTCAAAAAGAAGATTGCCAGAAGCTGTCCTTCCGGCTTAAGCGCGGAAACCGCCATTTTCACGTAATTAAGACGTTGCTCGGGTTGAATCGCGCAGAAACAAGTGTGTTCGAAAACCCAATCAAAACGGCACTGTAGCGATTGGGGTAATGCAAAGATATCGGCCGACTGAAAAACTTCGCGGCCAACGCTAGAATATCTCAAGGCTTCCTTGAGTGCGGTGGCGGAAATATCGATGCCAACAACCGTACTCTTTGGCGACGCAGCCGCGATCGCTCGAACGTCATGCCCGTGGCCGCAACCCGGTACCAGCACCTCGCCTTCGAGCGCGCCGCGCTTCCGTAACCATTCGATTAAAGGAGGAGCAGGAGCACCTTTCTCCCAAGGCGTCTCTCCTGCCTGATACCGTTCGTCCCAGTTCATTGCTTCGCGAATAACAAATAGAGATAGCCAAAAGAATAGCCGCGAAAAGGCGCAAAAAACGCAAAAAGATTTCTGGCTCCAAGCAAATCGCTCCTGGCTCTTCCTCTGACACTGATTACTGACTCACTGATTACTGATTACTTGCCCTTCCCGCCTTAGAGACGCTCCCTAGGAACAAACACCTCCGCGTGGCTCATTTGACGTGATTACTCCACTGCCGGACCGTCAACGCGGACGACGTCAACCAATTCCAACCGATGAAACAGAAGACGGAGATCAAAGGAAGAAACATCGCTTACACCCTGCTGGGCCCGGAGGGTGCGCCGGCTGTCGTGCTCGGCCACGCCTTAGCAGCGAATAGTCACCTCTGGGGATACCAATTACCCCTTTTAACGGCTCGCTTCCGGGTCCTGGTTTACGACCTTCCGGGCCATGGCGAAAGCGATCCTCCGATTGGACAAGATTCGTTCGACGATTTTGCCAATGATTTGGCTGCGCTTCTCGATCACGCGGGAATCAGCCAGGCAACTTTGGTGGGACTTTCCATTGGCGGAATGATTGCCCAGCATTTCGCGTCACTTTATCCGGACCGGCTCCAAGGCTTAGTCCTTTGCAGCACGGGCTGCCAAACCAACGAAGCCGGGAAAAAAATCTTTGGTGATCGGATCGCTCAGGTAAACGAGGGCGGAATCGAGACTCAAGTCGAAAGTTCGATCAGCAGATGGTTCACTCCACAATTTGTGAGCGATGCACCGGCCACCATCGAGTGGGTAAAATGGATGTACCGAAAGACCTCACCCGCCGGCTTAATTAATGGTTGCCGGGCAATTCAGGAACTCGACACGCTCGACCGACTCTCAAGCATCACCGCGCCCACACTAGTGGTTCCCGGCGAATTTGATCCGGCGTTTCCAGAGAGCGCTTCGAGAATCATCCAATCTCGAATTAAAAACGCCCAATTAAAAGTCCTCGCCGGTGCGGCCCATATCGGGAACGTCGAACGCCCGCATCAGTTCAACGAAATACTGTTTGAATTTTTAGCTGAAGTGGCACCTCAGAATTGAGTATATCCAGATCGGAACTCTGATATCTCAGACTCACCGATGGGTAAACCAGATCAGCTATTCCTGCCGTTCGCACAGGTGTCCGCCTCCGCAAGCTACGGCGCGACAGGTTCCGCCTCCGCAAGCTACGGCGCGACAGGTTCCGCCTCTGCAAGCTACGGCGCGACAGGTTCCGCCTCCGCAAGCCACGGGGCGACCGGTCATGCCTTTGTCGAGACTTCCTCCTTTGTCGGACCGAGCCGGACTATGGCGGACGAGACTGTGCCACAGGCTCTCAAATACCGGGTACGCGAAAATCGGCGGGCAAAAAGGATCATCTTGCGCGTGACCGTTACGCACGGGCTAGAGGTGGTGATACCGTCGGCTGCGGCCCGGCGCCAAATTCCGGAGGTCTTAGCCAAGAACCGCGCCTGGATCGAACACGCATTGAAGAAGCTTTGCGATGAGCAAGTGGTAGCCAGGCGGGAGTTGCAGACTCCTCCCACGATGATTGCTTTGCCGGCAGTGGCGGAGACGTGGACGATTACTCGGGAACATGTCGTAGGAGCGCGTCCCCGATTAGAAGAGCGAGCGCATCAGCATCTTCACCTGTGTACCGATCTGCGTGATAGCGGCTGGCAGACATTATTGCGCACCTGGTTGATCACTCGAGCGCAAAAAGCTTTTAGCGCCTGGCTTAAACAACTAAGTGAACGAACCCAGCTCGGTTACGCCCGAATAACCGTGAGAGTACAAAGGACTCGATGGGGCAGTTGTTCCAGAAATGGAAATATTAGTCTCAACGCCCGCCTACTGTTCGTGGCGCCGGAGATAGCCACCTATGTGCTTCTGCATGAGCTTTGTCATACCCAAGAGCTGAATCACTCCATCCGATTTTGGAGGTTAGTCGAACGGTTCGAACCAAATTGGCGGAAATTAGACCGCGCGCTGACTGAGGCGTCACGGACTTTGCCCCGTTGGGCGATGTAGACCGCCAACATAACGGAACGACCAAGCGCAGACGTACGCAGCCGGCGGGAAAGACAAAGTTACACCGCGAATGGACACGAATGGACGCGAATACGGTTTTGATCGTATTTGCGCGCTACCTGAATCTGCAGTTGAACGTTTGTGCCTCGTTGTTGCTCACATTCGTCCCCCTATTCGTGTCCATTCGCGGTTGATCCTTATCTGCGTCCCTATGCGTTCATCTGCAGTTGGATTTGGCCCTCTTTAAGTTCATTGGTTGTTATTCGTGGTTCGCGTATGCTCAAGGAACCAGGAGTACAAATCCTGATTCTCGTAGGTATCGATGATCCCGTGGTCGCGCCCGGGTAGCACGGTAAACCGGACGTTGTTTCCTAATTTGCGCAAAGCATCGATTAGATCTTGGGTCCCCGCGATTGGCACTAAGTCATCATTGCTGCCGTGGAAGGCCCAGATCGGCATCTTTTTCAAGCGATCAGCCCAAGCTGTAAGTACGAATGGCGCACTCATCGGCGCTATGGCGGCAAATCGGTCCGGGTGTTGATAGCCCAAATACCAGGTGCCGAAGCCACCCATACTATGACCAGTTAAATAGACCCGGGAAAGATCGACCGAGTAACGTTTCTCGATCTCGTCCAGTAGAGAGACTAGCGCTTCGGTGTCGGTCCAGTACTCGCCATTCGGGCACAATGGTGAAACCACGATAAACGGAAAAGATTTCTTCTTTTCAAGCAGCGCCGGTAGTCCCCATCCCGGTTCCCTCACTTTCTCGATGTCATCGCCTCGACGAGATCCTCCGTGCAGATACATAATCAATGGCCACTTCTTAGATTGATCATCCTGGTAACCATCTGGAATAAACAGCAGATACTTCATCTGCACCGATCGCGTAACCGTTCCGCGGAATTCTTCCGGATGCTGCCCCGCAGCCGTCTCTCCAAAACAAACCCCAGGCAAAAGAATCGAGATAAGTGCCAAAAATGTCAGGTGACGCGTCGCAGGAACGAAGCGCACATCAACTGATCCAAGGTCAAGCTCTTCTGCCATCTGAGCGGCCTAAAGTGACGACCAACCTGCGGCTGAAGATCTGTTAGCTAAGGACCGCTTGGGGTACGTCTGTCTTTTTTTCGGCGTTTCCGCAAACAGCCCAGATGGCCGGAATTGTCGTTATCAGGCCGATGATCGTCAGGGTCGCTCCGACCGCTCGTCGTTGGTCTCTAGTGAATCGATCCGCCAGCAAAAGGGCGATCCCCGCTCCTAGCATGGCTCGGGTCGCGATGATCATTCCTAGCTCCGGGAAATCGAGACGCACCTGCTTCATGCCCTCAAGCTCTCTTATGCCTGGGACCGGGTCAAACCTGGGCAAACACCCACCGACCTGTCCAACATCGTTCTCGGGTCCGCCGGCCGGCAGTTGATCACTTTCTGCCTAGGATCTTTGCGACCTTTGTGGCCTTGTTGTGCATTCTTTATTTCTTCGGACTTTCGTGTGGAGCGGGGCTCAGATTATCTCTGCGTCGCTTCTCTCTGCTTCGATTCGCGAATGCGGGTCGTGAGGAACAAACCGGAGCGTCAGCCCAGTGCCGATCAGACAGATAGTGCTGGAGATGATCATGCCCCATTGAAAACCGGCGACAAAGCTAGGCGCCGCCATAAGTAATGAACCTAGGACCGCCACTCCGGAGGCGGCGCCAATCTGCCGTCCAGTGTTTAAGGTTGCGGAAGCGAGACCGACTTGCGACCGATCAACCGATGCTAGTACGACCGTAGTCAAAGGCGGCAAAATAAGCGGCACCCCGGCGCCGACGCACAACAAAGGCAGCAGTAAACCCCAGTAAGTGGTGGCGGTGCCGCTGGCAAATGCGAGCCAGAAAAAGCCGATCCCGCCACCGATAAACCCGATCACCATTGGAAAGCGCATACCGCGGGCTGCACCGAGTCTGCCCGCAAAAACATTCATCACGGTAAGCAAACCAGTCACCGGCAAGAAAGCGAGGCCGGTCTGCAATGGGGTGAAATGGCGAACCTGTTGGAAATACAGACTAAGGGTAAAGATCAATCCGTAGAACGAGAAACTCAGGAGAAGCCCGAGCAAGGTTGAGACCGTGAACTGCGCGGACTGAAAAAGAGACAACGGTAACATCGGCTGCGATTGCCTTTCCTCGATTAGAAAAAACAAAACAGACAAACCGATGAAAACAGCGCTCAGAATGATGGTCCCTGTAGAAAGCCATCCCCAATTGGTCCCTTCGATCAGAACCGTGGTGAGTGAAGCCAGTGCGAAGAGGCTGACGAGCTGCCCTGGCCAATCGATTCTTTGCCCAGGTCGCGGCTGCTCTCTCCGAATATAACGATAGGTCAAAAAAAGCGCAGCTAAGCCAATAGGAATGTTGACATAGAAAATGCTACGCCAACCAAAACTGTGTATGAGGAAGCCGCCGATGACGGGACCGGCAGCAACTGAAGCTCCGCCGCTCCCCGCCCACCAGCCGAACGCTCTCGCTCGTTCGCGCGGATGCTGGTACGCGTGATTCAATAACGTAAGTGAGCAGGGGATAATGAGAGCTGCGCCGATCCCTTGCAAAACCCGAGCACCTATCAATGCAGGCAAGTTACTGGCAGCTCCACAAACGACGGAAGCGATAGTGAAAATAACAAATCCCGCCACAAACACCTGTCGATTTCCGAAGCGATCTCCAGCGGTGCCGGCACTAAGAAGAAAGCTGGCAAAGGCCACCGTGTAGGCGTCGACAATCCACTGAAGATCGCTGAGTCTACCGCCCAATCCCGCGGCGATCGGCTTGAGCGCGACATTAACGATCGAAATATCGAGTAGAACGACTACGCATCCCAGGCAGACAATGAAGGCCGTGAAGTTTGCACGACTACGCTCGGGTGCTCCCGCGTCGAGAACGTTCTCAAGACAATCAGACATCTTGGTCCCTGGACTCTCCCTTCCTGAGCAAACCCGCTTTTGGTATCATTGTATCGTGATTAATACCAAAGCTGATAGGGTGGCTCTGTCAACATGTGGCAGGTGAGAGGGGTGGCTTGAGAGTGAGCAGTAAGCAGTAAGCAGTAAGCAGTAATCAGTAAAATCAGTGATCAGTCTTGATGCTCACCGGGCTTCTGAAACTGATTACTGACATACTGATTATTGATTACTACGCGCACACCCGGGTCTTGGTTTCGCTCACCAGACTCCTTCTCGTCTGCAGCGTTGCATGACCTCAAACGGAGGGGAGCCGCATTGGCGATATCAGACCTTTGAATTCGGAAGCGATCTATCGCGGATCTCGCCAAAAGACGTGTCTGGCCGCGGCTCCCTGTAGCTGTGGCACGATCCCGGTCTGTTAAACCTGCCTCAAGTCCGGGGCGTCGAGTCTATTCTAGCGCCATATCTGCGACGATCATTGCAGTCGACGAGAGTGCGAGCTGCAATGCCCCTCCGATCTGGGGTGTTTGATACCTTTTCAAAATCACTAGTCGAGCAATACCGCTTCAAACCTTCTCCTCACGTCGGAGCTGATTCGTGATTATAAGTCGCGACGATCTGGTCACGAAGCCAGGCGTTCCCGGGATCACTTTCGACGCGTGCGCTCCAGTAAAGGAGGACATCCACTTCGGCGGGAGCACCTGGAAATGGGTAGATTCGGTTCGCCAGATGTGAGTTCACCAACTCGGGGGGCGCCGTGCCATGGTAAGAATTAGGTTCGTCCGGCTGACCACATGACATGCCGCTAAATAGTCATGACATCGAAGTACAATCCGGCGTTCATGACCTTGCCGGCCGAGGTTAAAATCCTCGATACTAACTCCTTTACGCCTGGAGGAGACTTGAATGTGCTCTTGAGTTAAGTAGGTCTCCAGCGTGAGCCGGCGTTTTATCGCGGGATGGCCGGCGCGAGCTACTACACTGAGCTGTGCAACTCTGTATTGCGTTGTTGGAAAAGCTTATTGATCTTCATCAGATCGACTACCGTGCCCATGGGCTGGAGTGGATTGGCAAAGGTGAGGGATATGTTCGCAGACAAGTTGAACGCTGGACCGACCGTTTTCATAAAGATCGGCGCGAAAACAATCCTGTAGGCGAATCCGTGGCCGCGTGGCTGAGCCAGAATACGCCTCTTAGCGAAACCGGCGTTTCTCTCATCCATAACGACTTTCGGTTCGATAATGTCGTACTCGATCCGGCCGACCCATTAAAGATCATCGGTGTGCTTGACTGGGAGATGGCGACACTGGGTGATCCCTTGATGGATCTTGGCGCCGCGCTCGCCTATTGGACAGAACCGAACGATGCCGAACCTTGCCAGCTTATCCGTGTCCAACCGACTACTGCTCCCGGAATGTTCACCCGAAGTCAGGCGATCAAATACAATTTAGATCGAACCGACCGTCAGACCGGGTTAGATAAATTTTATCCGATTTTCGGCTACTTCCGACTCTCCGTGATCCTTCGGCAATTCTATTCTTGGTCTCTTCAGGGTAAGAAGAAGAACCCGCGCTTTGCTGATTTCGGAGGCGCCGCCCGGCATCTTGAAGAACTTTGCTTAGGGCTGATAGAAACGTCCCGCTGCAGAGGTAGTTTGAGCGGCGATCGCGGAGGGTATCGTTCTCCCGATCAACATGCATGAAATTAATGCAACCATATCAATCCTATTCATTGGATTCATGTTCGTGCCGGTCTTTAATTTTCACCGATCTTTTGACTCGGGATCCCGTAACTGCTTCAAAATGAGATCATATCGATCATCCCTAGAGATACTCGAGACCGGCATCGAGCGTTATTAGCCGGCGAGACGTCACACGTGACTTGGTAACCATATGCACGGCCAAAGGACAATGAGCACCCGACTGATTTGGGCCTATCTGTTAGCAATTTGTCGTTTGCGGTTTCCCCAATCGGTCGCAATGTGAAGAGCTGGCAGGTGTTTTTGAATCTGATGATTTAGACCGGGTTCATCAACGGATAAGAACAACCTTTGGGCGATAAAGATATGGCGAAGAATGTCCTTCCCAAGGCTGAGTCGAAGTCTCCAGGGCGGCGGTTGGGAGAAATGCCAATCGCCATCATCTTAACCTAGACCCATGAACTCTCCGACTCGGATCTTTGATCTATTGCGGACCCAGTTGAGCAAATCTCCAAGACCGGATGCATTTGCTCACAAGGTTAATGGTGAATGGAAGAGGTTTTCGACGGCAGAATCGCTGGAGATAATCGAGGCGCTGGCGTGGGGGTTACATCTTGCCGGGATCGAAAAAGGAGACCGGGTTGCCAACGTTACGGAGAGAAACCGGCCGGAGTGGAACTTTATTGATAATGCGGTAACGAGCTTGGGCGCGGTCCATGTTCCGGTGTACCCGAACCTGAATCCCGAAGAGTTCGAGTTGGTTTTAAATCACTCGGAGGCCAAGCTTCTTTTCGTCTCCAGTGAGGCTCTGGTCCATTTCTTCACGGGTATCCGGTATAGGCTGCGTTTTTTGGAGGGAATTTATACCTATGATCCTGTGAAAGGTGTGCGTTCCTGGAGCGAGTTGCGGGACCTGGGAGAGGCTGACCTCCAGGAAGGTGACAATCACGAAGTCCTCGAAGCGGCGATGGCTCAAGTAGACCCCAATGATCTAGCAACATTGATTTATACCTCAGGTACGATGGGTGCACCTAAGGCGGTGATGCTTTCGCACGCCAATTTGATTTCAAATTGTATCGCCTGTTGTCCCATGGTGCGGCGGCTGAATGTCGATCGAACCCTCTCTTTTTTGCCGTTGTGCCACGTCTTTGAACGGACCATGGTGAACATCTATGTCGGCCTGGGAATCTCTGTCTATTACGTCGAGAGCTTCAGCAAGGTGGTAGAGACTCTTCGCGAAGTTCAACCAGTCTATTTTGCGGCTGTTCCCAGGGTGTTAGAAAAGATTTATGAAGCCATGGTCGCTTCGGGGAGCCGTCTGAGCGGAATCCGGCGGAAGATATTTGATTGGGCGCATCGCTTAGCCCTCGAATACCGCCACCATGGGGCGATATCGTGGACTAAACGTATCGAGTATGCCTTGGCAGATCGCCTTGTCTTTCGAGGCTGGCGTCAAGAGCTGGGAGACCGGCTAAAAGCAATCACCTGCGGTTCCGCTCCATTACCGGCGCCGCTCGCATCGGTTTTCTTTGCCGCAGGCGTGCAGGTGTTTGAAGGCTACGGCCTGACCGAAGCGGCACCGGTTATTTCTACCAACTATGATGACGTCGGAAAACTAAGGGTCGGAACTGTCGGGCCAATTATCCCCGGTGGTCAGGTGAAGCTAGCAGTCGATGGCGAAATCCTGTATCGGGGACCGAACGTGATGATGGGGTATTTTCGAGCACCGGATCTGACGAACGAGGCGATTGATAAGGATGGTTGGTTGCACACCGGCGATATCGGTCAGCTCATCGATGGGTTTTTAACAATCACTGGCCGCAAGAACGCGATGTTCAAAACATCCGGTGGCAAATACGTTCACCCGCAACAGCTCGAAAATAAAATGAAGGAATCGCCGTTTATCGAGCAGATATTGGTCGTTGGCGAAGGCCGAAAACATCCGGCGGCGTTGATCGTGCCGGCTTTCAATGAAATGGCCAATCACCTATCACCCAGGCGTTATTCTTCTCGACGCGAGTTGATAGCCGACCCGAAGGTGCAGGCCTTAATCCAGCAAGAGGTAGACCGATTGAATCAAAATTTTGGCCGGTACTTGCAGGTTAAAAAGTTTCTTCTCGTGGCTGACGATTGGACGGTCGATACCGGAGAGCTAACAGCGACGCTGAAACTAAAGAGACGTTGTGTTACCGAAAAATATGCGAATGAGATTGAGTCGCTGTACGCGGAATCAGCACCAGTAAAGGTAGCAGGTGGGTGGTGAGTCGCTGCGTCAGCTGATAGGAAAGCTCGGTCGAAGGGTGAGACGTGAGAAGGTGGCTCGAGGCTGAAAGTAATCAGTAATCAGTAGGTCAGTAATCAGTTCAGGAGCTAGGAGCTAGGAGCTAGGAGGGGGCTCTTCCTATACTGCGTGTCGGTCGCTTGGTAGCCATCCGGCAAGGGAGCTTGGGACAGATGGGACTTA
>JAFAIO010000418.1 GCA_019236675.1 Verrucomicrobiota bacterium
CTGGAATCTGGATTTCCTTAATTTGCGCACTGATTGGGCTAGGAGCAGCCCTGTATCTGATCAAGATGATCGTTGGCTATTCGCCTGGAAACGATACCATGCGCCGGATTGCTGGCGCTATCGAAGAAGGCGCCAAGGCCTACCTGAATCGGCAGATTTTGTCGGTTAGCGTCATAGCGGTGATCATTTTTGTTGTGCTCGGGTTTACCCGAGATTTCTTTACAGCGTTAGGATTTTTGATTGGAGCAGCCTGTTCGATGGCCGCGGGTTATATTGGGATGCGAGTCGCAGTTATATCGAACAGTCGCACTGCTCAGGCGGCCACCAACTCAACCGAAGGTGCGCTACGGGTTGCCTTTAATGGAGGAGCCGTTACCGGGTTGTTGGTCGTGGGGTTAGGACTGCTTTCGGTCGGGATCTTTTTTTTAGTGGGTCAGCAAATCTTTGGGCTGGAAAAAGCGATAGGTAGTTTGGTCGGGTTAGCCCTGGGTGCGAGCTTGATCAGCGTCTTTGCTCGTCTTGGAGGCGGCATCTATACCAAGGCGGCCGATGTCGGCGCGGACCTGGTCGGGAAGATAGAGAGCCATCTGGACGAAGATGACCCCCGCAACCCCGCTACGATCGCAGATAATGTCGGCGACAATGTGGGTGACTGTGCCGGTATGGCGGCGGACGTCTTCGAGACCTACGCCATCAGCATTATTGGTGCAATGTTGGTCGGCTTCCTTACCCTCAAAGAAGTCCCCGAAGCCGTGATCTACCCGTTTCTTTTGGGTGGCATATCGGTAATCGGAGCCATCGCGGGAATTTTTTATGTGAACAAAAGAACGGCAGCCCCTGGTCGAGTGCTAGTCGAAGCGGTAGTGGCCAGCGGCATCGTTTCTGCCATTCTTTATTTCCCAGTTACAACTCTCCTATTTCCGAGCAGCTTCAAGATCGGTGACCAGACCCATAGTTCATTCGAAGTCTATCTCGCAGCACTGATCGGGTTAGCAATGACCGGTGTCATTGTTGTTATCACCAACTATTACACGTCCAAGGACTGCGCCCCGGTTAAGAAGATCGCCCAAGCGTCCGAGACCGGACACGCCACCAACATCATCGCTGGCCTGGCTGTGGGCCAACAGTCGACGGCTTTGCCCGTAGTGTGTATTGCGTTGGCCATCTTGCTCAGTTATGGGACTGCCGGCCTTTACGGGGTGGCGGTTGCTGTAACCAGTATGCTTTCCATGGCCGGGATTATCATCTCATTGGACGCATTTGGTCCTATCACAGATAACGCCGGCGGAGTCGCGGTGATGAGTGATCTCCCCAAAGAGACGCGACTCGCCACTGACAACCTTGATGCCATCGGCAATACCATGAAAGCGGTCACCAAGGGATACGCAATCGCTTCGGCCGGGTTGGCCGCGCTCGTGCTATTCGGCTCTTATGTGGCTGAGCTGAGAGCGCACGTTGGGGGCGGTGGTGATGTTGTCAACGCTCTGGATTTCTCGCTTGAGCGACCTCAAGTCATTATCGGGCTTTTCATTGGGGGATTGCTGCCATTCCTTTTTAGCGCTCTCAGTATGGAGGCGGTCGGAAAAACCGCCGGCGCTGTCGTTAAGGAGGTACGACGGCAACTACAAGCCAAACCGGGTATTCTCAATGGTACTGACAACCCCGAGTACGGGGCCTGTGTCGACATTGTGACCAAGGCTGCCCTACGAGAAATGATAGTGCCCGCATTGTTGCCCGTGATTTTTGTGATCGTCGCAGCTTTCCTGGGGCCACTAGTTCTGGGAGGCGTCTTGGTCGGGACAATTGTGACCGGTCTTTTCGTTGCCATCTCCATGACTTCAGGCGGCGGCGCCTGGGACAACGCTAAGAAATTGATTGAAGATGGCGAGCATGGAGGAAAAGGCTCTGCCGCGCACGAGGCCGCGGTAACCGGCGATACGGTCGGAGACCCATATAAAGATACCGCCGGACCTGCCATCAACCCGATGATTAAGGTAGCGAACATCGTCGCGATCCTGATCATTCCGATTATTTTTAAGTAGCAGCGACCGGACTCGCCTGAGGCTCACTGGAATCGCCAATAGCCGATTAGGGTGATGCGAGATCTTTTGGCTATTGGCTATTGGCTATTCCTGGGCGAGCTTCAAGCGAGTCCCAAGGCGCGCTATGAAAACGCTTCTCCTTACAAACGAATATCCCCCATCCACGTATGGAGGCGCCGGTGTCCATGTCGATTATCTCAGCCGTGAGCTAGCCAGGCTCATGCAGGTTGATGTGAGAGCGTTCGGTGATCAACGCTCGGATGAAGGCAGCTTGCGGGTTCGCGGCTTTCCGCTGGACACCTCGTCGTTTAGTTGCCCGAAAAATCTAGTGTCGGTGTTTGGCGCGGTGCGGAGATGTACGGACTTCAATACCGCGGGTACGGACGCCGATGTCGTCCATTGCCATACTTGGTACACGCATTTTGGAGGGATTCTAGCAAAGCTGAACTATGGGATCCCATTGGTAATCACAATTCATTCTTTGGAACCCTTGCGGCCTTGGAAACGAGAACAGCTCGGCCATGGCTATGACTTCAGTAGTTGGGTGGAAAAGACGGCGATCGAGATGGCCGACGCAGTGATCGCGGTCTCACAAGGAACGAAGGCGGACGTTATGCGCTTGTTCAACGTGGACGAGAAGCACGTCCGAATCATCTACAACGGGATCGATCCTGACGAATATAAGCCAACCGATGCGACCGATGCTCTGAAGCAGTACGGGATCGATTTGACGAGGCCGTACGTTCTATTCGTGGGCAGAATAGCGCGGCAAAAAGGGATCATTCACCTGGTCCGTGCAATCCGCTATTTGGAGCCGGAAACCCAAGTGGTCCTCTGCGCTGGTGCTCCGGATACCCCGGAAATTGCGGCTGAAATGTTGCAGGCAGTCGAAGCGGCTCGGGCTCTGAATTCTCACATTGTCTGGATTGACAGCATGGTCCCCAAGTCAGCGGTTTATCAACTTTATAGCCACGCTGCCGTTTTTTGCTGTCCGTCCATCTATGAGCCTTTTGGAATCATCAATCTGGAAGCGATGGCCTGTGAGACGCCGGTGGTTGCGAGCGCCGTGGGCGGCATTAAAGAAGTGGTTGTCGACGGTGAGACTGGATTTCTAGTGCCGCTCGAGCAATTGCAGGAGAGTCCATTTGAGCCTGTTGCGCCGGACACTTTCTCTCGTGATTTGGCCTCGAAGATTAACGCATTGATGAAGGACCCCGAACTGAGACAGCGATTCGGGCAAGCCGGCCGAAAGCGAGCTGTCGAAAAGTTTAGTTGGGCGGCTATAGCCCATCAAACGAAGCAGCTTTACGAAGAATTAATAGGATAGCTGCGTCGTCACAGTCAGGGAAGCTCTGATCAATTGCTCGCCGTTGGGAAAGCGGCTGCGACAAATGCAGGCTATGCCTTTAAATAGATGCTCAGGTATCTATTTAAAGTTAGGTTTAAGGCGAGCCTTGATAAAGACGTCAAAAAACAGACTTAATCTTCATTTCCAAGTACGAGCAGCAAAATGTCCGGCCGAGACCAGACATTTTGCTGCCATAGCTCGGATTTCTCACAGAAGCCCGGCGTTTGGAAGGTTATTAAAGTCGCCTTCTGTGAGAAATCCGAGCTGATGTTTGTCGATCGCATAAAAATCAACGCAAAGGCCGGAGATGGCGGCAACGGTTGTGTCAGTTTCCGCCGGGAAAAGTTTGTGCCCAAAGGCGGTCCTGATGGAGGAGACGGGGGAAAGGGCGGAGATATCGTCCTGGAAACAGATGTGCACACTGACAATTTGGTGGATTTCTTTTACCGGCCGCTGCTTCGAGCGAAGTCAGGTCAACATGGGATGGGTAAAGATATGTATGGAAAGGCGGGGGTAGAGGCTGTGTTTAAAGTTCCAGTCGGTACCGTAGTGTATCGTTATTCAGCCGGGCCAATTAATGCTTCGGGAAACGAGACCCTGGACAGGCCAACCGAAGCCTCTATTTCCAACCATCAACCGTTAGCCGACCTAGTGGAGCCAGGCCAACGATTCGTTCTGTGTCGAGGTGGCGCCGGCGGAAAGGGCAATACGCATTTCAAAAGTTCGCGCAATCGTGTACCGCGGCAGTTCACCGAGGGAGAGCCGGGCGAGGAGGGCGATTTTCTCTTGGAGCTGAGAATGATCGCAGATGTCGGTCTGGTGGGATACCCCAACGCTGGCAAGTCGACTCTCCTGGGTAAATTGTCTGCAGCTCACCCAAAGGTGGCTCCTTATCCGTTCACCACCTTAAACCCGATCGTGGGCGTGGTTGAGTTCGATGATTATCGCCGGTTGACGGTGGCCGATATCCCCGGATTGATTGAGGGTGCTCATCGAAATGTTGGGCTGGGGCACGATTTTCTAAGGCACATCGTTCGATGCAAACTACTTGTTTTCGTGCTGGACACCGCCGGAAGTGAGGGACGCGATCCTGTTAACGATCTCCAAACCCTGCGCCGAGAGCTAGACTTATACGATCCTCTGCTAAGCCGGCGGCCTTGGGTGATTGTGGCTAACAAAATGGATTTGGCTCGGGCCGGCGATCACCTCAAGGCTCTGGAACAGCGGTTCCCCGACCGGAAGATTATTCCCATTTCGGCAGAGCAGAACGAAGGAATCGAAAAATTAGAGGAGTCGCTTCAGGAGCTTGTGCTTCGGGAAAGAAGCGAAGTCCAGCAGTAGGGCGAAAATCTCAACTGCTACGGATGGGACCTATCGGACACATGGGACTTATGAGTCTGGAACGCCGGGGCCCATAAGTCGCATAAGTCCCATGTGTCCCATCCGTCGCGGTTGGGTTTTCGCCCTACCTCATGTCGCCCGGGTCGCTTCCGGACCTGGTTCCGGCCTCACCTTCGGCTTGATCAGATCCTGTAGCGCTTCATTCAAACAAGGGAATTGGAATTGAAAGCCCGAGCTTAGGAGTTTTTCCGGGATAACCCTCTGGCTATCCAGCAACAGCGTTGACTGCTCGGGGAGTAACGTTCTCACCAAGAATGAAGGGACAGTACAAAACGTTGGCTTGTTAAACATCATCCCCACCGCCTGTGTAAATTCACCGTTTCGAACGGGATTGGGTGACGCGCCGTTTATCGGTCCAGATAGAGTGTCGGTTTTGACTGCGTGCAAGAAAATCCTCGCGATGTCGCGAATGTGCACCCATGACATCCACTGATCGCCATTCCCGAACCGGCCTCCCAATCCAAGACGAAAAACAGGCAGCATTAGCGCCAACGCACCTTTGGGCCCAAGGACTAATGCGATGCGAACGGTGACCACTCGAATGCCCGCGCTAGTTGCTTCTTGAGCTTCAGCCTCCCAAGCTTGGCTCACGTCAGCCAGAAATTCTCCGGCGTCGACCGTGTGTCTTTCCGTTAGTTCCTCCTCACCGCGATCCCCGTAGATCCCAACACCGGAGGCACAGACCAACACTTTCGGTGGGTTGGGCGCGCCCGTCATTGCTTTGACGATCCATCGCGTCCCTTCCACCCGGCTTCGGAAAATGCGGTCTTTTTTTGAGTTGGTCCAAAGTCCGAAAATTGACTCTCCTGCCAAGTGAACAACCGCGCTCAGACCATTCAGATGCAGGCCGGGACTGAATGATTCTGTCCGGGCACAACCCCGTAGTTGGCGATGCGGGTTTCGCGAAAACGCAATCACCTGATCGCCATCAGCGACCGCTTGATCAATAATTTGCCTACCCAGAAAACCCGAGGCTCCGGTTAGGCCGATCTCCATTTCACGATGGTAGCGGATTCAGCGCGTCAAGCACGTGAGAAATGGCAGGTGATCAAAGACAAATTACGCGATCTACTCTAGAAATTTTAGTATTTGTTATTCTCGGTGTCATTTGCAAGCGCGTGCTTGCTCAATTGCTAGGAAAAGTCCGGTGCAACCAATTGAGTGGAAAACGATTTCCAGGGCAATCGGTAGGACGCGGATTTATCTCTTTATGACCTAGCACGATTGAGTAGCGGCCATCGATTTTGCCGACTCGCTGTCGCAGATACCGAATTAGTTCGTCCAAAGCTTCGTACTGAGCTCTGGTGGGAAGATCGCGATTGAAATCGCCGACCAGACAAATGCCGATCGAGATGTAATTGAGGTAGTCGCTGTGGACGTGTCCGCCCGCGAGTTGAATTACCCAGCGATTGCCAATCTCGATCTGGCCGTCTCCGGTTGAGGTCCCGTTACCAATCACGAAATGATAGGCAAGGCCGTTTGGCATCCGTCTGACGTGCCGGTGATAATAGTCAAAGATCCGGGCGTTACCTTGGCGGGTTCCACTATTGTGGACCACAATATATTTCCAGCGGTTTCTCGCGACGCGTGCATCATCGATGGCTCGGCGCACAGCCGGAGTTAGATAACGCCAACGACCGTTGTAATGGCCGACAGGCACGGTTTCATTCTGACTCCCGGATTTTTGGACAACGATTTCATCATCGTCCGAGTGAAAATGAAAAATGAACCAGCCGTGGTGTTTCTTTTTTGGGGTCGGTTCGACCCAACTCTCCTCTTGGGGCGTTGCTGCCGGCCGTTCCTCTTCAACCTTTTCGGTTGGCGCTGGTATCGGCGTTTGCATCGGCGTCGGCTTTGGGGTCGGTTTCGGGGTCTCAACCGCACGCTCGCTTCGCTCTTCAGATTCCTCTTCGGAGCGTTCGGCTGGAGTTTCGCTCTCCTTACTGCGACTATGGAAGGGTCTGCGAGCAGGGGTCGCAGGGACCGGTGTCGCCTTGGGCGTGGGCGTCGGGCTAGGAACGATTTGCATTTCCTGCCGACTCTTCAAAAATAGTTGTTTTAGTCGCTGCTCCTCATCGGAGGATTGACCAGG
>JAFAIO010000452.1 GCA_019236675.1 Verrucomicrobiota bacterium
GTTAGAAGGGAGACCGGATAGGGGAGCGTTTCGTGACACAGGAGGCGCGTGGGAACGAGCGAGAGCGGAGGAACGGGGATGGTGGTCGGTCCTTCCAAGGGGGCGATTGTCCCGAAGGACGGCGTGACCAGGTTTGCTCGAATCTCACCTCGCGTCTCGCGATCTTAAGATTCGGCTTTGAGACCTGGCTGGCAGTCGGCTGCGTGGCTACCCGTCAATCGAGGACGAGGACGATCCGGAACCGCCCGCTCCTAGCTCCTCGCTCCAGGCTCCTGGCTCCTGAACTGATCACTGACTCACTGAATACTGATTACTTGAAACCTTCGCGACCGCATCGTGGATCCACTGCTTCGGCAAATGAAGATATTTAATCATCGAACGCCCGGCGTACGTGTAGATCAGGTGAAAGTCACCGTCGCTGGATCGGATCACAGCTGGATAAGAGACGCTGACATCGGCTCGATCTCCCAAGTTTGCGAGATGAGAAAAGTGCTCACCGTCTGCCGACCAAGCGACACTCATGCCGAATCGGTGGAGCCGATCCGAAGTGTAGACAACTAGCACGCCGTTTTCACAAGGGATGGCGTCAACTGCTGAGTCCGGGCTGGGCAAATTGATAGGCTTGGCCGGCGTCCACTGGTCCAGTGCAGGATCCCACCTTGACAACAAAACGGAGCCGCCCCTGGGATTTCGGAGATAAGCGACGACGTCACGATTGTTAAAAGTTACCAGAGTAGGCTGGCTATTTTCCGGACCGGGGATCTTCGCGGCGACACTTCTGTTGATCACCTGACCGTCACGCAGGTTCAAACAAACGGTGTAACCCTCCCAATGAAATAACCAGGAGGAGAGGGGGATCATCACCTGACCATCTGCCAGTTCGACCAGCTTGCTCCGAGGTGACTGGCCGAACCCGTCGATCAATCGCTGCCCGGTCGACCAATGCCTGCCCAGATCGTGCGACACGACGAAATCGACATGGGCTCCTGACCATCCTCCGATGGCGACCCCAGCAAAGAAAAGCCAGAGGCATCGCTCGCGATCCAGGAACAGAACGGTGTCTCCGACGGACTTATTTGCGAACCAATGACCTTGTATCGGGGTTTGCGGCCGGACGATTACTTCGGGCTCGGTCCAAGTCCGGCTGCCTTTCACTAATCGGGAACAGAAGATCCGCGCGTCGGCTGCGGCTTCACTTGAGGCCGCATACCAGGTGCAAACTAGCGATCCGTCCGGAAGCTCGGCTAAAGATCCGCCATGGTTACATGGCAATTGCCCGGAAACATTGATAAAGCAACTCTCGAATTGTGAGTTAGCCGGATCCCTATGGATCGACCGCGAGAGCTCATCTACGACAGAGAAAGGGATCTGCTTTTTTGCGGAGGCGTCCGGTGCATCAAGCAAGCCGCGGAAGCAAATAACTCCGATAATGGTTGCCACCGGAATAAAGCCGGCAAGAAACGATAGGATCGATTTAGTAGTGCTAAATTCAGTGGCCCAAGACTTGGTTCCTGGCCGGGGCAAAGGTGCGCTTGGGATGAACATGTTCGGCGGTGGGGATAGAATTCGTCACGCGTGAATCGAGTAAGTGAGATGAGAAGTGACGAGGGAGCTACTCGGGTAGTTTTGTTGCACCGTGTTCTTTACGTTCTTTCCCAGGCAGGCCTTAAACATGAAGGGGCCGAGGGTAGCGAGGTGTTAGGCGAATAGCAATGAAGGAGTTCAGGGGCGATGCGGGCGACGCCCGTGGAGCGTGCCTCGCTTGCGAGGCCGAATCGGTGGGAACCGAATTCCTGGGACCGGTTAACAGGTGGCCCGAGAATCTAGCTGACTAAAGACGGGTGTCGTCCTCTGCCGGCCTCGCAAGCGAGGCACGCTCCACGGTGACCAACTCCCATTATTTATCTTGCTTGGCTTCACTAGAATGTTTTAGTTGAAGCGGGTTTTGGGGAACGCCTTTCCGACTCTCAAGGAGAGCACCCATGAACATATCCGTTAAGATTAGCGTCAACGGTGTCCTGCATGAAGCCGAGGTAGAACCTCGCTTGTTGCTTGCTCATTTTTTAAGGGAAACGTGCGGCCTCACCGGTACGCACGTGGGATGCGAGACCAGCGTTTGCGGCGCGTGCACCGTCCTGGTTGACGGGCAAGCGGTTAAATCGTGTACGATGTTTGCTGTGCAGGCTGACGGCACAGAAGTCACCACGGTCGAGGGGCTCGCTAGTAATGGCGAGATGCACCCGGTCCAGGAAGGATTCTGGGAATGCCACGGCCTGCAGTGCGGCTATTGCACACCGGGCATGATGATGACCGCGGTGCAACTGCTTGAACGGAACGAAGCGCCATCGCGCGACGACATCCGGCATGCGCTCGATGGCAACCTCTGCCGATGCACAGGTTACACCCATATCATCGATGCCGTTGAATATGCGGCGAAGAAAGGACGGGCATAAAGATGTCCACCACTACAGAGAAACCCCCAGTAACAAAGTCTACCCAGAAGTATATTGGCCGAGCCATGAAGCGGGTAGAAGACCCGCGGCTGCTGAAAGGCGTTGGGACTTATGTCGATGATGTACAGCTCGCAGGTGTGGTGCATGCCGAGTTTGTCCGGAGCCCGCATGCCAACGCGAGCATCAAGTCGATCAACACGGATGCAGCCAAGAAACTGCCTGGTGTTATCGGCGTATTTACGGGAGCCGACATAAACGAGAAAGCAGGAACGATTCCGTGCGCCAGCCCGTTACCGGGCGGGAAATCGCCGGTACACACCGTTCTAGCCGGTTCCCGGGTTTATTTTGTCGGCCATCCGGTCGCCGTGGTTGTGGCAAAGACGCGGGCGATTGCGAGAGACGCTTTGGAGCTCGTCGAAGTCGATTACGAGCCGATACCGGCCGTGATTGATCCAGAGAAAGCCCTGGAAAAAGGTTCGGCGCTGACTCATCCCGAGCTCGGAACAAACGTGGCGTTTACTTGGGGTCTGGCCGGCGGCGATGTGGATGCTGCTTTCAAAGAGGCAGACCGCGTGTTCAAACTCCGGATCCTCCATCAACGGGTGACCCCGATGGCGATTGAGCCCAGGGGCTGCGCTGCTTCCTGGCACTCAGGCGAGTCATCGCTGACTTTGTGGACCTCGACCCAGATCCCGCATCTAATCCGCACGCTGTTGCCCGGGATGATCGGCATTCCTGAGAACAAGCTGCGCGTGGTCACGCCCGAGGTTGGAGGTGGCTTCGGATCCAAGCTAAATCTTTATTCTGAGGAAGCGGTGGTCAGCCATTTGGCGATGCGGCTCAATCGACCGACCAAATGGATCGAGGGCAGGCGAGAAAATGCCGCGGTGACCATCCATGGACGGGACCAGATTGGAGATCACGAGGTTGCGATCAAGAACGATGGCACGGTATTAGCGATTCGGTCGAATATCATCGCCGATATCGGCTCTTATCTGCAGTTACTCACACCGGCAATCCCGACGCTGACCGGCTTAATGATCGGCGGGTGCTACAAGCTCAAAGCCGTCAAGGTGGACATCACGGGTGTTCACACCAACAAGATGTCAGCCGATGCTTATCGTGGAGCGGGCCGGCCGGAGGCAACCTATATCATCGAACGCGTCATGGACTACGTAGCAGACGAGCTTGGTCTGGACCCGATTGAAGTGCGTCTGAAGAACATGCCGCAGTCAGGAGAGTTCCCGTTTACTACCATTACCGGATTACAATATGATAGTGGCAACTATCAAGCGGCGCTAGAAAAGGCAAAAGAACTGGCCCAATGGCCGCGGTTGTTGAAAGAACGCGAGAATGCTCGCGCGGAAGGGCGGCTGTTCGGGATTGGTCTCTCGACTTACGTTGAGATCTGCGCTCTTGGTCCATCCAAGATCATGGCGGCAGGAGGGTGGGAATGGGGCTGCGTCCGCATCGAGATATCTGGAAAAGTAACGGTGATCACCGGCGCTACCCCGCATGGACAAGGGCAAGAGACCAGTTTCGCTCAAATCGCGGCGGACCGCTTGGGGATCCCGATCGAAGATATCGTGGTTCTGCGTGGAGACACGGCGACGGCACATTTTGGCCGGGATACCTATGGCAGCCGGGCAACGGCACTGGGCGGCACGGCCATCGCGATGTCGATCGATAAGATCATTGAGAAGACCAAGACCTTAGCGGCTGCGCTTTTGGAGGCAGCGCCGGCTGACATCGAGTTCGCCGAGGGTAAGTTCTTCGTTCGCGGCAGCGAAGCGAAGAGCATTGGCTGGGGTCAGCTGGCCAGCGAGGCGTACGTGGCGAAAAATCTGCCTCCTGGGTTCGAGCCCGGACTTGAGGCATCAAGCTTCTTCGAACCGCCTAACTGTACGTTCCCGTTCGGAACCCACATCTGTGCGGTTGAAGTGGACCGCGACACCGGGCAGGTCAAGATCCTCAAATACACGGCAGTCGACGATTGCGGCAAACAAGTTAACCCGTTGCTGATTGAGGGACAGGTGCAAGGTGGGATCGCCCAATCCCTTGGTGCAGCGCTGATGGAACGGACGGTCTACGACGAGAATGGTCAATTGTTAACCGGTGAATTCATGGACTATGCGATACCGCGGGCCCTTGATATACCGGAGTATGCGCTGGGTAGCACTGAGACCCCATCTCCTTCGAATCTGCTGGGAGTAAAAGGGGTAGGTGAAGCGGGAACGATCGGTGCGACGCCTTGCATTGGGAACGCGGTGATCGACGCGCTTTCCCCGCTCGGGATTCGTCACGTGGATTTGCCATTCACGCCTGAACGGGTGTGGCGCGCGATTCAGGAGAAAGGGGGTACGCTATGATCCCGGCAGCATTTGATTATGTCAGGGCTTCGAGCCTGAATGAAGCCCTTGATCTGCTCGCTAAACATGGCGACGACGCAAAAATCCTCGCTGGAGGTCATAGCTTGATCCCGGCGATGAAACTACGGTTGTCGCAACCGAAGGTCGTTATCGATATCAGCCGGATCGCTGACCTCCATTCGGTCAACCAACAGAACGGGAAGATCGCGATCGGCGCACTGACGACTCATTACGAGATCGAGTCATCCGACCTCCTCAAACGAGCCTGTCCCTTGCTCCCGGAAGTAGCCGGGAGTATCGGTGATGTGCAGGTTCGCAACAAGGGAACTGTCGGCGGAAGTTGCGTTCATGCGGATCCGGCGGGTGATTGGCCCGCGGCGATGCTGGCGCTCGATGCAGAGTTCGAGATCGCAGGACCCAACGGGAGCCGGACGGTAGCGGCGAACGACTTCTTCGTGGATATCCTCACCTCGGCAGTTGAACCAGGTGAGATTCTCAAATTCATCCATGTGCCCGCGACAGCCAACACGGCTGCCTACGTAAAATTCGCTCAGAAAGCGAGCGGGTTTGCGATCGCCGGGGTGGCAGCCGTTGTGGATAAAACGAAGAAAGAGGTTGCGGTTGCGGTGACCGGGGTGGCCGCTAAAGCCTATCGCGCAAGCGGTACCGAATCGTCGTTGCGCGGAGTTGAACCCACTGCTGATAGTATCGCGACCGCGGCCGAAAAAGCCGCGGACGGGATCGATCCGCTCTCGGACATTCACGCATCGGCGGATTTCCGGGCGCATCTGGCGCGAGTACAAGCCAAACGAGCGCTTTGGGCCGCCGTGAGCCGGGGATAGGTAATTCTCCAAACCCGAATTTAAGATCCGCAGATTACATAGGGCGGCGAACCCGACCCAAAGGCACAGAAAAATCTCCCGCAAAGACGCAAAGCCGCAAAGGAGAAGACGGGGAGGCTTTAACAGAAAGACTTGCTCAGAAACAATATTCTGAACATTTGCAGGTGCATGACCCATCGCATCGAAGTCCGGCGAAAGTGGCTACAAAGGTTTGGTTCTGTGGTCGCATCGTATGGGCGACCGATCGAAATCCTTTAGCTAGTATTGCATAATCTCGCTCTTTTCTTTGCGCCTCTGCGTCTTTGCGGGAGATTTTTCTGTGTAATCTGTGGATCTTTTCGGCTTCAGAAGCTGCGATGAAGATTCAAGGAATACACGAATATAAGGCTCCACCCGAGAAAGTATTTGCTGCTCTCACCGATCCCGTTGTTCTCCAAAAATGCATCGAAGGATGCGAGACGATGGAGAAGACGGGGGAAGATAGCTACGATGCCAAGCTCAGAATCGGTGTGGCCGGAATAAAAGGAAATTACACCGGCAAAGTCCGGATCTCGGAAAAAAAACCGCCGGAATCGTTCACGCTTCAAGCGGAGGGCAAAGGCGCACCGGGCTGGGTGAAAGGAACGGCGAAGATCCAGATCACACCGAAGGGCGAGGGGAGCGAACTACAATGCGAGGCGGATGGCCAAGCCGGCGGCTTGATCGCCGCGGTCGGCTCGCGACTCATTGAAGCGGCAGGGAAAAAGATGCTCCAGGATTTTCTAAGGAAGATCGAAGAGCAACATCTAGAGGTCGGGGGTGAGAAGTGATTGGTGATTGCTGATTGATAATTGGTAATTCGTGGGCGCCGCCCCAATTGGTGGGACGAGGGCCTGCCGCGCCGTAGGCTTGGCGGAGGCGGGCTCCTGAAAGACCAAACGTTTTTTGCGAAGCGATTGGTGTTATCTGATAATACGCGACGCTAGGCACTTACGCGTGCCGACTTGTCCGACGTAGCTGAGCCTCTTCTATGGGTCTGAAGCTTGGTTGCCTTGGCGAAGTCGGAGCCGTGGTGTACCGCTGGGTCACGGCTCCGACTTCCGCAAGTTAACCAAGCTGCAGACCCATAGAAGGCGCTGGGCTAAGTCGGACCAGCCCTCGCCTCGCCAAATTGGGGCTGCCGCCCCACCAGTCACCAATCACTAATCATCGGGTCCCAGGCAGGCCCTTTCACTTTTCACTTTTCACCTTTCAAGCGCTCCCGATTTCGTGGGTCGATCTGCGGAAACAGGGCGCGACGCGTGGCGAGCGTATAAAGGTTGCCCAGGGTTGGGTAATTGAAGCAGGTGCGATGAATGAGCTCTGCTCCGCCGTTGCTCATCATGACTAACAAGCCGAGGTGGACCAGTTCGGTGGCGTGCTCGCCAATGACATGCACCCCCAGGAGACGTTTGTCTTCTCGAGCAAACAACAGTTTAATGAAACCGATGTTGTCGCCGATAATTTCGCCCCGAGCGGTTTCGTCGTATCGGGCGTGTCCGACAATGAAATCAATGCCTTTCTTGGCTAAACTTTCTTCTGACTCACCGACCGTACTGACCTCTGGGATGGTATAGATACCGTTAGGTAGAAGAGCACTTAACTCTTCGTCAATGCGACTACCGAACATGTGAACGATGGCAACGCGCGCCTGTTCCCGGCTGGTTGAAGCTAAAGCTGGCGGACCGATGACATCGCCCACGGCGTAAATGTGCGGAACATCGGTTTGGTAATGCTGTTTGACACCAACCAAATTGCGTGGACCCACGGCTAAACCGGCGTTCGGGAGTTGCAGCTCCGCGGTGTTGCTTACCCGGCCGGCTGCGACCAGGACAGTATCGACCTCGATTACGGTTCCTGAGCTGAGATGAAGACTTACATTATCCGGCTTAGAGACGTCGATCTGTAAGACTCGTTCCTGTAACCGGACCTGGACGCCGGCGCGTTCCATTGCCTTTCGTAAGCTTTGAGAAATTTCTCGGTCCAGAAATGGCAATAGCTCCGCGCGGCCATCAATCAGAAAGACCTCTACATCGAGCGCCGCAAAAGTACTCGCGTACTCGGCGCCGATAACACCAGCGCCGATGACCGCCAAGCGTTTCGGGACCTTGGTCAGCTCCAAGATTTGGTTAGAGTCGCAGATCCGCGGATCACTGAAGGGGATATCTCCAGAGCGTACCGGGGAGGATCCGGTGGCAATAAGAATATAGTCGCCCCGAAGTGCCCGGTCTTGGTCAGGACCGTCCAAAACAGCCACCGTGTGAGCGTCCTTGAACGTAGCGGTGCCATGCACAATCTCGACTCCAGCAGCGGTGAGCTCTTCCGTCCAACGATCGCGCTCGTTGCTAGTGACCCGTTTCTCATGATGAAAAAATTCATCGACGGTAGCTTCCCGCCGTAAAGAAAGATCAACTCCAAAAAGGTCACGCGACCGCCAGCCTGTTAATGCCAACGCGGTTTCTCTGAGCGTCTTACTTGGAATCGTGCCGGTATTGATGCCGGCGCCGCCCAGGTTTTGTTTTTTTTCGACCAAGGCAACTCGTTTCCCGAGAAGGGCTGCAATCCAGGCGCCAGCCGCCCCAGCTGGTCCGCCGCCGATGATCACTAAATCGTATTCTTTGGTGTCCATGACTGAGCCGCAGAAGCTAATCCGCGAATGGACACGATGGGACCCAAATAGACAACTAAAACCGACTGCAGATTGGGACCGCGAATGGATCCGCCTCCGCAAGGCCTACGGCGCGACAGGTTCCGCCTCCGCAAGGCCTACGGCGCGACAAGTTCTGCGTAATCTGCGGATATTCCCTATTGCGAGTCCGCGTTCATCTGCGGTTCCTGGTTTGAATCCGGGGAAGTCTCGGCCTAAGAATGACGATGCCAGACAGCGAATCAGATGGGCGAGTCACTCGATTGGCGATTTATCCGGTCAAAGGTCTCGGCGGCCAGCTGTTGGAGGAGGTGGAAGTTCAAGACCGGGGATTTGCCTGGGACCGCCGCTGGATGTTGGTCGGGGAAGATCATCGGTTTTTGTCGCAGCGGCAGCTTCCGAAAATGGCGACGGTTAAGGCTGCAGTTACGGGAGAGGAACTCGTCCTGAGTCATCGGAGCAGCCAGATTGCGGTTCCGCTTACCCCCCCGAAAACAGCGCCTAAAATCCAGGTGACCATCTGGAATGACGCTGTGGAAGCGATGTTTCTGCCGAACGCCGGGCAATGGTTGTCGGAGATTCTTCACCATCGTTGCGACCTCGTTTTTATGCCGGATACAACCCTACGCGCGGTGAATCCGGCGTTCGCTCGACCCGGGGACATTGTTGGGTTTGCCGATGCCTACCCTATTCTATTGATCGGCGAAGCCTCGATAGCGAACCTCAACACGCGTTTGAGCGAGCCGGTACCGGTTGATCGTTTTCGGCCGAATATTGTCGTTTCATCGCAGGAACCGTTTATCGAAGATCAATGGGGCGAGATGGAGATCGGATCGGCGCTTTTATGCGGAACGAAGGCATGTGACCGTTGCGCGGTCCCCACGATCGATCAGCTCACCGGAGAACATACCGGTCCGGAACCGATCCGAACCCTGTCGGGTTACCGCCGGTTTGGCGATGGGGTTTATCTCGGTCAGAATCTGACGATCCGGCGAACGGGACGGATCGGGCTGGGAGATGTCGTTAGTGTTAGGAGCAAAATCGGGGCGGTGTACGCCTAACGCTTTGTGCATAGGCGTCAGCCGATTTGAGGAAATCCAGGATCAAGAGCGCAGAGCCCGGAGCGCACGGGAAAGGTGAGGAGTGAATTTTCGCGGCGATTCCTTTTCGCATAAACTGCTGGGGCGACGTTAGATTTCTGTAATCTTGCGGAAAGTGGATAGCAGGGCGGGCGGTAAATCCGTAAGATCGTATGCTCTACTAAACACAGAGAACATCATAAAAATTAGGTTTGTTATGATGATTGAAACGCCGATTTCTAGAAAGGTAACGCCAGTGCATCGACTTGCGGGTTGGGCGTCTACCCATTTATGCGTTTCCATTCCGCCTCGACGGATGTTATTTCGCGGTGGCAACCAGGATCCGGCCTATTACTTGGGTACTCGGTTACGACAGCAGTTGGTAAGCCCGGGAGGGCAACAGTTCGTTGCGAGAACGCGGATTGTCGCCGATCCATTTGACGTTCAATACCACGCCAACCCGTGTTGCTGAGCCGCCATGGGCTGGTCACCGGTCTAGTACGGGAAACACTAGCTCGTCACGGTTTTAATACGGGAAACACTACAGACCCGGGCGCGGGAAAGTAATCAGTAATCAGTGTGTCAGTGATCAGTAGAGGAGTCAGGAGGGCCGGCCGCCAGCTCCTTTGAACCGCGGGCACGGCTCGTGAAGGGCGTAAACCGCAGCCTCCGACCGCGGGCAGGAAATAACAGCATCGAATTCTTGGCAGGCTACGTGCACAAGTTGCGGGCGAATCGTACTTTCGATCTGCTTCTAGACAATCCGCACGTTTTCACCTTTTAAAAACCCTCCTGACTCCTGGATTCTGGCTCCTAGGTTCTTTACTGCTTACTACTTACTGCTTACTGCTTACTACTTACTACTTACTGCTTACTACCCCCGCAGGTATCGGTTCAAGAAATCCACGGTCCGTTGCCAGGCCAGCTTCGCCGCGGCTTCATCGTAACGCGGCGTCGTATCATTGTGAAAGCCGTGGTTTACGCCGTCGTAAATGTAGGCCGTATAGGTGGCGTGATTGGCTTTAAGCGCGGCTTCGTAGGCCGGCCATCCTTCGGTGATCCTTGTGTCCAGCGATGCGTAATGCAGGAGGAGAGGGGCCTTGATCTTGGAGGAGTCTTCCGCGCTCGGTTGGCGCCCATAAAAGGCGACTCCTGCTCCGAGATCCGGTAATCTCACCGCCAGATTATTAACGGTACCACCGCCGAAACAAAACCCGACCGCCCCGATTTTTCCGGTGCATTCCGGCCGGGCTTTCAACCACGCTGCCGCCGCTACAAAATCTTCAAACATTTTGCCCGGGTCCACCGTTTTGAAAAGAGCCGCCGCTTTCTCTTCCTCGCCAGGATACCCGCCTACTGAGGTTAGGCCGTCAGGAGCGAACGCAACAAAATTGTCGGTCCCCAAGCGCCGAGCCACATCTTCGATGTACGGATTCAAGCCGCGATTTTCATGGATAACCAATACACCGGGCAATTTTTTGCCGGCGGTCGCGGGACGGACGTAATAGCCGCGAACAGTGGTGTTGCCCAGAGGCGAGGGAACATTTTCGTATCCCGTAAGGAGTCGTTTATCGTCCTTAGCAACTTGCTCGGCGAAAGCGTAATTCGGGCGCAGACTTTCCCAGATACTCTTCGCGGTAAGCCCGCCAATCGCGTATTTCTTTGCAGCGTCCAGGAAAGCACGCCGAGTGATCTCGCCGTGCACATAGCGATCAAACACGTTTAGGAGTTCTTGCGGAAAATCTGTCGCTTTTTTTCGTTCCATGGCGGGTGGGTGGGTCCGCTGTTCGTACGAATTAGACATTAGGCACATCTAGGACGCAACGGAATCGGCGTTCAAAAGTAATCAGTAAGCAGTGAGTCAGTAATCAGTGCTCCGAAAGGAGCCAGGAGTCGGGAGCCAGGAGGTGTTGGATTGAACGATGTCGTGTCGTCAGCTGCTGGCTTCTCTAACTGATTACCGGCTTACCGACTTACCGATTACTGATTACTTACTGTCCCGCGGCTATGCCTTGCCTTGCCAGAGACGGAATCCTCCGACAAAGGCGTTGGTGTTATCGACGATCCGGCATCCGGGAGGCACTTCTTTTAGATATTTCACATTACCGCCTCCTAAAGCGACGTCTTCCGGCTCCAGCGCGGCAATTAGCCGGGCAACCACGTCTTCAACGCAACGGCGCCATTTCTTTTTGCCGAGGCGCTCTATGCCGCGTGTACCCACATAGTCTTCGAATGTCGCTTTCTTATAGGGAAGCCGGCAGAGCTCGGTCGGAACCACGATTCCTTCCACCACCATGCTCGAACCGAGACCCGTACCGAGGCCGAGAAACAGCATTTTGCCACCTTGATAACATCCTAAGGCCTGCATCGCGGCATCGTTGATCATTTTTACCGGTCGCCCGAACGCACCTGCGTAATCAAACCCCACCCAGCCGCGTCCGAGATTGAATGGTTCTTCTACCGGGCGATCTTGACGAACCGGGGCTGGGAATCCGATCGTGATGACGTCGTAATTCCAATCTCGGGTGATGTCTTTGACCCCCGTTACCATCTGGTCAGGGGTGAACTTGGGACCGGTAGCCAATTTCCGAGGCTCAGTTTGCCCCGTAGCAAGAATCTTGACGTTGTGCCCGCCCACATCAACCACGAGCACGTTCGCCTCTGTCTTCTGTGAACTCTCAGTCACACCGAACAGACATTACACCACAGAGAAGTGGAGAAGACAAAGCCGAACCGCGAATGGACACGAATGAACGCCAAAGGAAACCTAAGACTAACCGCAGATCAACGCAGATAGACGCAGATTTAATTAATCCGCAAAAGACGTCATTCCCGCAAAACGAACCTAGGTTGGTCTACGACGGAATCCGAACTGATTACTCTTTTACTGCTTACTGCTTACTGCTTACCGTTTACTTCGTGGCAGCGCTCAACACCTTTCGAGCACCAGGACGAGCACGAGCGCGAGGACGATTGGGAACCTTGTGCTCAGTACTCATCATGCCGGCGCCACCATGCATAGGGCTCGGTTTGGGGCCAGCCGTCAGGGGAATCCTCCCAGGATTCTTGCCGGCCGAATGGGGTAAGGTCTAAAAAACTCCAGACGCTGCCGAGGGTTTCCACACCGCGCCGGGAAGTAAAATACGTTCGATACACTTTGTCGTCGTCTCGGAGGAACACACTGAGACCGTGCTCTTCGCCTTCGGCGGTGGTCATCCCAAAATCACGGTTGAAATCGCTTCCGTACGAGGAGTACCAGGGGAGGGGCCAACCCATTCGTTTCTGATAGTACTGGATCTGCTGAAAGGGCGCGTGCGACACCAGAACAAGATTAACATCTCTGGCGTGAAAGTGCGCTTGGTGACCGATCTGATCGACAAACATGGAACAACCAGGACAGCCGGCGTTAGGCCAGCCATGCACTCCGGGTGCAAACATGAAATGGTAGAGGAGGAGCTGCCGTTTCCCGTTAAAAAGGTCCAGCAGGCTGGCCCACCCCTTCGGACCTTCAAAAGAGTATTTCTTTTCGATTGAAACCATCGGCAAACGGCGACGTTCGGCGGCAAGTGCGTCGCGGGCTTGAGTAGCGGCTTTTTCCTTAACGAGCAGTTTTTCCCGAGCAGCAGCCCATTCCTCTGCAGAAACGATCGGTGGGAGAGTGGTGCTTTTCATGGCTATGTTCATCCACAAGACTCGACGAAGGAGCAGGTGTGAATTGGACAACAGGTTTCATCACGAAGACGCGAAGTTCACCAGTTAAAGACCGAATAGCCGCGAAAATGCACAAAAAGCGCAAAAAACTGTTTAACCGCTTTTTGATCTCGGCTCTTTTCGTTTTTCTTTCTGATGCGTCGCATGGCGATCAGAATGAAACGTCGCAAGGCCGGCCAAAGATCATGGTGGTCGGCGCCTATCATTTTGTTTCGAAGGCGAACGTGTATTCGATGTCTGTCGATGATCCTCTGAGTCCGGAACGACAGGCGCAAATCAACGATGTAGTAACCCATCTAGCAAAGTTTCGGCCGACAAAGGTCGTCTTGGAAGAGACAGTCGGAACCAGCGACCTAGAGCCGAACTATCAGAGATATCTCCAGGACACGTTCAAACTGCCAGCGAGTGAGAATTATCAAATCGGCTTCAGGCTCGCCCGGAGCGCCGGACTTAAGAAGGTTAATCTGATTAACGCCTGGACTGATTTTAACTACGATCAGGTCAAGCAGTACGCCGATTCGCATGGCCAAAGCGATCTGCTCGAAAAGGCCGGGCATCTGACGACAAAGCTGTTAGCCCAAGCCGAAAATATCCAGAAGTCCGGGACAGTTCTCGACGTGCTGCGTTATTTCAATTCCGAAGAAGCCATTCGGAGGAATAACAGTTTTTATATGTACATCGCTCGCATTGGCGATAGTAGCGACTATCTCGGAGCTAAATTAGTCGCGAGCTGGCACCTTCGGAATCTCGAAATGTTTGTTAATCTAACTCGCCTCATCGATGGACCCACGGATCGGATCGTCGTCATTTACGGCCAAGGGCATGAATTTCTGCTCAAGCAATTCATTCGGGAGTCGCCCGACCTAGAATTGGTGGATGCGCTCGACTTCCTTTAGAGGACAACAGTACTCTCTTTATTCCGACCTAAATCGCTCCACAACTGTCCGATAGCCCGAAAAATATCGGGAATAAATCCCTGGTCTGCAGTCTCACACCAGATAGTACCGGCGGCCGCATGGTTAATCTGGCAAAGTGATCGACGGAACGATTCGAAGTGTCAACAAATCGTCCCCGCCGGTAAACGTCAAATTTATCAGTTATCTCAAGGAACGAAGCTCATTCGCTTGGACGCGAAGGTGCAGGTTAGATCAATATGAACGCTGTCGCTGAAATTAATTTACTCCACGCCAATCTTAGTCCTAAGTATGTCTCTTATAGTCGGTCAAAAATTTTTGCACGACTGGTACAGACACGAGGGTTCATGATATGTTTGCTCAGCGCATTCGCCGCATATCACAGTAATGCAAACCCGATTAACGGTCCGGCTGCCGGCGCGGCTGATGCTGTGAAAGCCGAGCACGCCAGAGCCGAAACTTGGCTGGAGAAAGGCGCTCACAAGTTAAACCTTGATAGTCAAGGAGTAATCCTAAAAGGGTATGACCCAGTGGCTTATTTCACTCAAAAGAAAGCGATAAAAGGAACCCCTAAATACAAAGCTAACTATCACGGAGCTACTTATTACTTCAGTTCCTCCGCGAACCTTGCCACGTTCGAGCGGAACCCTTCGAAATACGCGCCTCAATACGGCGGGTTTTGCGCCGATGGAATGAAGAACCGACATGCCGACGATATCGACCCGACCGTGTTTTTTATTATCAAGGGGAAACTCTACGTCTGTGCATCTCCGGAAGCGGAAAAAGAATTCCGCTCGAATGAACAGGAGAATATTAAGAAAGCGGATCAAAACTGGGACGAGGAATATCGCTGGTTTTACTAACAGGCAGATGGGCCGAGGCATGTTTGAGCCGCCGCATCTGCTTTGATGCGGCGCAAAGAAAGGTAGTCACGTTATGTTATTAAATCTATTTCGTCGTTTCGGCATCGATCGTTGGTCTCCACTGCCCTTACGTCTGATGGTTGGTTACGGTTTCATGGAGCATGGTTTTGCCAAGCTAACCAGGGGACCCGACGCATTCGCTAGCATTCTCCAAGCGATGGGAGTACCCGCAGCCCACTTTATGGCTTGGTCAACCATCTTGGTAGAAATACTCGGGGGCCTGGCTGTAATTCTGGGTGCCTTCGTAAGTCTCGCTAGCCTACCCATGGCTGCCGTTCTCTTGACAGCCATGTTCACCGTGCATCTCCCTTACGGATTCAGCTCGATTAAAATCAAGGCGGTAACTGCCGCCGGCGCGCAGTTCGGCCCGCCGGGTTATGAAGTTGACCTCCTATACCTCGCCTGTCTTGCCGCTCTTGTCCTGTCTGGTCCAGGACCGTTTACAATAGGTGATCTGATCCGAAAGTTGAGGAAAGTTACACTTCTTGGAACCGGCCGGGAAGGTGAGGGAACGGCCTGATAGTCGACCTCGTTAACGATCGATCAACAGCATCTCCGTGGCTGAACGAGCCCGGCTCACGATTTCTCGTTCGGTTGGCGCCTCGCGCACACGCATTAGCAGCCGGATCAGGAGATCTTCCCCGAGCACAGCGGTGAAGCGGGTTGCCAGAACCGCTGGGTCCCCGGCAACGATCAATCCGTGGGATTGAGCGCTTCTAATGAGTTCGGTCAGTGCTTTTTGGTTTGCCTCACGCCCACTGCTCTCGAGGGTGCGAGCGATTTCGGGGGCGCGATCGGACTCTGCAATCGCGAGCCGGAAAACGGTCAACGCATCCGGGTGGCACACTGTCTTCAAGACGGATGTGCCGAACTCGATGAACAACTTGGTTAAAGCGTCCCGGGTCCATGGCACCGGAGGCGTTATGTCCAACGGTCGTCGCATCTGTTCGGTGTGTTCGCTGATGCAGGCCGCTAATACTGCGTGTTTGTTCTTGAACAGAGCGTAGAGGTCGCGTTTCGATATTCGGGCCTGGGTGACAATATCCAGCATGCTGGTGCTGGAGAAGCCGTGTTCACGAAACAGGGAAAACGCCGCGTCGAGCACGCGGTCGCGGATGGAGCTGGAGACGTGCTCAGGCTGAACGCGGGGTGAGGGGGAGTGGCGGTGGTTTTTTTTGATTGGCGACATTTTCACTTGCCAACGGTACGACATCGTACCATTAGTATCGAACTTCAGGGTACGGCATCGTACCGCGAGCAAAATGTTACAACACTTTTTTTCTTATGGCTAACCCAAAAATTCTCGTTATCGGCGCAACCGGACGGACCGGTGGCGCCGTGGTCACTCAATTGCTGGCCAAAGGATGGCCAGTACGCGCCGCCGTCCGGGTCAGGGACGCGCGCAGCGATCTGCTCCAAAGTCGCGGCGCCGAGGTCGTGGTGGCAGACATTTTCGATCCCGGTCAGCTAACGGACGCGATGCGTGGTGTACAGCGAGCTTATTACTGCGCGCCTTATCATCCATTCGTGATCCAGAGTGCAGTGGCATTTGCCGACGCCGCTCGGGAGGCAGGCCTCGAACAGATCGTCGGGCTCTCGCAATGGCTAGCTGGCCCCAACCATCCAGCCTTCATGACGCGCCAGCATTGGCTTATCGATCGGATGTTCGCCACGCTTCCGGGCATCGCGTACACCGTGGTCAATCCGGGCTTTTTCGCTGACAGCCCCTACCTGGAGATGCTGCCGTTCGCGGCACATCTGGGTGTCCTGCCTTTGCCAATAGCGGGTGAGAGCCAAAACGCGCCGCCCTCGGTCGCCGACATCGCACGCGTTGCCGTTGCTGCCCTGTCCGATCCAGACCGCCATTCCGGTAAAAGCTACCGGCCGACCGGGCCGAAACTCCTTACTGTTACCGAGATGGCCACGGTCATCGGCCGCGTCGTCGGTCATAACGTGCGGCACGTAAAGAGTCCCCTCTGGATGTTCTACAAAGGCGCCAAAGCGCTAGGCTCGGAGCCGTTTATGCTGAGCGGCCTGAGGTATTGGTTCGAAGACAATGACCGTGGTGCATTCGCCGTCGGCGCGCCCAATGATGCGGTACGCGAGCTCACCGG
>JAFAIO010000175.1 GCA_019236675.1 Verrucomicrobiota bacterium
AAGAGCGTGGGGTAAAAACTGTGCGACTTTAGTTCTGGGACTAACCGCATTCCGATGGTGGGATACCCTACCTGCAGCCGCTGCCCTCAAGTGTAGCTGATCCGTCCCGAGTGAAGCAAGACCGACCACCCCGCTTTCTGTATCCCAAATCTCTGCGTACCGGTTAATCCAAGGCGAGTTCTCTTAACCTACGCAGGACCTAGGACATTCGCCGTCCCTACCTCGCATGTTCTTTAAAAATATTGCGTACCATTTCGTCCACTATTGGACGCCACACGCCCGACACGCCCCTACAGGGACCACCAATGTCTCAGGTTAGAGCTTATACTGCAGCGTGGTTCATGAAAAACGGTTGGAGTCGATAATGCGTACCCCGCCGAGTCGATTTTACGAAAATTCGTTCCGCCACCGCCTCAACACTCCTCTCGAACCGCTGCCGGCCGTGAACCATCGAAAATGGTCGTTCTACCGCTCCGCGACTGTTAAAACGGGATTCATGCCCGGTCTTGGAAAGAAGAGTCGCACCACCAAGATCTCGTCTGCATCGAAAACACGCACCCTCCATTCCCAATACGCATTCTTGCGTATTGTACTTTCAATAGGATGCCGGATTGTAAGCGTTCAATCCAAGAAATCCGCATTCCATGCACATTTATGGAACAAAGCCAATCCGATCTCAAATTCTCAGTTTTGAAGCAGGAATGGGATCACTGCGAAAACGCTATCGCCCGATATGACACGATAGTTTTCGGAATTCGTGGTTGGGCGGTGACAGTTTTTCAGCAATGCTGGCAGCTTCTATTTCATTGAGACATCCGCAGCTAATTTTATTAGCTATCTGCCCAACCGTACTTTTTTGGATTGTGGAAGCTGTTAACAAGAGTTTTCAAGAATTATTCATAGAACGAGTCCAAGAGATTGAGACATACTTACGTTCAACGGTGTTCGAGAATGGCGTCGCGGAATCTCTAACGCCTTTCACTGCGCCGCGAATCAGTCAAAATTTTGTGGACGTCGGCGACCGGAATATCGTGAAAAGGTTCCTCAGAGTCTTTCGGTGCGGAATAATTGGCAATGTGTTGATCCCCTATTTGGCGATCATCGCCGCGAGCATTCTCTGTTGGATAGGTTTTAGAATTTTCCCGCACCTATGATTAACCACGGACCGTTCTTGGTGAAGACGAACTCATTTAGAGAACACGCAAGCGCAAAGGCTCCGATTGTCGTGTGAAAGTGGGTCGCCCTGAACGGCGCTTCATTGTCGCTCTTCCCAGCAGGCTGCGGCGTTAGCCTCAGGACGCGTTGGGAGATCGAAGGTAAATCTAGTCGTCAGATGCTCTGTCCAAAGATTTCGGCGCGCTGCTTTGCAGATCTCGGGAGCGGACAGAAGGTTACCAAAAAAATACAGGTGGGCGTCCTCCGTTGGGATGACATCCAATAGTGCTCGTCCGTATTTTGGTTTCAGAATTTTCAGCGCATCGTCGGTCAAAGTGTAATAGACAAAGGGGCGAGCTAGAAAGCGGTCAGTCATCAAATCTGACAATCATCACCAGGCTCTGCCAAGCAACACCAGGGAAGGACAAACCAGGTGACGATCGAATCCACCAGCGGAGACACTGTTTTTACAGCCCTCACGGCTGCACTCCGAGCGAGACCAAAGTTTGGTTCGCCCACTCCGTGCGGTGTAACGCCCAAATGGAAGCGTTCAGGGCTATGCCTTCCAGGCGGTGCATGACGTTTGGGAAAAAAGAAACGTATGCTGGATTGTTGCCCAGGTTTCCCGGGTGCCAAGCACCGAAGTGCGGCGGCAGATCACGGGGAGCCATCTCCATCAGGTTAAGCTGGTTCAGAATCGGGCCGACCCGAGACTCGTCGTCGATCCGGTGGGGGAGCTCTAGCAGGCAACGCAGGCCGCCTCCCATTTCAGGATGCGGCTGGTCGGCAAATATTTGCCACAGGGCGGTGTGACGATCGCCGTGGATCGCACTCATTTCGCCGTTCGCCAAGCTGAGTTCAGATGTAAGCCGAAGACCGTTGCTTGTGCAGACGCAGATTTTGGAGAGATAAGATTCAACCAGACTGAGATCTTTTGTGGTCCATGCTGATGGTTCCTCGTTATCCAAAACTGTTCTGCAGCCTTGCAACGAGTCGATGATCGCGAGCGTCGAGCGCATGAACGATTGGCCGGTTCCGAGAATAGTGAATAGCAAGAGGCCAAAATGAAGATTCCAAGCGCTATCCTGATCGTATATGGTCAAACGCGAGCCAATGCAGTAATGATCTTTTTCGACAATCAGAGCCCCCAACGTAGCCTTCGCATTGATCCATTTTGTGAGCAGTGAAAGGAGGTCGTCATCGGCAAATTCCCTAGGTACCTCCGTCTTGATCTGAACAACTGCTTCGATGCTAGCATCGCCGCGCTCCTTGTTCGCCGGCGGGACCACATCGATCCGGGTCACGAACTGTCCGGATCGAACAAATAAGGAGTTATCACGGCGCGTTGTCTTAAGGTGGTTTTGACGAATCGCTTTCTCGAGATCGTTTAGGAGCACACAGAACGGTTTGTGGGTTAGGATTTTCCTAAACAGCATTTTTAAGCGGGGTCTTTTAAGGTGCCAACGAAGAGCCCTAAACCCCGTGACGAACGGGCCCTGGTCAAAAGCGCAACTGGTGAATTCCGCCTTGTCGCCGTTCGGAGGTGTTGTTGGTATCGGAGTGTTAACTAGGTTTCTCCGAACGGCGACCCTGAGGAAACTCTTGAGGTTGCGGCTTAGGGCTGGTCTTTCGGTTGGGAATGATCTCGGTCACCACGCCCACACGTTTGAATAACCTTCGTTTGCGGTTAGCAGCTTTGGCGGCGCGGCTTAGTCTCATTCTTTTCTTCATGACTTCTTTTTCTGCGTGTACTTGTTGTTCATCGGCGCTCCTGATCATGCTCTCCCTCGATGTCGCGTCAGAATAGACGATCGAGCGGCCAAGACTCAGCGGGCTAGGCGCTCGGTACGGACTCGCATCAGAAGTGCATACGGAGCTATAGATTGTATGCAATATCATCAACGCTGTTGTCCATCGTTGTCAAGAGGGATTGTATGCGAACAATTAAAGAGTATACTGCCTTGTTGGAACCATTCACGGCGGACAAGGCATTTCTTGCCGAACCGACCAATCTTCAGACGAGGCAAAAACCAATGTTTTCTAATCGTCGCCGGGAAACTCGAGAGGGAAGTCAGGTCCCTGTTGACCTGATAGAATGGTTCATTTGGTTTGAACCGGTTTTTCGCATCTCTGGAATCTTGCCGGAAAAGTCTTGCCGGCCACCTGAGCGTGTATACTTTGATGATGCATGGTCGACAAGAAGTCGAAGACGCCCGGTGTCGTCATCAAACAGATTCGAGCAGCCGTGCTAGATGGGCTGTACAAACCAGGAGACAGGCTGCTGGAAGGAGACCTGGCCGTGGCGTTCCACGTGAGCCGTTCGCCGGTGCGGGAGGCGTTACAAGCGTTGGAGAGCGAAGGAACGCTGTTCGCGACGCCCTATGCGGGGGCCGTGGTGAGACCACTATCGGCGGCAGAAGCCTGCGAAATCGCCGAAATTAGACTCGGTCTTATCTCTCTGGCTCTTAAGCCGGCGCATCCACACCTCGCACCCGCTCACTTTGATCTGGCCTCTGACCTGGCCAAGCGAATCACGCGCACCAAAAGCGCCAGAGAAGCTTTTGAATGCAACCGCCGGTTTTGGGATATCATCTTTGAGAATGCTGAACGGCCAATTCTCTGGGAAATGTTTCAGAAACTGGACGATCGCATGACGCGTTATTATCCGCTCTTGTTGAAGGAGCTGTATCCAACTCCCGAGAGCAGACCGCATCAGCATGAGGCGCTACTCGAGTGGTATCGCAAAGGTCAGTTCGCTGAAGCGTTACGCGCCTTCAAGAAAATCTACCTGGAGATGGTCGATCGCATCGTCGATCACCTTGAGGCTCAAGAATCGGCCAAATCCGTCGAATAGAGGCGCGCGGGAAGCGTAGGGGAGTGGAGAGGGGGAAAGGTGATTGGTGATAGGTGAAAGCGGGAAGTCACTGGTAAGTCTTTTCAAGCGTGTAGCCAATTGCGGCAGATTCTCCGAGGTTCGAGGGCATCGCTCTGACGGCGCCCGTTGGATGGGTGTTGCTTGTGTGAACCGAGAACTGCCAACGGGTGGCACATTACCCAAGAGTGTGGAATAAGTATCAGACCCCCAGAGTCTTATCGGTGAGGACATTTTTATGAAAAAGCATTTCCCTTGGCATCTCATTGGGATGCTGCTGGCAGTTAGCGCGGTTTCCTCCGTATCGGCTGCCTCGTCGTCTAACGTCGTCATGACCTTCGTTCATCCGGAACGATTCACGGACTTTAGAGTCCAAGACCGGAATGAATGGGACAGCGCGGCATGGTTCACGCGCAATATGACCGAGGCGCTCGCTCCAACGGTGGCTCAACAGGCGCCTGGTTGCACGTTGGCCTT
>JAFAIO010000260.1 GCA_019236675.1 Verrucomicrobiota bacterium
ATTCCCGCATTGCTGCCGGTGGTCGGTTTGAAAAAATTGCATCTGAGCCCGTCGAATCTCGGGCTGCTGTTTACTAGCATGGGTATGGGCTCGGTAATCGCTGCCGTCATCATTCTGCCATGGGCCCGGGCGCGTTTTTCGCCGAATACTTTGACCCGATGGGCGGCAGTATTAGGAATAATCGTTTCAGTTCTTATGGCCTTCATCCGGGAAGAGGGCCTGTTTCTGGTAGTGGCCGCTCTGGCGGGGATCGGTTGGACCGTGTCCGCAGCTGAACTTTGGGTGGCCGCTCAACGGGCGATGCCCGGGTGGGCAAGAGGGCGCATGAATGCGACCGTAATCATGGTTTCGCAGGGCGCCATGGCTCTAGGCGGGGTCCTGTGGGGCACGATCGCAGCGATGGCGGGAGTACAATCATCGCTGTTAGTTCAGGCCATCGCGATATTGGTTGTGCTTGCTTTGACTAGTTTTCTCGGCCACCCCTGGTCGATTGATTTCACCATGACCGCCGATCTCAATGCTGTGCCAGCCACAGTAATGAACGTCGGTTACAAAATGTTGTATCGGCCAGACCCGAAAGACGGGCCGGTGTTGGTCACGCAAGAGTTCGAACTTGATCGCACCGGGGGGGCCAAGTTTGTCGAATTGATGCGGGAAGTCCGGTTGGTTTACCTTCGAAATGGCGCTTACAGTTGGCAGTTATTCGAGGACCCGACCCGGCACAACACCTTTCGTATGGAAGTGATGGTTCCTTCCTGGACTCAATATCTGTTGCAACAAGACCGGATGACGAAGACTGATCAAGAGATTGTTGCAGAGGCCGAATCACTGCACGTTGGTCCCAAGGCGCCAGAGGTCAGGATGTATCTTGGCGTCAATAAGGAACTCCTTTCGTACAAGTACAAAGAGCCAGCGACGTTGGCAGTGGGAAAGGGAACGACCGAGATCACAGCCCGAAAAATAGCCGAGAGCCAGTAGCCGATGACAAACCGGCTCCGTAGGAGCCCAATCTTTATAGTAACGGTAAGGTAAAAGAGGATCAGCTCCGTAGGAGCGGCATAGAGGGTGGTTCTCGATTAGATGTCGCTCCTAGGGAGCCGTTTTTCATGGACGGTCGTTTTTGCGCGATGATGTAAAGGTGCTGTTCGGGGAATTGGTCGTATTCAAGATGGCGGCACACGCAGCCGAAGCGATCCAACAGTTCGAGGGTTCTTGGAATACCTAGGATGCCGTACCATACCTCGATGCCCATGGACGAATCGGGTTTCTCGTGAGGACCGTCTAACGCGCCGGTTGTAAAGATAAAGACGCCATTATCGGCAAGGCCATCACAAATCTTGTGCAGAACGGGTTCCTGCAGATTCAAGGGCAAATGCCAGGTGCTGTCCCAGGCGGAGATAAAGTCATATTGTTTCGGGAAACTCCATTTAGAGATATCTGCATGGTAGAAGCTAACGTCTGGATGTCGTTGCCTAGCCAACGCAATCATCTCTTTCGAGACATCCAATCCTTCCGGAGCAAATCCCTGTTTGAGCAGCAGGTTGATAAATCGCCCGCTGCTGCCGCAACCGATATCTAGCGCCGGTCCACGGTTTTTAGCGAATCGGATGGCTCTCTCAAATTGCGCGAAACCGTTCGTTTGAAGGAAAGCCTCCTGCCAGCGATTCGCCATCTTATCGTATTCTCGACCTAGAGCTTCCGGGTCCATGCCTGGGATGGAAAAAGGTTAACCTGACTTGCCGTCGCGACTGCTCCTTTCGAGGAAAGCGAGAGCCTCGTACGATCCGGCTGCTTTGCAACTCGTCTCACCCTCGGCCGCTAGAGATTTTCGAGTGGCGGCCCCCTTCGGCCTCGCAACTCGTCGCGCCGTAGGACTTCGGCGAGCTCAGTCGAGCCGCTTGGCGGAGGCGGAAGCGAGGCAGCGCTCCACGGGTGGCGACCCCTGGGGCCTCGGACGGTTGCAATTTCAACTTGCGATTGGCGACAACGCCGCTTAACTACGTGTAAATACACTTATATTAAAGGGTTTTAGCTTTCCATCTTTCCAATGACAGCCAATACTAGGAGGAGTAAGGTCGGTCTGCTGAATCGCCGCCATTATCCACTTCTGGTGGTCGGTACCACTTTCGTAACGCTCGTTTCCGCGGCCGGCGTGTTATCGTCGCTAACGATGTTCGTGCGACCATTCGAATCTGAATTCGGCTGGTCTGCTGGTCAGATCTCGATGGCTCAAGCCCTGCAGATCGGGCTTTTTGGGCTAACCGGGCCCTTCGCAGCCGCAGCGATGGAGCGGTACGGGGTCCGCAAAACCATCGCGGGCGCGCTAGCGCTGCTGACCTGTACCTCTCTCTTGGTGACTCGAGTGAGTGCGATCTGGCAGCTGCTGATAATATCCACGTTGGTGGGGATCGGCGCCGGTTCGATCGCGCTAACGCTGGGCGCAACGGTCGCTAATCGTTGGTTTGTGAAAAATCGCGGGACAGTCATTGGGATTTTCACCGCGGGAAATGCCACGGGCCAGCTCGTGTTTTTGCCGATGTTCGGCACACTGATCGAGCATCAAGGATGGCGGATCTGCGCGTATATCCTGTCCGGCTTGATGTTACTCCTCATCTTGTTTTTCTGTTTGCTCATGCGTGAACGTCCCGTGGACGTAGCCATTCCTCCGTGGGGTGGCAAAGCCATCGAGCCCGCGCCCACTCACAAGCGAGATCCATTGAGCGAGGCATTCGCTGCACTGCGTCACGCATCGCAATCCAGAACCTTCTGGTTGTTGGCAGGATCCTTCTTTATCTGTGGCGCCAGCACCAACGGGCTTATCGGCGCCCATTTAGTTCCCGCATGTGGCGATCGAGGGATACCTGAGACCCGAGCCGCAGGGTTGCTTGCACTCATGGGCCTTTTTGATCTGTGCGGGACCACCATGTCAGGCTGGCTCTCGGACCGCTGCGATTCGCGTTGGCTATTGTTCTGGTACTACGGCCTCCGAGGTTTATCCTTGTTGTTCTTGCCATTCGCCTTTGGGCTGGGTTTGTTTGGTCTTCCCTTGTTTGCGGTATTTTACGGGCTCGATTGGATTGCGACCGTTCCGCCGACGATCCGGATTGCAACGGCAGCATTTGGCCGGGAACGCGCGCCCATCGTTTTCGGATGGATCGCGACGGCCCATCAGCTAGGTGCGGCTTCTACTGCGCTGGCCACGGGTTGGTCACGAACGGCGAGTGGCACTTATGACACTGCTTTTGTGACCAGCGGTGCGCTCTGCATACTTGGCAGTATGTTGGTCCTGTGCATTGCGCGCCGGCCGCAGATGCTGCCCGCGATTGGCGAGCTGGCGACGTGAGCCGGAAGTTTCGGGAGTTCGGGGAGTTCGAGGAGTTCAAGGAGTTCAAGGAGTTCAAGGAGTTCAGGAGTTCAGGAGTTCGAGGAGTTCGGGGAGTTCAGGGTGACGCAGACAGCGAAATTCCAAGACGAAGGAGCATTACACTATGTGCAGGTGAGAGTTGCCGAGCGTTGTCGAAAGCGGCATTCTGAACTCCTGAACTCCTCGAACTCCTGAACTCCTTCGTGTATGCCGGATGATGTGATTCAAGATCGTTTGCCACCATCGAAGCTTGGTGCTTGCACTTGTACCGATATCCGGAGAGTCGCCCGAAGGGTAACGTCGTTCTACGACTCGGCATTAGCGCCGGCAGAGATTACTATTACTCAATATTCACTCTTGGCTAGCATCGGTCGAGCTGGTCAACTCAGCCATACGGCATTGGCTGAAAAGCTCGGCATGGACAGGACAACTCTGACCCGTAATCTACGTCCGCTAACTACGGCTAAGTGGGTGACGGTAGCAAGCGGTGAAGATCGCCGCCAACGCCTACTGCAGTTAACGGCAGCCGGGAAAAGGAAGCTGAATCGCTGTGTTCCGCTGTGGGAAAAAGTACAAAGCCAATTCGTTCATGAGGTTGGTGCACAGTCTTTGCAGGAATTGCGGAAGGTTCTCCGGCTGGTTGAGTCAGCGGTTGCTAGCGCGAGTAGTGCGGAGGAGTGAGCGGCCGCGGGATGGCGAACTCAGAGGCGCTAAGATAAAACACAGACAGTATAGCCGCGACAGACGTCACCAAGGCTATGTCGGTCAAGAAAGAACGCAAAGATCGCAAAGAAGGAATGGCCGCAAAACCTGTCGCGCCGAAGGCTTGGCAAAGGCGGAAAGGCACAAAAAGCGCAAAAAAAATTGGCAAAAATTAAGGGATCAAATCCAAGGCGGCGCGATGGTCGGCCCAAGGCGCGAATTCAAATTCCCTCTACTTTACCAGATCCTTATCTCCGCTCATTTTTGCGCCTTTTGTGCCTTTCCGCCTTTGCCAAGCCTTCGGCGCGACAGGTTTTGAGGCTGTTCCCGTCTAATCTTGGCGTCTTTGGGTGGCGAACCCATCGGCCTCGCAAGCGAGGCGCGCTCCACAGGGCTTGTTATAACGATCGAGATCCGCGATGCGTACATCCATGTCGAGCCGAACCAGACGCACCATTATTATCGATACTGATCCGGGACAAGATGATGCCGTGGCGATCCTATTCGCTCTAGCTGCGAGCGACCGATTGGATGTTCGTGCGATCACTGCGGTGGCGGGAAATGTTCCACTCAATTTAACCGCCAAGAATGCGCGGATCGTTTTGGGATGGGCAAACCGAACCGATATCCCGGTTTACGCCGGATGTCCGAGACCATTAGTTCGTGAACCAGTCACCGCTGAACATGTGCACGGTGAGACCGGGTTGGACGGGGTGCCATTGCAGGAAGCAGACGTCGAATTGGCAAACGGGCATGCGGTTGATTTCCTCATCAAAGCCTTGAGAAGCGCGGGACCCGCCAGCATAACCCTCTGCCTGCTTGGGCCGATGACGAATCTAGCAGCGGCCTTGGTTCAAGAACCAGACATTCGGCCCGGGATCAGCGAAGTTGTGTTAATGGGGGGCGGATACCACGTAAGCGGCAACGTGACTCCTGCCGCCGAATTCAATGTTTATGCGGATCCGGAGGCAGCAGCGGTGGTTTTCGGCAGTGGAATTCCCATGGTAGTTCTGCCACTCGATGTCACCCATCAAGTGCTTAGCACAAAGGAGCGAATAACCCGATTGGAAAACATCGGCAATCGGGCCGGCAAGTTGATTGCCGCGATTCTCCGTGCACACGGATTGATTGAAATCGAACAGATGGGAACTGACGGTGGTCCATTACATGATCCGACCGTCATTGCCTACTTGCTTCAACCATCGCTGTTCTGCGGGAGAATGGTAAATGTTACCGTTGAAACGCGCGGTGAGTTCACTGTGGGTGAGACCGTGGTCGATTGGAGAGGAGTCACTGAAAGACCGCCTAACGCGCTTTGGTTGAACCAGGTTGATAGCAACGGTTTCTACGAGCTGCTGACGGAAACCGTGAAGCGGTTACCGTAGAAACAGTAGCTGCGGCCTCAGTTAATTGCGTACGCAGGGTGGTAGAGATTGCAACCTTCAAGGAAGGAGCTAGGACCTAGAATCTAGGAGCTAGGAGGGTATAGCGCTCAGCGCAGAACGGAGGGGAGCCGCATTAGAGGTGCGTGGCCTTCAGATTTTGAAAAGGTCTATGGCGCTGGACGCTCAAGGACTTATTTTGCCGCGGCTCCATGCAGGCGTGGCGCGATGAAAAGTGCTTTCAACCCGAGCGTGTGGAACGCACCGGTACCCAGGGGCGTCGCGTCTATCCGAGCGCCATAGCTGCAACGACTGTCGGCGGCCACGAGCGTGCGACCTAAAACGCGGAATGCAATGCCCCTCCGGCGCCAAACACGTCTCAAGCCTTATTTGCTTCCGTGATGCTTAAGCTGGTCGATGATGACGGCGCCGACGATGATACAGCCTTTGACGATCTGTTGCCAGTAGGCGGAAACGTTGGTCAGGTCGAGGACGTTGTTCAACACGCCGATGATGAGAGCGCCGACGATTGTGCCGGCAACGGTGCCGATACCGCCGGCTGAGAGCGAGGCTCCACCAATCACAGCTGCGGCAATGGCGTCGAGTTCATAACCAACTCCCTGCCCGGACTGCCCCGAGCCAATCCGCGCTGATACAACCAAACCGGCTAATCCAGATAAAAATCCTGCATAGACGTACATCAACATCTTGTATTTCGAGACGTTGATGCCCGATACCCTCGCCGCCTGTTCGTTGCCACCAATCGCGTATATGTATTTGCCGAACTTGGTTTGCGAATACAACACGTGGGTGACTATCGCCATTACGACCAAAATCAGAATCGGGACCGGAATGCGCAGGAAATCGCCTTGGCCAATGAAATTGTAATCGTCGGTTAGATCCGAAATGGGCCGGCCGCTAGTGTACAAGTAGGCCAAGCCGCGGATGGTAGTTAAGGTGCCTAGTGTCGCGATAAAAGGCGGTATCCGGGTTTTAGCCACCAAACTTCCGTTAAGCAGTCCAACCAAAGCGCCAACACCGCAGGCTGCGAGCACAGCGACAAAAACTGGTAAATTAAGGCCTTTGTAATAAGCGGCCGCGTAATCCGGCAGCTGGCCGAGACTGGCGGCGACCACGGCAGAAAGTCCAACAACTGAACCGGATGATAAATCGATCCCTGCACTAACAATGACCCCGGTAACGCCGAGAGCGATTAGTCCGACAACGGACATCTGCCGGACGACATTGATGAGGTTAGTTGCGGTTAAAAATGCAGGCGACAGAATCGACGCCACAATGAGCATCGCGATGAACACCAAAAAGATGCCATATTTTCTGAAGATAGTTCTGAAAACGTCGGCCGCCTGACGCCGCTTCGCGGGTTGAGCTGCGGCCGTTGCCGCGGGGGTTGCCATAACTATATGCGTTTAGCGTTTAGCCTTTAGCGTTCGGGGTGCGGCGTTTGGCGTTTGGCGTTTGATGCTCATCACTTATGCTGCTAGCTCGGTGGCGAGTTTCATGCCGGTGGCCATTTGCAGGATTTTTTCCTGAGTCGCTTCAGTCCGGGTTAGTTCGCCTACCTTATCGCCTTCATGCATTACCATGATCCGATCGCTCATGCCCAAAATCTCGGGTAGTTCTGAGGAAATCATAATAATTGAGCGGCCGGTGCGCACAAATTCGGTCATTAAACGATAGACTTCAGATTTAGCTCCCACATCAATTCCTCGGGTTGGTTCATCGAGGATAAGAAGATCCGGATCGGTGAGA
>JAFAIO010000336.1 GCA_019236675.1 Verrucomicrobiota bacterium
TAAGTCAGCGAGAGCATCTCCATTCTCGGAATCCCAACCAAATAGAGAACGCTGTCGGGATCGACCTGTTCAGAGATCCGAGGGGCTCCACTGGCTAGCGAAAGAAAGGCGGCGCACCGGTCAGAGAGATCGGCCGAGACACTCACCTTCAGAGACCCAACAAAGCCGAGGGCGGCGAGGTTCGCCCGAGCGCTAGTACGCTACGGTTGGGACCAAACGGACCCAAAGGTTTGACTTCCCAAAATAGCGGCTCGGACCGAAGGTTCGATTGCCTTCAGTCGTGCCGATCCGGAGGTAGGTAACCTGCCCAGATTCCATTTTTTCATAGCAGCAGTCGTCATATTTTACGCATTGCTTCCCCGTCTCAACATCGAGGGTCATTTTACCTTCCTGAGCCCGCGAAACGGCCGAACTACCTTTGAGCCGTCCTCGCGTTCGATCAGCACGTTGCGCGGTCCCTTACCGTTCCATTGCGCCTGAACCACCACCCGCTTGCCTTTTTCCAGGTAAGTTTTTCCGACGATGCTCATTCGTGATGGGGCGCCCCGGGCTTTTTAAGCAATCGGATAGGGCCAATCGGTGACCGGCTGTCGAACGTGATCGGCAGAATAACCCGCTCTTACCTCTCGACTGGAAGATGGGCTATTCTGATTCCATCTTTGCGAACACGGCCAGTGGGGCGAAAGTCTCACTGGCCCTTGTTTGCCTCTGTCCATCGATTCGGAGTGAGGACTGCTCTGCATCCGCAACTTAAGCGATTCCATTTGGCGGCCTGCGACTCGGCTACATCCTCAACCCTAGTTGCCGCCAGAAAGCTTGGCTGTCGCAATTCAGGGAAATGATGCTTGATTACCTCCCTGGCAACGTCCGAGGCGGCGATAATGGCATCGCTTTCAAGCACGTCGGCATGTCTACGGCAGACCAGTTCAACGAGGAAGCTGTTCGCTATCAGAGGATTTTTAGCGCTCGCCTCGTCAGCTCCCACTGACACAAGATAATAAAGATCTGCCATTTCAGCCTTTTACAACGAACACGGACGCGACCTGCTGCCGGGGAATCCACGTGACTTCCATCTCCCGTTCGCGCCGCCCTTGCGCCGCGGTTCTTCTCGGTTTCTTCAGCGCCGGCGACGTGACCAAGAATGTAATCGGCGATATGCTGGCTCTTGGTGAACGAAGAACAGCCGGAAACGACTGCCACGATTCTTCATGCGGACCTGGATGCCTTCTATGCCTCGGTGGAGCAACTGCTCGACCCATCCTTGCGTGGCAAGCCCATCGCCGTCGGTGGCGGGGTTGTGCTTGCCGCTTCTTACGAAGCCAAAGCCTTCGGGGTGCGCGGCGGTATGCCGGGACGGCGGGCGCGCGAACTCTGTCCGCAACTCATTTTTGTCAGCGGCCATTTCAAGGACTACCAACGACTGGGCGGTGCAGCCATCAAGGTGCTCAATGATTTCACACCGCTCGTCGAGCGGATCTCGATCGACGAGGCCTTTGCCGACGTTGCCGGGTGCATCCACCTCTTCGGTTCGCCGGCCGAGATTGCAAGGGCGATCCGGCGCCGCGTGCGAGCGGAGATTGGCTTGCCGATTTCGATCGGCGTGGCTCGCACCAAGCACTTGGCGAAAATTGCCTCGCAAGTGGCCAAACCGGACGGGCTGGTGATTGTCGATCCCGACACCGAACTGGACTTCCTTCATAACCTGCCCGTCGAGCTCATGTGGGGCGTGGGCCCCGTCACCAAGGCACGCTTGGCCCAGATCGGTGTGCTCACGATTGGGCAGTTGGCGAAGACGCCGGGATGGTCGCTCGAGCGGTTGCTCGGTCCCGCGGCGGGAGAGAAGTTGACGGCGCTGGCGTGGAATCGCGACCCACGGGAAATCAAGACCCAACGTCGGGCGCGATCGGCCGGAGCACAGTCAGCGCTCGGCAGGAAGCCTGCCGAAGAACGAATTATTCGACCAACGTTGCGTCATCTTGCGGATAGGGTAGCCACCCGGCTACGAGCCAAATCCCGGGCTGCTCGAACCGTGACGGTCCGCGTGCGCTTCGCCGACCTCCACTCGATCACTCGCTCCATGACGCTCGACGCGCCGATTTCGTCGACGGCGATGCTTGCCGATATCGCCGAGGAGTTGGTGCGCGCGGCTCTCGCGGAGAACCCCGATGAGAAAGTGATTTCGCTCTTGGCGATCTCTGTGTCGCACCTCGAGGAGCGCCCACAACTGCAGCTGGAACTCCCGCTTGGACTTGAAGATGAGCAGCGCCGTCCCGGCAGTAAAAAAGGCATGAGGCGTTGGTTGGCCGATCGCGCGGTTGACCTGATCCGCGATCGCTTCGGATGGCAGGCGGTCGGATATGGGTCGGTCATGTTTGGAATGTCCCGTTCCGTTCCCGATGAGTTTCGTGAACTGGCTGAAAAAGACCTGTGAGCATTCGGTGGATGAAGCTAACACCAAAAGCCACTGGTATCATATTTGCCTTAGTTATGGAGCACCAGCTGCCACAGTTGTCAGTTTTAGGGTTTTGCGGCAGCGAGCCATCGCGCTACTCACTATCATTGTGGCGGGCAGGTTCTTTCCGGAATGAGTTTGCGGAGGTCCGTCTTTCGTTCGAGCCAAGCTCTTGTGTTTTCGCGCGACTTAACCAAAGCGCTGAGCAACTAAGCTTGGCCCATGCCCAGAGGGAGCAGCACAACTGATTTAAAAAGGGTTTCGATATTTCCAAATCCATTTTGCGTTTTGAGCGCGACGTACGAGCGAACAAGAATTAAAAGCAAAATACAGTCACTCTTCCAGCGCGGAGCGGAGGCGAGCTCAAGCTTGAAACGGAATAAATAGGGGCAGTCCGCAGGGGTACCTGTTTATGCCGGATTTGAGCTTGAACTCGCCCGAGCGGAGTGCTAGCGGGATAAAGGATTGAGGTGAAAAGTAATAAGGGGAAACGTGAAGGGCAGGGTGATTAGTGATTGGAATCACGATGCTAAAGCCCGGTTGAGTCGGATCTCAGATTCGGGTTAGCAATCACGGTGCAACGAGCCGTCGTTCCATGCAGCCCTCGAAGGTCTTCTCGGGTGCTTGATATTTCTCTACCATAGCCGGCGAGAAGCTTCCAAAATTCACGCGGCCCGATTTGTTGCATTCTGGAATGTTTCTTTCGGTATTTTCTCCGTTTCTGGCTTGCCGTCTAAGGGCCCTTTCAGGACATTGGGTTTGTAAACTCGATTTCTTGCACCGAGGCCCACGAAATCTTCCGATTCAGCTTGGTCCGCAGCAATGAGAGCAAGCACCTGCTGGATCAAATCCTGGTACATTTGTTTCTTTAACGAGTCATCCTGTAAGTGATCGGCCAACCGCTGTGCCGAAAGGATGTGCGAATTTAGAACGGGCTGTTTGAAATAATGGTTTAGCTGCAGCAATGACGTTCGATGAATGTCCAAAAACGTCTTGGTGATATAGGCGCTCATCGCGCCTCCCACGGTAGAAATGATCGATCCTGAAATTATGCCGTGCGTGTCTGCAGCATCGTGCGCTGCTTGAAAGAGCACAATCGCTCCCCAGCAAAGGAGGCCGATCCCTGCAGGCATTGCCAGTACTGCCCAAACGAAAGACCAATTTGCACGAGACCGAGTTTGGAACTCGTATTTCCTGATCTTTGCATCACATAGGTTAAATAGGTCTACCAGCCGCAATCTGTTGGCTTCATCTTCGCCTTTAACGTCCTCCTTGCCAAAAGCCCGGTCCCTTGCGACCGTGCATTCCTTCTCAAGGTTCAGGAACGAGGCGTTCAAGGGGGCCACTTCAGGAAATCGAAAAGCTGCGGGAGGACTGGCTCGACCTAACGGACGAACTAATGTCTTACACCAGGCTGCCCGGCCCGATGCATCGGATCGACGTGAAGATGAAAGAGCTCAAATCGTTGCTTGTCCGCGCTGCAGATGCGCTAGAAAAAAGCACCGACGGATCGCAATCGTAATTAATGCAGGAGTTGCGGGAGCCCGCAGAATGAAAGGATCCGGCAAGCCTCAACGGCCTGGCCGGACTCACTTTTAGCGACGGCTCTAAGTTCGTTATCATCGCTCGCCTTTTGTCTTCATCAGCAAACGCAAGAGGCCCAGCGAAAGTTGGGAGCGGATTCTGGAAATTCAATTCTGTTACGACGAATCCAGGGTTTCGTTGCGATTCAGTGCAGATTAGAGCAATGCATGGTGCACATCGGAGCGCAAAATATTCGACGGGAAGAGGCTTACTCTAAAGAACAGAACGCTGGGATCCAACTTAGTTATTGTATTTACGATATTACTCTTAACTTTCGCTAATCCTGGTTACTGCGAGACTCACTGTTGCGTTTTTCTCTGGAAAACTTAAAAAGACGCGAGAAATGAAACCTTCAGCCCCGGATTTCAGCTGGCCAGTCTGGGCGGTGCTTCCCCCGCTAGTGATCGAACGGATTGAACGGCATTATGACATCCTCTATGGAAAGGGGTTTACCGGTTCAGACGCTCTCACTAAGTTCTGCTCGGAATTCATCACGGATGCCGGATTCCGCGAGCGGATACAGACCCGAGCGAAAGAACTCCAACCGGTGGTGTTCGACAGTCAAGATCCGAGCTGGGGACTCTGGCCCATAGATCCCGAGGAATGCGCCGGAATCGGTTTTTTCCTCGGCTTGGTGCTCGAAAGCTCGATTAATGACTATTTAGCAGATTTAGCAGAACCGAGCCTTGCCTTCCTGGAGGAAGGAGTTGTGAATTCTGGGAAAAGCCTGGAAGAGACGTTCATCGAAATGTTGATCGAATTTAAGTCGCTTGCCACGGACCCAGCTGACCCGGCTGAGTAATGGACGGCCATAAAAAACCTTACCGTGGCTGTTCCAGGCTGACTAACCAGTGAATCCTGGTCTGCTATTCTTCCAAGTCATTAATCACTCTGACAAACTAGTAAATATTCTTTACCTCGAAAGGCGACACTAACGAGCCAGGAATTTTATCCTCGAATATAAGGTGGCGCCGAAGCGAGCTCTGATGCCTGCCACAGGCACGGAGGATCACAATTGAGCTTCCGTTGAAGCAGGTGGTCGATTGGAGGCAGCAACAACCCAGTCGCTACCTTAATAATGAAGAGATTGCGATCGAGTTAACCCGGCCGGTTCCGATTGCCGCCGCTGATAGATGTGTCGTGTTAACACCGCCTCCCATTAAAAGAGCGAGAAATCCGCTCGGGCAGGCTTTCCCGGCAACCTGTTTTTGTCATGAATGAGCGAGGTTGCGACTATGAGGACGACGGCATTCGACCTTGGCTTGTTGCGTAACAGGTATCCTCGACCGTACAAGCGCAAATGATGTTGGAGGGCAGGCTGTGGTTGCGGGCAGCAACATGCTGGCCGGGCTCAGGAGTGTCTCACAGGTATTCAAAACCAATGAGGCCGGTCAACAATCAGCTGGCGGAAACAAGCGGCTCGACCACCCAGCCGTTCCTCGAATATAAACAGGGCCGGGCGATGATGAGCACTCCCGTACCAGCAACCGTTCAGTCGATCGACCCTGATACGTTCAAATACTGGGCGTTCATCAGTTACAGCCATCGGGACAGAAAATGGGGTGATTGGCTCCACCGAGCGCTGGAGACCTACCGTGTCCCCAAGCGAATCGCGGGCCAGCTGACACGGGACGGCCCGCGACCCAGGAGGTTATTTCCGATTTTTCGGGACAGAGAAGAACTGCGTGTTTCCGCCGATTTAGGAAACGAAATCAACCAAGCGCTAATCCAGTCACGATATCTCATCATCGTTTGCTCGCCTAACTCAGCGAAATCAAACTGGGTGAACGAGGAAATCAAATTTTTCAAAAAACAGGGTAGAGAAGATCGTGTTTTGGCTCTGATCGTCGCCGGTGAACCGAACGCATCCGCTGGCAAACCGGGGTTTGCTGCGGAAGACGAATGCTTTCCGGAAGCGCTTCGCTATCGCATGGGTCCGGATGGTGCCCTCTTACCGGTTCGAGCGGAGCCGATCGCAGGCGATGCCCGGGAGAACAAAGATGGCAAAACCAACTCGAAACTCAAGCTCTTGGCAGGCTTGCTGGACGTTAATTTCGACGCCCTCAGACAACGAGAGCACGAACGACGGCGCCGGTCGATGCTGCAAGTGACCGGGGCAGCCCTTCTGATCTCCGTCGCGATGTCTTTAGTTGCCGTCTATACGGTGTTTCAAGAACGCGAAGCGAAAAAACAAACGAAGGCGGCGGAGAAGGCACGCGACCAAGCCGATGGACTCATTAATTTCATGCTGTTCGATCTCCGCGATAAATTAGAGCCAATCGGTCGATTGGACGTTCTGGATGATGTCGCCACAAAGGCAAAAGAATATTTAGACAGGCTGCCAAAGGAGTTGGTAACTGAGCCACGTTTAAGACAGCAGGGAGTTATGCTTGGCAACCTTGGCGATGTGCTGGTGGCCCAAGGCAAGTTGACCGAAGCGCTGGATGCCTACCAGCAAGACTTGTCGATCGCAAAACGTCTGACCGAGCGGGATGAAATGGATGCTGGCCGCCAAAAGGATCTATCGGTCAGTTATGCAAAGGTGGGCGATGTGCTGCTGGCGCAAGACAAGCTAGCCGAAGCGTTGGATGCCTATCAACAAGGCCTCTCGATCGCGAAACGTATTGCCGGGCGGGACAAAACCGACACGGGCTGGCAGAAAGACCTAGTGCGGGGTTATGGAAGGGTGGGAGATGTGCTAGAGGACCAAGGCAAGCTGACCGAAGCGCTGGATGCCTATGAGCAAGGCCTGTCAATCGCCAAGCGCGTGGCTGAGCAGGACGAAACCAACGCCGATTGGCAACGGGGTCT
>JAFAIO010000354.1 GCA_019236675.1 Verrucomicrobiota bacterium
TTATGAAAAAACGGTTGCGCGAGCGTTTGGCGTTTCCCCGTGAGAAAAAGGACAATGCCAAGAGGTAATCCTAACAGCACAACAAAAACCAAAGAACCGCCTAACATCAGCAACGTTTCTATGGCTGCCTGATCGATTTGTTGCCAATCGATGTCCTGCCAAAACTGGGTGTTCATGAGAGTTTTTCGACGTGAACATTATTTGCCGAGAACCGCTGGAGAGCAGCAGAAACATTACCGCCCACTAAAGCCAGAGTAAGTTGGCCGTAGGCAACCCCTTTGATTCGATCAATGCGTCCCGACAAAATGCTGTAGTCAACGCCGGTCTCGCGTGCGATCGAGCCCAGTAACGGTTCATAGGTCGCCTCACCGCGAAAGGTGAGGCGCAACACTGGATGACCAGCGACGCGGGAAAGATTCTGTTCCTGTTCTTGCTCATTGATCTGCTCCGCTTCAAATACCAAACGGCGCGTAGCCGGGTGCTGCGGATGCAAGAACAGATCCGCTACCGAACCAATCTCGACGATCCGGCCGTCTGCCAACACTGCGACCCGGTCACACACGCGTCGGATCACGTCCATCTCGTGTGTAATCAGGATGATAGTAAGTCCAAATTCTCGATTCACGCTAGCCAGCAACTCTAGAACAGATAGGGTCGTTTCCGGATCCAGCGCGCTGGTAGCTTCATCGCATAACAAAATCTTGGGATGACAGGCCAATGCTCGAGCAATGCCAACCCGCTGCTTTTGCCCTCCGGAAAGTTGAGCCGGATATCGGTGTGCGAGTGGTTGCAGATCAAACCGGGTCAGCAATTCGGTGACCCGGGGCGTGATCCCGGTTTTCGGGGTACCGGCCAGGCGCAGCGGTAGCGCGATATTCTGCCAAACCGTCTTCGATGAAAGCAGGTTGAAATGCTGAAAAATCATCCCGACCTGTCTTCGCCAACTGCGCAGTTCGGCCCCTTTTAGCGTGGTCAGATCAAGATTGCCGGCTCGGAGCTCTCCCGAAGTGGGGTGCTCCAAAAGATTGACCAGCCGGAGTAAGGTTGATTTGCCCGCCCCGGAATGACCGATCACACCGAAGACCTCGCCAGTTTCAATCTGGAGATTGATATCAAACAACGCAGCGACGTCTGCGTTCCGGCTTCGGAAAGACTTCGAGACGCTCCGAAATTCGACAGCAACTGCCTTGTCTGCCGGTTGCAGACGATCCGAGTAAGGCTGCTCATCCTTAAGCCCTGGAACACTCTCTTTCATGCTCAATCACCCGACCCCAAGGCGACTGGTCATTCGCAAGTCGGCCGGCTGCCATGTTTTATCCAGTACGTTCAGGCTGTCCACAGTTTTTCCAATTAGCAGCGCTGGAAGAAATTTAGTCTAGGAGACTTTTGAAAAGGGAGGTTTCTCTGTCCCGGAGGGACTCATTGATAGTAGCCAGGCACGAAGTGCCTGGGAACAGACCCGGTCATGATCCATCCCGTAGGGTACGGCATGATTGGCTTCGCCGCACCACTGCAGCCGAAGTAGACGCTACAACTGGAGAAGCCGCAATCTGATAGCCGCCTTGTCAAACCGTACCCTACAGGACGGACTTATCGCTTCGCTGTCCCAGGCTCTTCGTGCCTGGCTACTATCAATCAGTCCCTCCGGGACACAACGCTGTGCTATCATTTTCAACGGCCTGCCAGGCCAACAGACCGATTTACGGTTGATCTCAGTGCTGGAGGGGCAAAGAGGGTCACACCAATCAGAAATAGAAATTGCTATCCCTTCACGGACCGTTTCTTCTTTGCCGGCGGTAAGTCTTTTTCCGCGCTCAACCCTCGCATCAGGATCCGCCAGACATTGTCGAACACCGCGTCGAGTTTCGGGTCAGCCCACTCCATGGCGTGAGCTGGGTGATGGAATCGCGACGTGGCAAAGAAGAGCGCCTGGCTCGCGGCCACCGGATCGACTTCGCGGAAACTGCCTTCTTCAACTCCTGACCGGATGATCTCTGCACCCAGCCGGACAAGTTCGTCCAAATGTGCGGCGGCGACCGATTGAGCTTGCGCCGAGAGCGAGCGATAGGCGGTGAAGAGTTCGGGATCTGCGGCAGCCCGCCGGCGTTTGACGCCAATCAAGGTATCGAATAGTTGGCGAAGCCGTTTCGGCGCTGGACCCGGGCGGGCAACGAGCGCGCGGAGCGGGGGCATCATTTCGTTGACCCAACGCTGAACGACCAGATCCCGAAGCGCCGCCTTAGTCTTTACGTGCCGGTAAACCGCGGCGTGGCTCACCCCAAGTGCGCGCGCTACGTCGACCACCGTCGCCTTTTCCGGGCCGAACCGTCGCAATACATCCTCGGCGGTGGCCACAATGCGATCCCGAGTGAGGGGGAGTTCAGGCGAGGCCATGCCGACCTCTCCTCCAGTTGCCGTGTTCGTGTCTTCTCTCAGTAAAGATCGTAATCGAAATCAATGTTGCGCTGCCTCGGTTTTGCTAGCGATCTCATCTAACACTTTCAAAGCGTCGGGCGGAAGCGTTAACTCAGCGGCAGCCAGGTTTTCCCGCAGATGTTCAACCGATGATGTGCCCGGAATCAGGAGCATATTCGAGGAGCGCTGCAGCAACCAGGCGAGAGCAACTTGCATCGGCGTGGCTTTCAGATTTTGCCCGACTGCAGACAAAGCCGTCGACTGCAGAAGGTTGAAGCCGCCCAGCGGGAAGTACGGTACGTAGGCAATCCCTTGTTTTTCCAGTTCATCGATCAACGGATCATCGGCCCGGTGGGCAACGTTGTAGGCATTCTGTACGCAAACGATTGGCACGATTTTCCCGCCGTCTTCGACTTGCTTACGAGTTACATTGCTCAGACCGATGTGCCGGATGAGCCCTTTCTCGCGAAGTTGGGCGAGAGCGGTCAACGGCTCTTCCAACGATCCCTCGGCCGGTCCGTGAACGTCGAACATGCTGCGCAGGTTCACCACATCGAGCACGTCGAGTCCGAGATTGCGTAGATTGTCGTGCACGGCCTGAGTCAGTTCCGCCGGTGACATGGCGGGAAGCCAGGATCCATCTTCGCCGCGCCGCGCGCTGACTTTCGTTACGATGACCAGATCCGTGGGGTAAGGATGCAACGCGCGCCGGATCAACTGGTTCGTGATATGCGGACCGTAAAAATCACTGGTATCGATGTGATTGACACCGCGGGTTACCGCCTCGCGTAATACTGCGATCGCGCCGTCAATATCGCGGGGCGGACCCCAAACGAGCTTGTTGCCATCGCGTCCTGCGAGTTGCATGGCGCCATAGCCCATGCGCCGGACGGTGAGTGAAATATCGGGAAATGTGAACTGACCGCCTAAGTTGAGAGTACTCATTTGCATTTTTTCCTGAGCGAACCAGATAGTCCCGATGCGTACAGGTGTCAATATTTGAAATTTGTAACTTGTTATTGGTGGTAGGGATGAGCTACCGCTCATCCCTGGATCGGCTGAGCCCGGAACAACTGCTGCCCAGAGTTTATTGACTACTGAAATCGCAGTCCCGCCGGGGGATACGCGACTGATCGCTTGACCTGATCTCTCGCCAACACCTGAAATTTCTTAGCGAAGTCGACAAAAGATAATTTGAACCATCAACGTGGTTGCGTGGCATTAATCTGCAACCCGGCATGGTTTCTCAGCCTAAGCTCGATTTAGCCATCCTCATCGCTCGCTCGCGCAACGGCGATCTCGAGGCCGTCTCACTGCTGCTCGAGGCGGAGCAACCAAGGCTGATGGCGCAAGCCTTGGCATTTTGCGGGGATCCCGAGCTTGCGCGCGACCTTGTCCAAGAGACGATGATCGCCGCTTGGAAAGGCCTGCGCCAATTTGACGGGTCGTGCCAATTCTTCACCTGGCTTTATGTGATCCTTCTCCGCCAGCACCGGCGCGCGCTCGGCTGGTTCGCCCGGCGCATCCCATTGGCTACTCCCGAGCAGCAAACCGTCGCCGCCCGGCACGAACTCGTAATGTCCGCCGCGAATGGGTCGGATGCGGATTTGGAATTGCTTCGGGCGATGGTGATGGCGCTGCCCACGCGCTTTCGCGAGGTTATTCACCTCCGCTTTTATGCCGAAGCCAGCGAAGCCGAGATTGCCTCGGTCCTTCGCCTCTCGCGCGGCACCGTGAAAAGCCGCCTCCACCATGCCCTAGTAAAACTGAGGCGCATGAAAGAAAAAATGAACCGCCTTCGAGAACGGCCGCATTAATCCACGTAATATGCCCGCTCCCGACGAAGAAGCCCTAGCCCAGCTCACTGCCGATTTGCGAGCCGATGCCGCCCGGATTCAAACCTCGACGTTCGATCTGGCATTGCACCAAACCATTTTGCGCCGGATTCGCTCGCTGGATGTTTCCATTGCGCGCCGGGATTATCTATTGAAGCCGGCCCTGATCGGCTGCGCCGCGTTGCTACTCATCATATCGCGTGTCGGGATGCCGCGTCTATCTGCCCCGCACACGAGTGAGTATCCGGCTTCTTCAGCATTCCGATGTGATTTCCGAGACGTGCTCGCTTCCACTCGTGGCGCCGTGGCCGGCGTTTCATCTTTCTCCTCGTGGCCCGCTTGGATGTCGCCCACGGCATCGCTTCTCCCAGACAGCACATCGAAAAACCAACTATGAAACTCGCTGCGATTCTTCTCTTTTTTGTATCCGCTCTTCCAATCGCTCTGCTGCTGGCCGATGATGGCCCGCCGGGTCCATTGGCCGGGGCTTTCTTTCCGCCGGAACTCGTTTCACTTGCTGCCGATCAGCTTGGCCTCAGCGCTCAACAACGCGAGGCGCTCCACGCCCAGATCGACAACGCGCAAACTGCCATGCAACAAATCCAGCGACGGCTCGAGCACGAAACCGCCACGCTTGCCTCCCTGGCAAGGGAGGTTCATGCCGATCAGGCGGCCTTGAGCGCCCAGCTTGATAAGGTCCTCGACGCCGAGCGCGACGCGAAACATCTTCAGCTCGGTTTGCTCGCCGGGATCAAAAACCTTCTCACCCCCGAGCAACAGACTAACTTGCGCGAGATTGCCAAAAGCGGCTCCGCAAAACTCGGCGAGGAAATTCGCCAGCGCATCACCGCCAAAGTCGAGGGCGTTCAAGCGGGTGTCCGCAAATGGCTGGATGCGGGGCGCGATCCCTCGGCCATAGGCCAGACCATGGAACAGAGAGTCAAGCCGCTTCTGGATGCCGGCAACCCAGCCGATGCTGAGGTGATCTTGGACGACCTCCTCAAACAGCTCAACCAGGATACGCAGTAACAGGCTGAAATTCCGGATCAACGCATCGGTAGGTTTCAGCAAAACCCGTTTTAAAACATGACCCTAGTTGAGTTGACCTTCCGTGTATGATGCCGAGAGCCCAATGCGTAGTAACGCGAGCGCTCCTACCACCAGCAATGGCAGAATGCACAGGAATCCTTCGGCAATCGCCATCGAGACTAAGATTCGCCAGAACATGGGCCAAAACTAGTCCTGGCATGTTGAAAATTATGATTCCAAGAGATTAAAAAACGTTTATGTCGAAGCCGGCCCTAAGAGAGCCATTCGTCTGTTGGGGCATTTCTAGTCATTTAGTATCTCGTCTAACAAATCGCCATATACTTCGAGACCGGGTCTATGATAGCCTCCTACTCTGAGGTTTTGTATGCTATTGCGAACGCATTTCGTCGCTTGTGCTAGTCTACTAACTGCCGCCACTTCGCCACTATCGGCGGAAGTGGCGTACATTTCGGATTGTCCCAACAACCCTTCAGTTATCGGCGTTTTTCAAACCAGTACCCGTAAGCAAAAGGTGAACTGGACCGTAGGGAAAAACGCCTTTCAAGCCGTATATTCGCCTGACGCTACCAGGGTGTATGTTTCGAACACGAATTCACAATCGGTGTCAGTGTTGAACTCGTCTACCGGATTAACCTTGGCCAGCATTCGGGTCGGGTTTTCTGTGCAGTGGGAGGCGATTAGTCCGGACGGCGCTAAGTTATACGTGGAGTCTTTCGATGCCGCTAACCTTTACCATATCGTCGCGATCGATACTGCACTGAACACCGTCAGCGCCAAACTCGCGATTCACGATTTTGCGGTCGATGCCATGACACTGAGTCCGGACGGGAACACGTTATACGTCGTCGGTTCACTTGGTCTCTACGTGATCGACGCGAACTCACTCAGAGTAACGCAAACGGTCTCCGCCCTATCTGCGACCAGCCAGGCGGTGACGCCGGACGGAAAGTATCTCTATATCGCGTCTCCCGGTAACACTGGAGATCCCCAGGAGAGTGTTCAAGTCGTGAGTACTACGGACTTTGCGTTGATCAAAAGCGTTCCGCTACCTTCCAAGGTTTCCGCGGGCTTCATAAAGATCACTCCCGATGGGTCGCAAGCCTGGCTTGGAGAATTTCCGATGTCTAATGGCGTCCTTCCGATCATCGTAGTGATCTCGACTGGCACTTTTGGTACCAGCACAATCACGTTGCCGGCCAGTCAGTCACCCGGTGCGATTCTGTTTTCGCCTGATTCGAGCACCGCTTATGTGCCAGTGAATGGGCCGCAAATCGCAGTCATGAACGTCGCGACCCGCCAGACTGTCGCGCTGATCGATTCGATTCCTTCAGTTGGCGAGCTCGCGATCAGCCCGGATGGGAGCACGCTGTTGAGTCCAAGCTCGAGTACTTCCAACTTGGTAGCGATCAGCGGCGCAAGCGTGGTCGCCAAGGTGCCGGTGGGAGCCATTACCAACGGCAGTCAGCTCTTCCTTGAATACGGAGGAGTGGCGGTCAGTCGGGACGGAAAACGCGCGTATGTGACCAACTTCGCGTCGGGTGCGTTGGCAGCGGTGGACACCGCGTCGAAAAAGGTCGTTTATAGCGTGCCAGTCGGGAGCGAGCCGGTCAGTGTAGTAGTTTCACCGGACAACGCGAAAGTCTACGTGGCTAACTCGTTCTCGAACTCCATAACGGTAATCGACGCCCAAACGTTCAAGAGCAAGACGATTGTGATTCCGAAGCAAAATCAGGGATATCCCTCTTCCATCGCGATCGCCCCGGACGGAAAAACCGTGTACGTGGCCGTGAACAATCTCCAGCCAGATTTTGGGAACGCCATTTGTTGGATCGTCGGGATCGACACCGGCACGCATCAGGTTTCCAGCGCAACGCGCATTCGCTATCCGATGGCGCTCACTCTGTCGCCGGATGGTGCCAAGATCTACGTGATCGGAGGAATCAGCGATACACTGTACACGATCTCGACCGCAACCCACTTAATCACCCATAAGGTGAGTCTCCGATCAGGTTCCCCTACACAGCCCGTGACCGGCGGGATCGCGGTTACACCGGACGGCACGAAAGTGTTCGCCACCGATAGCGCTAGCGCCGGGATCTTCGAAGTCGACGTAACCACGCAAAAACTGGTCAAAATGATCTCGGCGGGGCAGGCCCCCGGTTCGCTAGCGATCACGCCCGACGGTAGCCAGTTGTGGGCCACGGATTTGCGCGGTACCTCCGCATTAGTGATCGATATCGCTACTGGCGCGCTGGTTAACCAGATTGCGCTCCACAATCAATCTTACGGAATCGCCTTCGGGCCTGAATAAATTGGCAAAGATAGAAATCGGTAAGCTCTCGCACCTGGTGAACGGTCACCTGCAGGAGGTCACTTTTAAATAAAGAGCTTAACCACGAATGGACACCAATGGACGCGAATAACGTCCACCCAATTTACAATGATGACCGATTCCGAAATTGCACCTGGGACGGAACCAGGAACTTCGTCTGTAGCAAGTGAAGAAGCCATTGTGTGCACCGTGAATTTGGTCCGTCTTTAACGTAGCAGCGAGGTCGAAAACGAAGCTTTTCTGTCCCTACGGGACACTAGGGCAGTAGAACTGATTGCTTCGCGGCTGATTTCTGGCGCACGTAATTCGGGATGCCGAACCCATCTTGCACGTGACCTCGACCTGTCAGGACCAGGAGCTTGGTGGCTGGGTTTTTCTTTTGAAAATCCAGAATCGTCTTTGCCATGGTCTGATCCCAAAGATTTTGGGCGGCAAAGAAACGGGGTAGCTCATCTTGTTTCATTCCCGGATGTTCTCCCAGGAGCCGGACGAAATGCCGATAAGCACCTGCAGGAATCCAGAACTCTGTCGGGACCTGTTTCTTCTCGCTGAGCGAGAGTGGTTCACCCGCCGCAAGTCTGTGTGCCAATGTGGTCGGTGCATTTAATCCGATATTTGGGATGTTTGCCTGGGCGGTTGTCTCCAAGATTCTGGCATACAGTGGTGAATAGGTAGCCCATGATTTCTGGAACCCGGTGCGAGCAAACAGCTCCGCGAGTGATAGCCTGCCCTGGTCGAACCGATCGAGATCGGCTTGCTGACCTCGCTCGAACATTTCCCAACCAACCGCAAAACGCATGCGGCTCCGTATCATGGCCCGGATCAACTCGAACTCGTATGCATGATCTTTGCGGCTCGCGTGGTTCTCGCCGATGTAGACCACATCGACATCCGCAATTCGAGTCCAGAGCTCCGCGTGTTTTGCCGGTTGCTCAGCGCCGAATAGAAGATTTCCAAGAGCATCGGAGCAGAAACCGATGGTGCACAGAAGTAGTAACCGATGCCCGTAGAAGAACCTGGTGGGTTTGAGCAAACTGTGATTCATCTTCGAACTGATCTCGATAAGGCTAGTCCATATAGGAGAACCACTTTCTTTCCGGGCTCTCAGGCTTTTCATCAAGCAATCGCCGGCGATTAGAAGAGCCGCCGATCACGACTTCGCCATTCGCAGGCCTGGGCGCCAGGCCTTCTACAGGTTGGATCCCAATTCTTTTTTCACGTAACTGACAGCGAAGTCAATGAAGCCGCGCACGCGCGCAGGCAACAGGTGAGCGCCGCCGTAGACGACGTGAACGGGTAAGTCTTGCGGGCGCCACTGCGGCAAGAGGCGCACGAGTCGTCCGCAACCCACGTCTTCCCGAATTAAAAACTCCGGAATCACGGATACGCCCAGGCCGGCTCGCACCGCTTCGCGTATACTCGTAACCCCTTCGGAAATTAGCACTGGCGAAAGGGGAATCGTCTGCTCGCCCCGGCTGCGGTTCGAAAGTGTGAGTTCCTTTGTGTTCCAAAATTGAAACCCGCCAATGGTGATCCACGGCCACGATTTAAGGTCGACGGGTACTTTCGCCGGAGGACGCTCTTTGACCAAGGATGGCGAAGCGACCAGTTCGAGGGCGATCTTTCCGGCTGGCCGTGCGATCACGCTTTCGTCCGTAATCTTTCCAGGCAGGATTGCGACGTCGCAACCTTCCTGAATCAGCTGCAAGGGGCGGCTATTAAGACGGAGCTCAGCGGTGACTTTCGGATTGGCCTGCAAGAATTGGCTGAGCAGGCGAGTGACGATCGACTGTCCCAAGTCGATTGTCGCAAACACGCGCAAGTGGCCGCTTAGCGTGGTTTGCGCCTCGCGCAAGCGCTGGTCCGCCTCTTCCGCGTGAGCGAGAATGGTTTGCGCATCGGTTAGCAGACGCTGTCCCGCGTCCGTAAGGCTCATCCGGTGGGTATCGCGCCGCAAAAGGGCCGCGCCACCGTGCTCCTCTAAAAGGCGACATTAGTGAGGCGGGATCGTAGGCTCCCATATCAAGTGTCGCGTTCTAGTCGTGAAGGGCTCGCGGCGCTAAGGCGCCGGAGCTTCTTCGCGAATGGCCGGGAACATTTACTCTGGAAGCCAAATTTCCCTGAAACAACGAAAATTCAGTCAAAAAACGTTTGATGAATACAACCGAGCAACTCGTCGCCATCGTCACCGGCGCCTCGAGCGGAATCGGGTTGGGTATTACACAGGCACTGCTCGAACGCGGCTGGCGAGTGGTGGGCATCTCCCGCACGATCAGCACCGCGAAGGAGCTTAAGCCTTCATCTGATCTCTTCCTCGTGGATGGAGACGTGAGCAAAAAGGAAACCGCCATCAGAGTGGTAGACGCAGCCCTCAAACATTTCGGCCGGATCGATCTGTTGGTTAACAATGCTGGAATCTATTTGCCGAAGGCGTTTACCGATTACATCGAAGAGGACTACAACCTGGTGATGAATACCAACTTCGCCGGCTTCTTCTACATGACGCAGCAGGTCATTCCGCAGATGAAGAATCAAAATTCCGGGCATGTGGTCAACATCTCGGGTGCTTCCGTCGATCAGCCGAGCGCCGCCGCGAACGAACTGTTGGCCATACTTTCGAAATCACCGTTGCCGGCTGCGAGTAAGGCGTTAGCGCTCGAGTATGCGGCGAACAACATTCGGTTCAACACGGTGTCTCCTGCCGTAGCTAACACGCCGATGCACGCAAAGGCTAATCATGCGGAGCTGGCGAAGCTTCATCCCCTGGCGCGGATAGGTGAAGTTTCTGATGTCGTCGACGCGGTGCTCTATCTCCAAAGCGCCACCTTAGTCGCGGGCGAAAACATCAGAGTGGATGGAGGAGTCCATGCCGGCCGCTAATTGATGTCTCAGATTGAGAATGCGAAATCTCAATTTGAGATTGGTTAATCCGGCCGCACCAAACTGATCCATCTTCCGGCCAGAACGCGCTTAATCGAATCCGGGCGATAAATCGAGGTGGCGCAGCAATTGCTGTTTAGCCAACCTTCCACGTTGGCTAGGGTCAGATGAACGTAAGCGCTACTCTCGAACGCGTTGCACGCGATCTTCACTTCGGTTTTCGTCAGCTTCGCAAAAGTCCAGCCTTCACCCTGACGGCCGTGGTAACCCTCGCTTTGGGTATCGGCGCAAACACCGCGGTCTTCAGCGTGCTGAATGTAGTGCTATTCCGGCCTCTGCCATTCCCAGCCGCTGATCGGTTGGTCCGGGTCTTTTCCGTAAAGGACGGAATTGAGCTCGGACCGTCGGCGGTCGATGTGAAAGACTTCGCTCTAAGGAATCACACTTTCGAGAAGCTGGCCGTGTATGACCAATGGCCAAAGAATGTAACGATCTCGAAAACGGGTGGAAATCCGGAACAGCAAATGGTTGGGCTGGTTCCAGCCGAGTTTTTTGAGGCGCTGGGAATCCGCCCGCTCCTGGGCCGGTTGTTCACGGCGAAAGAAAACACGGTAGGACATAATCATGTCGCTCTAATAACCGAATCGTTCTGGAAAAGTCACTTTGCCCGGCTACCTGCGATTCTAGGCCGGACGCTGATTATCAACGCAGTATCCTATACTATTGTGGGAGTTCTGCCTGATGGGATACCCGCTTGGCTGGATGGGCCCCATGTGCGGATCGATATCTGGGAGCCGTTCCTACCGCTGCCCGATGTGTTCGATGAAAGCTCCCGGGTCGGTAGGAACTTTGAGACCGTAGGCCTGCTTAAGCCCGGGATCTCGCTAGCACAGGCGCGGGCCGACTTGGAGACGATCGCTGCAAATTTGGCGGTTCTACATCCGGTCGACCAAGGGTACCATGCGACGGTTAAGCCGCTCATCGAGTCACGAGCCGGCAACCTCGGGTCACAGCTCTTTCTGCTGATGGGCGCTGTGACGCTGATTCTTCTGATCGCATGTTCCAATCTGGCTTCCTTGCTCCTGGCGCGTAACGCGGCGCGGCAACGGGAATTCGCCACCCAGGCTGCTCTAGGCGCGAGTAGACGAGCACTGGTTCGCCAGGCTCTAATCGAGACTTTGCTGCTATCGTGGGTCGGCGGTGGTTGCGGATTGGCGCTGGCCGCGCTGTCCGATGCGTTGCTCCGCCAGGTACATCCAGCAACGATGTCACAGCTCGCCGACCTCAAGTTGGACTGGGGAGTTTTGCTTTTCACTTTTTTCACAGCCACGGCCACCAGTCTGCTCTTCGGCCTGGTACCGGCGCTGCTTCACACGCGCATTCACCTGATGGACGCTCTCAAGCAGGGCGGCCGAAATAGCAGTAATCGGTCGCACCAGTCCTTCCGCCGAATCCTGGTGGCGGCACAAATCGCACTCTCTTTCGTGTTGGTGGTCGGAGCCAGTCTCATGGTCCAGACCATCGATCATCTTCAGAACCAGAAACTCGGGTTTCCAACCGACCATCTGATGGTGGCGCGCATGTATCTGCCGCCGGTCGAATACTCATCACCCGCAGCCATAACCCGGTTCTGTGATGATTACGGCGCGAGACTGCGCTCACTGCCCGGCGTTCGGGATGCTTCTGTCACGACAATCTATTTCTCGGATGAGAACTGGCGACTGATGTTTACCATACCCGGGCGACCTTTGAACAGGGCCGGAGACATCCCCTCGACTCTGTTCGGAGCAGTCGATGCCCACTTTCTCCGCACGGCGAGAATTCCACTGGCCGCGGGCAGAGATTTCTCGGATTCAGACACAGAAACATCCCCGATCGTGGCTATCGTGAATGAGACATTCGCGAACCGATATCTATCGAAGAAAAATCCGATCGGCCAAACAGTAAGACTTGGCGCGCCGCCCAACCTTGGAGCGCAGGATGAGTGGCTGAACAATCAGGACATCGATGTGACGGTAGTCGGAGTGATGCGTGATAGTAAAAATATTGGGTTAGCAGTTCCCATTGAGCCGCAGCTCATCACCCTGTTTCGGCAAATGCCGGCGGTGAACTTCAGCTTTAAGAGCATCATGGTTCGATCGGAACTAACTGCGGCGGCGTTGGTCCCGACACTCGAACAGCAGCTGCACGCGATCGACCCCGAGATCCCGCTATTTGATGTCTCATCCATGCAGGCAAACATCGCGGAGCTAACCGCGGACAAACAGTTTACCAGCGTCATCCTCACTGCGTTCGCAGTCCTCGGGGTCCTGCTGACGGTGATTGGCATCTACGGAGTGATCTCCTACCTTGTAGCTCAACGCACTCAAGAGCTCGGTATCCGTTTAGCCCTCGGAGCGATGCGCGCCGATATCTTATGGTTGATCCTGCGCCAGGGTCTGCTGCTAGCCCTGGCCGGCGTTGGCGCCGGCTTATTCGCAGTAACGTTGCTTGGCCGTAGTCTGTCCAATTTGCTGTATAATATTTCGCCGCTCGACACCCTGACGCTGGCGGCGGCAGGCGTCGCGATTACCCTGGCTGCGGCGATTGCCAGTGCGATCCCGGCCAGGCGCGCTACTCGCATAGACCCAATACAGGCGCTCAGAACGGAGTAAAATCCCATGTGGAGGTCAATTCCATTTAAGCAGGCGACTTGGCCAACAGCGACTTGCGAGATGGGCCATGGACGCGGCACGTTGAGAAGGGAATATCCGCAGATTACACAGATTACG